>NZ_JAWWCF010000329.1:0-1503 GCF_033720595.1 Lishizhenia sp. | reverse complement strand
GCCTCATAACAGAAACGGAGCAATTAAAATTAACTTTCTAAAAGTCTAAAAGACAAAAACTCTAAAATTCTAATAAACAAAATCTGCATAAACTGTACTCCTATTTATCTCAGGCATGGTTCCAAAAACTCTATCCCAAAGCGAAGTACTTACTCCAAAGGCTTTGTCGTGCTGCTGGAAATGATGAATGTTATGATGACGCCACCAGAAGTTGTATTTCTTTGGAGATGGACGTTTATGCACCATGTTGTGTATACTCATGTACAAAGAATAACCGATCATAAAACCAGGACCAAAGGCATAGGTAGTTTCGCCCATGAAAAGGTAAAACACCAAGAAGAATAAGGAGGCAATAATCAAAGAAGGAACAGGAGGTAATACTATTCTTCCTTCATCATTGGGGTATTCGTGGTGTATACCATGAAACATGTACTGAAAACCACTGTTAAAACTAGCGTCTTTGATTTTATGGTACAAAAACCTGTGCATGAAATACTCTGCTAAGGTCCAGCTAAACAATCCTAAGACGAAATAACCAATGGCGCTTCCAAGGGTGTGATGGAGCTCGTTAATAAAATAATTCATTAAAAAGTATGCAATAACACTGTACATACTAAAAATCAGTAGTGGGTGTGACCAAGTCAGTAATTCCAAGAAATTATTACTGAAAAGTCTTGGTGATTTTTTGTTGGGAAAAATCTTGACATTCATAATAAACGCTTGTTTAATTTAGTAACCTAAAAATATAGTTCATGCATAATAAATGCTAGTAAAAAACTTCTCGCAGGCGACATAAATTTAATTTACTTAAAAGGTAGTTAAAAATGAGGTTTAAAAAAAATTGTGTTTCTGTAACCTTCTGAGAGTATTCGCGTAAACTATGTTTAACGGATCAGTTATTAACTTCTACAGGTTAATATTGGAGCTCTCTTTCGTAGAGGGCTCTTTTTTTAAATTTCAGGTCATGGAAAAAAATAAACTGCCCTCCATTATTACCTATATTACCATTATAGGTTTTATAGTTGCCTTAGTACTAAACAACGATAAGCAAGGAGATGATAAGCGTTTCAATGCCTTTCACCTGCGCCAGTCGCTCGGATTGTTAATTCTAATTACTGTACTTAGCACACTTTTACGTCTATTGCATTTAGATACGGTAAACGGTATTTTGAATTTACTGTACTTTATTATATGCATTCTACAAATTGTAGGTGCGGCAAATGGAGAATACAAATATGTTCCTTATATCGGAAAGAAAATAGATCAAACTTTTGGAAGGTTGTTTGAATAAAGAACAACATGGATATTGGTGAAGGTTATTGTTTGAAGCAGTAGCCTTTTTTTGTGTCATTTGTTTTCCTCTCTCAACCCCAGACTCCTTCTCAAAACTGACTTCTGTTAGTGATAGCAGCGGCACCGCGGATGTTGGGGCTTGGCTTTTGAATGCTTTATTGGAGAGCGACCTTGTGAAGCTTTGCAAGAAAGGAATGAAAAACCAGGTCG
>NZ_JAWWCF010000328.1:0-1533 GCF_033720595.1 Lishizhenia sp. | reverse complement strand
TGACTGTGTTCCCTTCCCTGCTCCAGGAGGGCCGAATAATACTATATTTAACATATCTTTTTGTTCTGTATTAAGTTGAAAAATGGCATCCAAATTCCTACCTTTTTCATTATAGTCTAAACCATAACCAACCACAAATGTATTGGAGATTTCTAAGCCCACAAATTTAGGGCTATCTTCAAATAAAAATGCTTCTGGCTTAAAAAGAAAAGTAGCTACTTCAAAACTTTTACATTTTGAAGGATTTACAATTTCCTTTACCTTTTCTATTGTTCTACCTGTGTCAACAATATCTTCAAGAACAACAACATTCTTTTGTTCCAGATTTACATCCAAGCCTAACAAAGTGTTAACCTTCTCGGTACTTTGTGTACCTTGATAAGATTCTACTTTAACAAAACTGATTTCACAATCTAAATCTATGTGCTTCAACAAATCAGCTGCGAACATGAATGCTCCATCTAAAATAGCCAAGAAAATAACATCTTCACCTTTGTAATGAGAATTTATTGTTTGTGCTACAGACTTTACCGCCGCTTGAACGCGTGCAGCATCTATGAAAGTTGAAAATGTTTTGTCTTGCAGCCTTAACAAACCTTAGAATTGCCTTAAAAACTGCAAAAATAAGATTTTCACTTAAAGAGATGGCCGTCAGAAGCAATAACTCTTAAAAAATGAAAGATAATTTAGTAAAAGCCACTTATATTTGCAGCATGAATTCAATTTGGTACGGAAATAATTTTAGACTCGGAGTATTAGGCGGTGGTCAATTAGGGAGAATGTTAATTCAAGAAGCGATTAATTACGACGTTCATGTACATTGCATGGATAATGATCCTGAAGCGCCTTGTTCGAAAATTGCCAACTCTTACACCTTAGGTAAACTTACCGACTATGACGATGTAATGAACTTTGGTAAAGACAAAGATGTTATTACCGTAGAAATTGAACACGTTAACGTAAAAGCTTTAAAGGAATTAGAAGCCAAAGGCGTAAAAGTATATCCGCAGCCTCATATTTTAGAAATGATTCAAGATAAAGGTTTGCAAAAAGAATTTTACCAAAACAACGGTATCCCAACAGCTCCTTTTGCCTTGGTCAACTCAAAAGAAGAAATCTTTGAAAACCTTAGCCTTTTACCCGTAATGCAGAAACTTAGAAAAGGTGGATACGATGGTAAAGGGGTACAAGCTGTAAAAACTGAAGCTGACATTGCCAATGGATTTGATGGTCCTTGCGTATTAGAATCATTTGTTGATTTCAAAAAAGAACTTTCTGTAATTGTAGCGAGGAATGCAAAGGGAGAAATGAAAACTTTCCCCACTGTAGAATGTGAATTCAGCAAAGAATTAAACTTAGTAGAGTTCTTATTTTCTCCTGCAGAGATTTCTGAGTCTGTAGAAAACAGAGCGCAAGAATTAGCCAAAGAAATCATAGAAAAATTGGATATGGTTGGAATTTTAGCCATTGAATTTTTCCTTACTCAAGAGGATGAACTGTTGGTGAATGAAATTGCACCTAGACCTCATAATT
>NZ_JAWWCF010000327.1:0-1549 GCF_033720595.1 Lishizhenia sp. | reverse complement strand
GCAGGTGGATGTGACTCAATTAGAGTATTGAATTTAACTATGAATGCATCAACTGCTTCTACTCAAACGGAAGTTGCTTGTGCTTCTTACACTTGGCCAGCGGATGGTATGACCTATACTACATCAGGTCAATACACAGCTACCTTACAAACTGTTGCAGGGTGTGATTCTGTTGTGACATTAGACTTAACAATTGATAACGTAGACAACGGAGTAACTTTTGATTACCCGAATGGAACTTACATTGCAGATGAAACAGATCCTAACGCTACATTCCAGTGGTTATACTGTATCAACATGTCGTTTGTAACAAACCAAACAGGAAGTACATTTACTCCACAAGGAAACGGTGATTACGCCCTTCAGGTAACAAATGGATCATGTGTAGATACATCAGACTGTTTCTCTATTAACAACGTTGGAATCGCAACGGAGAACGAAGCTACATTCAATGTATACCCTAACCCAACTGTAGGAGCCTTTAAGGTATCATTTACAGAGGTTAATACAGGGGCAATTGTAATTACAGACCTTCAGGGGAAAGTAATGGCTACTACTTCTTTCGATACTACAAATGAAGTTGCATTAGATTTAACCAATGCACCAAAAGGAGTTTACTTTGTTACCGTTACAGGTACAAATGGAACTGCTGTTGAACGTTTGGTAATTCAATAAGAAAACCATTATAATACAAAAGGGAAGATCATTGTGGTCTTCCCTTTTTTATGTCTAAACTTTTGTATTCAAGAGCTTCTTAATATCTGAGTATTGAATGTTTTTAAAAATTATTTTTCTATCCTCCGCTGGTAGCTTATGAAAACCTGTTTTAAAATAGACTTTAAAATGTGTGATATAAAGTCTTTTATTAAATTCTCGAGGTTTGAGTTCAATCTCAGGGTCAACTTTCAATAGTGTCTCTAATTCTTCTTGTAGCGCCAAGGCTGTACGATTTACCCAATCTCTTCCATTGGCACTTAATTTTAAAGCTATTTTCTGTTTAAAAAGAAAGAGATAATGTTCCCCTAGATCTAGATAATAATTCGGAACTCTACTGGGATCACCATCAAAACGGGTAATAAAATCAACATGCCGCCAACGGTAATAGTCAATAGTACCTATTATTTTCTCCGGTACAGGATTAGGATGTAGGATTTCAATCATATCAAACACGACTTAGGGTTTTAGGTAATTACGTATAAGTTTTCAAAATGGATTTCAACGAAATAATTAATAATGTAACTAATTGTAAATCAAACGTTAAAAATAACAATAAAATTTTACTTGAAAATCTATTGAGAAATTCTTTTTATAAATGGCATTCGAGTTTATATTTGCAGCCTGTTCTTTTGAAATAATGCCCAGGTGGTGAAATTGGTAGACACGCAATCTTGAGGGGGTTGTGCACTACGTGCGTGCTGGTTCGAATCCAGTTCTGGGCACTGAAATAAAAAAGTAACTTTTTTTAATTTTTTCTTAAAAAAGGGTTGCAAATAAGAATTAATGTTGTAGTTTTGCACCCGCAAACGCAAACGATTCCGTAGCTCAGCTG
>NZ_JAWWCF010000326.1:0-1551 GCF_033720595.1 Lishizhenia sp. | reverse complement strand
TGTTTCTGCTGTTGGATCTCCGGCACTTATAGCGCTAAAACTGATGAGTGTAAACATCAGTGGGAGTACGACTAATTTTTTCATGACTCTTGTTTTTGTGTTTGCTAACAAGGGTATAAGAGTCGTGCCATAAAACAGGAATCCAGTGAAAATGCGCTTTTTGAGTCCTTACGATTTACGTTCGTTGTCCGTTTTCGTGCACTTTGTGATCAAAATCGTACAGTATGAATCTTGGAAAGGGTGTGTTTCTTCGTATTTATAAAACCGTTTCTTCAAAAAGTAGTTGTAGTGTTTCTTCTGGGTTTTCAGTTTTACCTGTATGCATCATTGAGGTTTGGATGATGGAGCTTCGAGATGCAGCCAACCATCTAAATCTATCCGTCAAATCCATTTCACCAATTCTCCCTCCAGCTTTACCTCCTTCACATACTTTTTGCCAACCTTTTAAATAGCTTTCTACTTTTTCACAGTCAACCGGTGTATTAAAACAAGCAACTTTTTGAGGGTCAACGAAAACCTTCATCTTTAAAAATTTCTTGCGTTTGCAAAAGAGTAGCACTCCTATGTTGAAGAATTCTTCGCGTTCAACACGCGGTACCAAACGTATAATAGCGTATTCAAACTTCTCTTTACTTTGCATTTTTCGCTTCTTTTACTAGTTGGTCAATGTTTTCTAATTTGGCCTTTAGGTAAGTTGAATAGGCAGTTCTCATTTCTATTGGTGTAAGCGATACAGCTTCATCCTCTAACCAATTTTCTGGAATTGCGGCTATAATATTTTGCAAAGCTTCGGCTGTGAATCTTTCTTGAATCAATTTTGCTGCTTCATCTAAATGCTTGGCCTTTGGCAAGAGCACGTGGTCTTTAATTAAGGGAAATGTTCGTGTTAAATGATTTTCCCATGTCTCCCAATTGTGATGGAAGTAAAAGCTAGCACCGTTGTCAATTACCCATAGTTCATTTTTCCACTCTAATAAATTGGTGTTTTTAGCTGTGCGGTCTATATTGCTCATTAAGCTATCTAAAAGCACAATTTTAGATGCAGTTTTTGAGTCAACATCAGAAACCAAAGGGTCATACGTTATTGCGCCAGATAAAAAGTGTAGCCCTAAATTGAGTCCAACACTGAATTGTAATAAATCCTGTATTTCTTCGTCTGGTTCTGTTTTGCTGAATGTATCATCTAGATTCATGAAAACGAGTTCGGGAACTTTTAATCCGAGTAAACGGGCTAATTCTCCACCAAGAAATTCGGCAATCAATGCTTTTTTTCCCTGACCAGCTCCAGTGAATTTTAAAACATATAAAAAATCATCATCGGCTCTTACCAATCCAGGCATAGATCCTCCTTCGCGTAAAGGAGTGATGTATTGTACCACATCAACCGTTCTTATTTCTATCGGATTCATGGGGTGAAGATAGGTAAAAATCAAATTCTATGTTGTCTTATTTTCTTTCCCAAGCTTAGTGGCGATAATACTTATGATAAATATTTGTAGCGCATGAAAGAGCATTATGGGAAGGAGGATCACTCCCATGGCGTAATTGCTT
>NZ_JAWWCF010000325.1:0-1574 GCF_033720595.1 Lishizhenia sp. | reverse complement strand
TCGTATTTATTGACCCATGCTGTTAAACCTTCTTCGGTTAACATGGAAGCCAAATTTCTTAAACTCGTTTGAATATTATCTTTTGAAAACCATCCATTGTGATGAATTTGGGTATTAATAATGCGTTGAATTTTCTCGTATTCGCTCGCGGTAAGCCCTATGTCTGTGCTTTCCCAATCTTTTCCTTCTCCTAAATGTTGCATTACCTTTCCTAAGGCTACAAAAGCTTTTATACGCTGTTCTATTGTCATATTGTTCTCAACAATGAATATTTTACAAATATTTTTCAAAAACGAACCAAATATACGCCTGCTTCGTTTTATATTTGCAAACTTACGTTTTAACGTTTAAAAAATACAAGAGAATGGCAATAATGATTACGGATGAGTGCATCAATTGCGGAGCATGTGAGCCGGAATGTCCGAATAATGCAATATACGAAGGTGGAGCTGAATGGAATTATGCAGACGGTACATCTTTAGCAGGTATAATTACGACGCTTGACGGAGAAGAAATAGAAGCCGATCAAGACCACGAACCAAAAGACATGGACGTATACTACATCGTAACGGATAAGTGTACGGAGTGTGTTGGTTTCCACGATGAGCCTCAGTGTGCTGCTGTTTGTCCTGTTGACTGTTGTGTTGACGATCCAGATTTCGAAGAGTCTGAAGACGAATTATTAGCGAAGAAAGATTTTATGCACTTAGGTGAATAAGTTATTAAATATAAACTTGAATGAGGGCTTCTTTTAAGGAGCCCTTTTTTTTTATCACAATCCAACCTCCACTTACCTTATTCTCAAAAGACCAATTCTGGTTTTACACTTTTCTGTGTACATACTACTTTAAAATTGAGAACAATGGAAGGGTAGATTTAGTACGAGTTACGAAGGAAGAGGAATTAGATGAAATTTACGCACTAACCTATGAAAGCTATTTAAGAGCTGGATTAATTGAAGTGAAAGAAGACACACGCGTAATACATCATCCTCATTTTGACAGGTGTGATCAGACCTATATTATTGCGGCAAAAAAGGAAGGAAAATCCATAGGAACCATTTCCATAACCCTTGACAGCAAAAGGGGGGTTACCTGTAGATAATGCTTGCTTTCATCAAAATGTAGAACAATTACGTGAGATGAGCAATAAGTTAGCGTATACATGTAGAAATGCCATACATCTTGACTACTCCAACAATTTTCAATTGCTTTTTACACTCATACAAAAAGCCACAGATATTGTTTATGAGAAGGAAGTAGACTACATTCTGTTCACTTTTGCACCAAAACATGCCCGTATCTATGAAAAATTATTCCACTTAAAACCTTTGGCTAAAGGTGAAGATGATAACGTAGAGATACTCCCCGAACAAAAAGAAGTGGTACTTATGGGAGTAGCCTACGAAGATTTACCCGAAAAATGGACAAAACACCATGTGTGTTCTGTAGTATAGAAAATAGATGAAAACACCTGGGTATCGCATGAGCGGTAGTACTGGAAAGCCTGGAGGTTTTTGATTTAGAAAAACTGGAGAAAGCAAAGCGGTTGAGCTTTGAAGGCGACGAGTTTTT
>NZ_JAWWCF010000324.1:0-1596 GCF_033720595.1 Lishizhenia sp. | reverse complement strand
CCATATCGCTGTGCTTGTAACGGTAACGTTGCGCCTTACACAAACGCACACCATCAATAATAGAAGCGTGGTTCAATTCATCAGAGATAATTGCATCTTCTGCTGTGAACAATGGTTCAAAAACACCTCCGTTTGCATCAAATGCAGCTGCGTACAAAATAGTATCTTCCGTTCCGTAGAAATCAGCAATACGACCTTCTAATTCTTTGTGAATATCTTGCGTACCACAAATAAAACGAACAGATGACATACCAAAACCGTGTGTATCTAATGCATCTTTAGAGGCTTGGATAACTTCTGGGTGAGACGACAAACCAAGGTAGTTGTTGGCACACATAATCACTACATCTTCTCCCGTGCTTACGTGTACTTCTGCACCTTGAGGCGTAGTAATGATACGTTCTCTTTTAAATAAACCGTTTTCTTCTATAGCTTTTAACTCACTTGCTAAGTGATCTTGTATTTTTCCGTACATAATTTCCTGTTTTCAGAGGCACGAAGATAATTAAAAATTAGGGGAAAGGCAATCTAATACACAGGGGCTTTTAGCTTGTGAAAAAGTAGTTCATTATCTTCCTCAGATAGTTGATGTGTCCACCCCAAGAAATAAGCATTGATAGAATCAACCTCTAACTTATTTATATCCTTGTATGACTCTAACATTATAGATGCTGGATATTTTTCTGCAATTTCATCGAACTTAAAAAAGGAATATTCTTGCGTTGCATACAAATCAACGGCTCCAAACAAGTGTAAAAATTCATGTGCTATTACCGCAACGCTTTTACCTTCTATAATGGCAAATTCAACGTTATGATCAATTGCCGTATTCCACGCCCTTCCGAGTACATCTTCGTAATAGGCATTCATGAAATACATGTGGGCGATATTTTCAAAATCATATTTATCGCGCAACACGGCGTTAAAACTTTGCAAATCTTTAACCCTTACATAACTTGCCAAACTTCTATTTACGGCCGCTCTATTCGCTCTTCCCATATATTTAGCAATACCGTCCGACCAATTCATGTAATCTTTATACTTTAAAACTCCAGACTTATAAAAAGCTTTGTCGTAATGTTCAAAGCACACCTTTGCACTTTTCTCCTTTATGCTTTTTCTTTTAAATTGATCATGATTAATCAACTTAATTTTCAAGGGTACGCCATAATTCGCGGCTTGATTTTCTACCCAATCTATCGCCTTTCTAATAGAATCTTGTGTACTCGCTAAATCAAAATCCGTATAGGGGTGATGCTTTTCTACATCGATGAAAGCTGCATATAAAATCACTGAATCTTTCAATAAACCGCATACATTTTTGTCTCGTGTATTCGGAATCTTTTCCATTTCTTGATAAACAAAAGTAGGCTCAATGGTAATACAGGCAGTTAAAACAAAGACCAATAATAGAGGTAGTAATTTCATAGGGGGTATATTTGATGCTATAACCCCTAAAGTAATATTTTGTTACAAATACTTACTCCCCTCTCTTCTTGCCAAGGTTGAAAAATCATGTTCCGCCAAAAAGGCTTTTACGGCTTCTGGATTGTACTTAGAATATTGACGCAAACTCCAACCTATGGCTTTTTGAAT
>NZ_JAWWCF010000323.1:0-1598 GCF_033720595.1 Lishizhenia sp. | reverse complement strand
TTTGTTAACCGGTACGGTAACCGCCTTATGTGGGCCCATTGCCTTTGTAGGGTTGGCTATTCCCAACATAGTGAAATACATTTTTAAGACGAGCAATCACTTATTTTTAATTTTAGGTTCGGCGTTAATGGGTGCCGTACTTTTACTCCTTTGCGACTTACTTATTTTTGCTTTTAGTGATATTGTTCAACTTCCGCTAAACGCCATAACAGCCCTCTTTGGAGCGCCTATCGTGGTTTGGATCATTCTAAAAAAATACTGATGTTTAAATTAAAAAATGTTGACATAGGGTATAAAAAGAAGCTGGTTCACATCAATGATTTGCATGTTGAAAAGGGTAAGTTATATGCACTTTTAGGAAAAAATGGTAGCGGTAAAACTACCTTTTTACAAACCCTAATGGGGAACCTGTCTCCACTTCAAGGAGAATATTTAATCGACGGTAAAGCCATACAAGACTTAAGTAAACGCGAAAAAATGCGCTACCTCAGTTATGTTCCTTCTAAATTTTACGGTGTTGAGCATTTATCCGTACGAGAACTAATTGGTATGGGACGGGCTCCTTTCACCAATGTTTTAGGAAGAATTTCACAGCGCGACAATGACAAAATAGATGAAATACTTGCGCTCCTTAAAATAGAACATTTACAGTGTTTGTCTACTCAAAAAATATCTGATGGTGAACGTCAAATTGCCATGATAGGTAAGGCGTTGGCTCAAGAAGCGAGAGCTATTATTTTAGATGAACCAACAGCGTTCTTGGACTACTCTAATCGACTTAAAACCATACAAATTCTAAAAGAAGTTGTTGCGAAGAAAGGAGTTACTGTACTCTTCTCCACACACAATCTAGACCTATCTCTCAACTACGCAGATAAGATTATCAGCATCAACAAAGAGAAAGAATTTGAAGTGTTTGAAGGCGGTATTGCCAAGGAAGTGATTATAGAAAAGGTATATTAAACTCATAAACCTCCACCCTAGTTAAATCTTTGAGGATTTACTCCTTTTAATTTTATCTAAAAAAGAAACGAGCAAAAATCTGGGTTAAAAACCATTCTAATACCTCGGTTCAAACATATTTACAAAGGCACGATAGATACTATTGTGTAAAATCGTTGCATGATCTTCTTTTCTCATCAGGGTAAAATTTACCTTGTGTTTAGTTTTTCTTTTCAATAATCGCTTTAATCTTCTGGCGTCTCGACGCATGATAAAGGGTTCCTTTTTACCTACAAAAATCTCCACATGAACAGAACGGGGAAGCTCTTCCTTTTCTAAATGTGCCTTTCCTTCTACCAGCAAACGTTCCTGATCCCACCATATACTCGGACTCACAATAAAATAGTGGTGAAACAATTGAGGTTTGTACAACAATATCTCAGTAGCTACTAAACCTCCTAAAGATTGTCCGACGAGATAACGTTGATTTGAAGCTCTGTACTTGTACTCTACAAAGGGGATCAATTCTTTTTCAAGAAAAGCAATAAAATCCTTACTATGGCCACCATTTGGAACCGCAGTAGAAAACTCTTCTAATTCGGGGTCAAAGGTGAAATCTCTTTGTCTGTCAACGTTAGCAATACCTACCACAATAG
>NZ_JAWWCF010000322.1:0-1644 GCF_033720595.1 Lishizhenia sp. | reverse complement strand
TTGGGCAAAGCTTACCAGTGTAAGAAGGGTGAAGAGGGTCGTTAACAGTTTTCTCATGCCTTAAAAATAATATTTAATTGTGTCTTTCCCCTCCCCAAGCTTCTTGGGGAGGGGTCGCGCTATACATTCTACGCTTCAGTACAAAGTTAGCAACACCTGCACCTTTCATTGGGCTTCTATTGTCGCCCATAAAAGTTGGGTGTAGCAAAACTTTTTCCTTGCAGGGTGCCATTGCTATCGCTAATACGGTCTGCTAGATTGGGGTTTAGGCAATAAAAAAAGCGCATCCCTTAGGAATGCGCTTTGTGTAATCTCGTTGAAATAGACTAAGCTTCTGCAGCTTCTTCTCCTTCTTCTTCTTCTTCTGTATCGTTAACAGCACCTCTGGCCATTTTAACAGATACAGCAACAGCTGAAGCTGGATCTAAAACTTTACATCCTGGAATTTCAATTTGTCCAATTCTAATTGCTTGTCCAATTCTCAATGGAGTAATATCTAATTCTACAGTTGCAGGAAGATCTTTTGGTAAACCTTCAATCTTAACTCTTCTGAATACTTGTTGTAAACGTCCACCGTTCAATACACCTTTAGAACGTCCAACTAATGATACTGGAATACCAACTTTAACTGGCTTGTCATCAACTAACTCTAAAAAGTCAACGTGTTGAATCTTGTCAGTTACAGGGTGCATTTGCAAATCCTGGATAATTCCTCTTTTAGTTGTTCCATCGATGTCGATCTCGATTTGGAATACATCTGGAGAGAAAACAATTTTCTCTAAATCAGTGTGCTTAACTGCAAAAGTAGTTTGCTCACCTGTTCCGTAAAGTACACAAGGTACGTTTCCAGCGTTACGAACTGCCTTCGCGTCCTTTTTCCCTACGTTCGCTCTTAGCGAACCGCTCAATTGTACTGTTTTCATTTTTATTTTATTATGAGATTATAAAATGCGAACTAATTGACTGGTTGTTCACCAATCTTCTGATAACATCTGAGAATAAATCTGCTGAAGAAATAACTCTGATTTTATCACTTTTTTGTTTCAATGGAATTGTATCTGTAACGATCAATTCTGTAATGTTTGATTCATTTATTCTGTCGTAGGCAGGTCCAGAAAGCACAGCGTGCGTACAGAAAGCACGAACACTTTTCGCTCCTTTTTCCATAAATAAATCTGCAGCTTTAGTTAATGTACCTGCTGTATCACACATATCATCCACTAAAACAACATCTTTACCTGTAACATCACCTATCACTGTCATTGTAGCAACTTCGTTAGCTTTTTGTCTTTGTTTATGACAAAGTGCTAAACCAACATCTAACTTCTTAGCGTAAGAGTTTGCTCTTTTAGCACCTCCAGCATCTGGAGCAGCCATGATTAAGTTTCCTGTGTTTAACTTCTCGATTTCTGGGTAGAAAATAGTAGAAGCAAAAAGGTGATCCACTGGGAATTCAAAGAATCCTTGAATTTGGTCAGCGTGTAAATCCATTGTAATTAAACGATCTACACCTGCAGCCATTAACATGTTAGCTACTAATTTTGCTCCAATTGCTACTCTTGGCTTGTCTTTTCTATCCTGACGAGCAAATCCGAAGTAAGGAATTACTGTAATGATTTTACGTGCAGAAGCTCTTTTTGCAGC
>NZ_JAWWCF010000321.1:0-1693 GCF_033720595.1 Lishizhenia sp. | reverse complement strand
CTAGCTTCTATCCACCCAACTTTCGCATTGTCTAGACTTGACGCAGACGGAGTGTCTATAAACGACTGGATTGCTTCTCTTAAAGAAAGCGCCGTCAAATAAGCATCGTTATAGTTGGCGTATGCAATTTCTGCAACAGTTTTTTGATATTCAGATTCTAAAGAAGCTTCTTGTTGTTTATTGCAAGCTGTAAGTCCAATAAAGGCTGTTACTGTTACTATGATGAGCTTTTTCATTATGCGTTTTAATTTTGTACAAATTTCATGTTAATTCAGTATGAAGTCAATCCCTTATTTTAGGTATTCTGGTATTCGATTAAACCTGTGTTTTGAGCAAATAGAACTAATTCTGAAATATTTTTCACCCCCACTTTTTTCAAAATATTTTTACGGTGTGTATTTACCGTGTGATGGCTTAAAAACAATTTTTCGGCAATTTGTTTACTGCTGTAACCATTTACTACTAATTGCAATACCTCTATCTCTCTCTTACTCAATTGTACGGGTAGACAATTTAAGGAGCGTTCGTTGTTTGTATCCTCTATGAGTAACTCGAGTACCTTATTACAATACGCTTTTCCTCCCTTAATAATGGAGGCTAAAGACTCAAAGATTTCATCAAACTCACACTCATAGGTCATAACACTATGAACACCCAAGGAAAGTAATTGTTTAACGGTTTTAAGATTGTGTTCTGAAGCATACAACATTACCGGAGTAGTAGGGTAGATACGTTTAAGTTTGGCTAGTTTTTCATTGGCAAATTGCTTGTCCGATCCGTAATCAATAAAGAGTACATCTATTTCTGGATGATTTTCTTTTACAATATTTAGGTTGATTACAAAGGTATTATCCGTACGTGACTCAAATAATTTTATGAGTCCTATTTCCATTACCTCGTTCGTACCGATAAATCCTATTTTCATTGCTTTTGTTTAGAATGTTTCTAAAGAGCAAAGGTGTGGATAAAGCAAGTTTAATTCAATACCACATTTTGGGTATTTTCTGTAAGCATAAGATGTTGGTTGAAATTTCCCAGTATGGTTTAGAAGGAGTACCCCAAAGAAAATGTAAGGTGTAGATTTACCGGATAATAGATGTACCAACTATACCCGTAATAATTAATTCCGGTTCGAAACAATAATCCTCTTTTGCCAGTGTATCTGTATTGGAGTGTTAACATTGAAAAAGGATCGTAAGAAGTATTTCCGTCGTAGAACTCTATACGATGGGTGCAACCAAATCCACCTTCAAAATGGTGTTTGCCTAGTGGAGAAGTAATCCATGAAAGGGCAGTAGGAACCCCGTAAACGCTGCTATTAAAGTCACGACTAAAACCAAGGCGCAAGAGCATGATATTTTTTTTGGAAATGCGTCTGTCATAGTTCACAGAAAAAAATCCAACCCCTACCGTTCCGTTTCCAGATTTACCTTCAATATAGATTGAATTTGGCCGAATCAATTGTTGTCCAAAGCTATAAGTACAACAAAAAAGGCTCGTTAAAAAGCATATAATTAATATCCTCTTAGACATACAAGAAAAGATACGGAAAATTGATGAAATTGAAAAACAGGTAAGGAGCGTGGTGAGAATATGTAAAACAGAAGGAAAGTAAAAAAACAAAAACCCCGAAGAAATTGATACTCTTGGTCCCCAATTTTCTTGGGGATCCAGCCATAGAGGCGTATTTTCT
>NZ_JAWWCF010000320.1:0-1704 GCF_033720595.1 Lishizhenia sp. | reverse complement strand
AGGTTAATAACCCCTTGTTCACCCCCTAAATGTCCAGCACCTACTGCTATGAAAGCACTTTCACTTTCCATAATTTGTGTGAGTTTTGGAATCCAGTTGGCGTTGCGTTTTAGCAAGAGGTCATCCATGTTTAATCCGTCCATTTCAGGGTGATTATTGATCAATTCATACAAGGCCTCAACATCTCCCTCACGGTGTAGTTTTGAGAGTTTTTCTATTTCAGCACGAGCTCCCTCAATATCTCTTACAGTAGCCATAATGCTTTCAATGTTTTCTTTAGTGCTTGCATTGTCTAACAAAGCAATTTGTTCTTCCATCGTTTCTAGACCTACGAAAGGAGCTTTTGCTTTATTCTGAAGTTTGTAAATATCTTCCTCGTAGCTTTCGAACTTTTTGGGAAAAGCAGCCGAAGCAAGGAATTGTTGTAACATCATGGGTTTCATTCCCCCTAAGCGAGGAGCAATCTTTTCTGGATTTTTCCCCATTTCTTTATCGATGAAATTGTAAACTGAGTCGCGTTGAGCTTGTGTCATTTTATCAAGGATGTTTCCATCTGTTGAGCGCATGAGTCTTACAACTTCAAAAACATTGGGTTTTTCGCCAATTTCTAAAACCACCTTATCCGCATCTAAAATAAGTTGTTCTAAATTATCTGGGAAATAGTAATACTTTTCAGCAATGATGTGCATCGTTCCAAAAAGGTATCCCTTGGTGTTTTCTCCTTTATCTATACGCCAAAGCAAAGTTGGTTTATCCGCTGGTGCTAAGGGTGTAACTTGCGCTCTATTGAAACAAGCGCTTAACGTTACAAGGGTAATTATGGAGAGGCTAAGTAATTTTAATTTATGCATTTAGGGAAAGTTTTGCGAGATAGCTTTGTCCGTCTTCAAGGACCAATTCTACATTGAAACCTAGTTTTTCGGCTGTTGTTTTCAAGTTTCCGAAATCAACATATAACCAATCAAACCATTCTGATTTCGCATCTTTATATTCCATTTGAAATTGGAAGTTACCGTAGTATTCTGTACTTAAATCTACCCACATTCCACCTTCTTCATCTTCAAAAAGGTATTTAATGTCTGTAGAGTCACACAATATTTGACCACCTGGCTTTAAAAGTTTCTTGGCTTGAAATAAGGTCTTTTCCAATTCTGATAATTTACCGGCAATTCCAATACCGTTCATCATCATCAATAAGGTATCATAGTCTCCACCAGTCATAGCAAAGAAATCTTGCTCCTTTGCGTTTATCCCTAGCTTTTGTTGGAAAGCAACTGCACCAGGTGAAACATCTATGGTTTCAACTTCAAATCCTTTTAAAATAAGTGCTTCAGCGTGAACACCGGTACATGCGCCAATGTCTAGCACCTTACCTTTGCACAACTCCAAAGCCTTTTTTTCAATCTCTGGCATTTGGTTTTCTGTTCTGAATAACCAGTCAACAGGAATTACATCATCGTCGCAAATATCGGAATGAACGATAATGTTCTCACCGTGTATACCGTTTTCGTAATCAGCTATTGCTGCACCGAAAGCATCGTTTTCTTTGAGCATGTTATATGTCTAAATCGTCTATGTTGTCAAAGTCAGAAGAAGAAAATTCTTCATCAAAATCGTCGAATTCGTCGAACCCCTCTAGATAGTCATCAGCACTTTGTTGCTCGGTGGTGAACTGCATTTCTTCACTTCCTTGTCTAGAATTTT
>NZ_JAWWCF010000319.1:0-1730 GCF_033720595.1 Lishizhenia sp. | reverse complement strand
CAGTATACGTAACTCCATCTATCCATGTGTAAGAATCACAAGCCGTTATTACGTCTGTACCAGAAGTAGGTACTCCAATGGTAAGGTCTAATGTAACGATAGAATCACATCCGTTGATGTTTGTTAGGTTAGCCGTGTACTGTCCAGAAGTTGTGTAAGTCTGTCCATTGGTAGCCCATGTATAGGTATTACAAGCTGTAACCGTTTCTGTTGTAGCATCTGCTCCTAAAACAGTTAAATCAAGAGAAACAATAGAGTCACATCCCGACGTATTTGATAAAACAACCTTATATACACCTGAAGTTGTATACGTTGCATTGTCTGCAGACCAAACATAATCACCACAACTTGTTGCTGATGTTACGTCTATCTCCATACCTGCTGTAATTGCTGGACCAGTAACATAGTTAGAAGCACTTGTAGTAAGATCTAAACTAAAATCAGTACTATGTCCTTCGTTTGTAGAAAGGTCAAAAATTGTTGAAACACCTGAATTATCATTTCCAGCAACACCTTCATTTAATGGAAAATATGCTACTAAGCCTGAAGTAGATTGTGAACATTCTTCTGCATTCATACCTGCAGCAATTTCTGCTTCTGTTTTTGCAAAATCCCATACTTTAACTTCATCGATGTCTCCAGAGAAATAAGATACATCATCTATTCTTTTTCCAATAGTAATAGCATGTGTAGTTCCAGTATTTACAATAGTAATTCTACCTTTTGCATCTTCAACACCATCGATAAACAAACGTACAGTGTCGTTGTCGTTAGGATCAAAAGTACACGCAACGTGGTGCCACTGACCATCATTTACTGGTGTAGTTGCTGAAAGTCCCGAACCTGCAACCTCGACACGGATAGAATTGTTAAACAAAGTATTAAAAGTAAACCTCTTTCCGTTATAGTAAGAAGAACCTCCATACTGTCCCCAGTCAACAATAACAGCTTGTCCGTTTCCTCCTTGTCCACCAGGTAAACTATTGTTCGTAGTATTAATCCAGGCCTCTATGGTTCTAGCACCATCTCCTGAAATACCCGCATTAGACGTTTTAACATAATCATCTACTCCATCAAAATTAAGAGCAGTGTTTTGTGCGAAAGCCCCTAAGGTTAAACAGGCAAACACACTGGTAATTATTCTTTTCATATTTATGGTTTTAACATAGCGACCAACGCACAAAGTTTAGTTGTCACTAATTCTTTTTTACGAGTTAAAAATCCATATGAAATACACGTAGCAATCGCAACAGCAAATTGCCTATTGTAGAAATCAACTTAAGGGGTATAGGTCATTACCTTCATGCAATAACTCAATATAGTGTGTTTCATATTTTAACCTACTTAGCGTTTTCTCTAAGCAGTAGTTTCAAATAGCGACACAAATATATTATGACTTTCATTTCCCTGAAGTAAACATGGGTAAACATAGGGTAAACAACATTGACAAACAACACATTACAAAACCCATACTGAGTTAAAAATGAAAATAAATGATTAAAAAAACTACAGTTCTTTCAAGAATTCGTAGAGTACAGTTCCTTTTTCCACGCCTAATTTCTTACTTAATCTGTGTTTGGATACTTTCACAGAATCTGGTGTTATCGACTTAACGATAGAAATTTGTTTAGTGGTCAATTTTAAACGAATCAAACCACAAAGTTTCAAATCGTTTTCGGTTAATTTGGGAAATTTGTTTTGTAACTTGATAAAGAATTCATCTCCTATCT
>NZ_JAWWCF010000318.1:0-1748 GCF_033720595.1 Lishizhenia sp. | reverse complement strand
TAAGTACACCTTTGAGCGTATTCAAAAGGGAGGTTAAGATGAAAACCACTATTTTTTCCTTTCTGCTACTTATCGTAAGCGGTTACTCATTTGCTCAAAATGAAGGCATACATATTAAAATTTCTAAAAAGCAAAAGGTAGACACCTCTTCGATCTATATAGAATGCATGGAGAAATATGTAGATTATCATTTCGCTACTTTAAATGAAACGAAGAAGCTTTATATTTTAGGTGATAGCAACAGGTATAATCTTCCTCCTTCTATCCGGGGTATTGAATTAAAATTCATTGATGCTGAGGAATTTCAAATCCTGCTTCAAACTCAAAAAAGACTGGAGTATGTAAAAATTAAAACCACTTATAGTCAGCGCCATAAAAACTACGTTTACATGCGTCGGGCTATTATTATAGAAACCATTCAAGGAAAATACAGGTTGCGAATTCTGAAACACAAACGCTATCACAGTAAATTTAAAAAGAACCACGGGGCTTGGTTCTACTGTAATTACAACGTACAAGAAAACAAGTTTACGCTTTTACTGTATGTACTTAATAAATAAAGCCCCAGTTTATACAACTGAGGCTTAAAAAAATATTCTTGTTTTTATTTCCTAACTAACTGCAAGAAACCTTCGCCTTCCAATTCTTTTCCATCTAAACCTAACCCTTTGTAGATGTAGAAGTAAGTTCCCTCAGCGGCATCATTTCCATTTACGGTTCCATCCCATTTAAAATCTGGACTGGTAGAACTAAACACCTGCGTTCCCCAGCGGTTAAAGATGAATACCTCAAAGTTTTCCGGGTCCATATTTTCTATATCAAAGAAAAACTCGTCGTTTTGGTTATCTCCATTCGGTGTAAATACATTGGCCACCTCCACGTTTGCACCTGGAAGAATAAGTTGTACTTCAAACACCAAAGTTTGGTAGGCTGTATCGGTACAAGCGCCGTCTCCAGCGATTAACATTACCTCATAAGTACCTTCTTGATAAACTTGGTCTGCAGGAATTTCATCTGTAGTTGTTACTCCGTTTCCTAAATCCCATTGAAAAGAGTTTGTATTTTGACTGTTGTTGGTAAAACTTACCGTTTGTGGAGCATAGCCTGTTACAGGTGTTGCTGTAAAATCTGCCAAAGGTGCATTATTGATATCCACATAGGCAGAGTCAAAACGAACACACCCGTCAAAGCTAACTTCTAAATAATACCACCCTGTACTTAAATTACCAAATACAGAGGCATTGATAAAGTTACTTGTATTTTGGCCTGGACCATACCACAGGAAAGATGTATTTAAATTATTTGGATTATCCAACATGACTCCCACATATCCGTCTGTAGCCTCACAATTGGTATTTTGAACAAAAGTAGAATCAATGTCCCAATCCATTTCAGTGATGTCAACATCTGCATCATCTGACACTGTACAACCTAAAGCTGAAGTTGCCGTAACCGTATAGGTACCATCCGCCGTAGGAGTTATTGAAGCTGTGGTTTCGGCAGTATTCCACTCGAACTGAGCATTAGGATCATTAGAAATAGCGGTTAATTGCTCTGGTTCATTTTCACAAAAGAAAAGATCTGGACCAGCGTTTACACTAATTGTATCTTCTGTAACCACTATCGTATCCAAAGAAAAACATACCTCACCAAAGAAGATATCATCTATGGCAAAGTCATTACCCGATGCTTCCGTACTGTGGTTTTTAATTTCTAGTATAGCAGTTGTTGCTGTTCCTGAATTCCAC
>NZ_JAWWCF010000317.1:0-1768 GCF_033720595.1 Lishizhenia sp. | reverse complement strand
TAAGTGTAACAAATAGCTCTTTGCGTCAAGTACTTTGGAAAGTTTCTTCCCCGTAATATTTCCTTGTTTGTTTACAATGGGTTCCTTCGAGATGGCTTCAATGAAATCTTGTGAGTTAAAGGCCTGAGATCTTGCTTTTACTTCAGCATATTGAAACCTGGCATCTAAGGTTATGTTACATTCATTAATGTCTCTTCCATATTCAACTTCAAGAACAGCACTGTCAGAAACCTTTGGTTTTGCTACAACTACTTTGCCATTATCTGTGTGTACTACCAGTCCGTATATAGCTGCACGGTTGATTAAAAAGTGCCAGTCTGTTGTTGCATCTTGCACTACTTCTTCGTGCAGTATAGTAGTTTCAAGTACCTCCGAAGATAACCCCGAACTGTTAATAAGCGATTGCATTATACCACTGTCCGTTGTTTTCGAGTACATCCTATTTTTTTTGGTAACTGTCATTTTGAGTGCTTTGTCTTTACAAATGATATGTAACTGGGACCCCTCTCCATGACTAATCTTTATGTGTTGCTTCATGACCAGTCCCTTAAAGACAGTATCATTTTTACTGTGATACCCTAATTTAATTTCTATCTCGCTTCCCGGTATGAAGGTTGAAGAATCAGCGACTTTAAAATTTTGGGTGGATGTATCCCCATCTAGTAACACAATTTCTGCAGCTGCAATTCTATTGAGTTCGTGTACCGTTTTTAAGGATACTACTTTATACGTAGCGGGAATTTCTTTACCGTTCGATAATATGGTAAAGGAGGTGAGATCAGACTCTTGGGTTAGTGGAGATGTAGCCATGATGTGTTTTTATAAGTATTGCTCTAATTTTTTAAGTACAATTCATTCTTTAAAAAAAGTAAGTTTCGTTTAATAGTCTTTATAGGCTTGTGATTTCGGTGAAATAGCTAAAGGAAAATCCAAGGGTTTCAATCAAAACTTCACGGTTCATTGCGTCGAGATCTGCTAGGTTCCATTTTACCGGCCAAGCGTTCATAAAGCTCCATGATTTTAATGGGTCTCCGTTTTCATTCAGTAAATGTATCGATATGTTTCTCGTTTCAATTACTTCTGTTAGACCTCCTTCCAGAGTGTTTCTACACCAATCGATCAGTTCAGAATCGTGAGATACCAATCCGCATTTTAATACCAGATTTGAAAACTTTG
Organism: Lishizhenia sp.; assembly: GCF_033720595.1. GTDB lineage: Bacteria > Bacteroidota > Bacteroidia > Flavobacteriales_D > Crocinitomicaceae > Lishizhenia. The sequence goes on along the minus strand of NZ_JAWWCF010000317.1, from coordinate 592 downwards.
CGGAGGTAGGAACGCGTTGTTTAAACGGCTTGTTCGCACTTTCCGTAATTTCTTCAACACCCAATTCCATACTCACACCAGACACCTCCTGGAACGACGCATCTACAGTTCCAGAAATTCCGTTGAAACGGAGTTGGAAATAAAAGGCTACGGGAGAATGTTGCAATGCCATTATCCGTTTGCTATGGTGAGACCTTCATGCGCTAGTTCTAGCGTTTCTACAGCAACTTCACTGGCATCAGATTGCATGTCTGTACCCGTAATTTTTGTAGGCCAAGCATTTGCTAGTGTCCAGGTCATTGTTGGGCCACCTGTTTCATCTAACAACTGAATCACAACCGTTTCTCGCTTTATAGTATTCATTTTAATAGCATCGTACCACTTCCAGAAGTTATTGTCGTTCACAAAAATTCCTTTTTTCAATGTTACGTTACCAGACTTTACGATTCCTGGCATTTTAATGGTCGAAAATTGCGTGCTGTCACCATGCCTGTACTCAATAGGTTGAGTTTCGGAATCTAATCCAGAAATTTCTTGAAATGATACCGTACTGTGTTGTGGACCTAATTTTACTTTAAAATAAAACTTTGGT
>NZ_JAWWCF010000316.1:0-1785 GCF_033720595.1 Lishizhenia sp. | reverse complement strand
ACCATATTTGCCAATTACGGTATTAAGTTTCACTTTGTAGACATGAGTACTACCGAGCAGGTAAAGGCGCATGTAAATGAAAACACCAAATTGATTTGGGTAGAAACGCCAACAAATCCTATGATGAATATCATAGATATCCAAGCAATGGCTGAGGTGGCGAAAGCAGCAAATTGTATGTTGGGGGTAGATAATACTTTTGCTACACCTTATTTACAAAACCCTATAGATCTTGGAGCAGACGTGGTCATGCATTCAGCAACGAAATATTTGGGAGGTCATTCAGATGTAGTAATGGGGGCTTTGGTTACAGATGATGAAGCAATTGCAAAAGAAATGTATCGCATTCAAAATTCTTCTGGAGCTATAACGGCACCTATGGATTCTTTTTTAGTTTTAAGAGGAATTAAGACCTTGCATTTAAGGATGGAAGCGCATTGCAAAAATGGAGAGGCGATTGCGCATTTTTTGGCTGCACATCCGAAAGTGGAAAAGGTGTATTGGCCAGGCTTTGAAAGTCATCCAAACCATGAAATCGCCAAAGCACAAATGAGAGGCTTTGGGGGAATGATTTCTTTTTCTTTAAAAGGAAACAAAATGGAGAATGCCCACAAGGTATTGGCCAAAATGAAGGTCTTTGCTTTGGCAGAATCTTTAGGAGGTGTGGAATCTTTATGTGGTCATCCAGTAACAATGACCCATGCTGCGATTCCCAAAGAGGAGAGAGAAAAAGCAGGGATAGTAGATTCTTTAATACGTTTAAGCGTAGGTATAGAAGATGCAGAAGATTTAATAGCAGACTTAGAACAAGCTTTGGCTTAATAGTATAGATAGAAGAAAAATTAAGATATGGTATTCAGTAAATTTGCCGTAATAGGTGTAGGAAGATACGGAGCAAATATTGCTAAACGACTCGCAGAAAAAGGAGCGCAGGTATTTTGTTTCGATAACAGTGAGGAAAAGATTGAGGCAATCAAAGATGAAGTAGCTTTTGCCGTTTCTTTGGATACTACAGATCAGAAAGCTCTAGCTTCTCAGAATATTGTAGAAATGGATGCAGCCGTTGTGGCGATAGGTGAAAACTTTGAAGCTACAGTTTTAACCTGTGTTCATTTAATGGACTTAGGGGTGAAAAGAATCATTGCTAGAGCCAGTGGAGCTCACCAAACTTTGATTTTAGAGAAGATTGGGATTACAGAAATTCTTACACCAGAAGATGAGGTTGCCTTTGTTGTACGTGAGCAATTATTAAACCCAAGCATACTTTCTTTCTTGCAGTTACCAGATGACTATGAGATTGCTGAAATTAAACCGCCTAAAGGTACAGTGGGTAGAACGATAGACGATATCGATTTTAGAAACAAGTACAAGTTAACCCTGGTTACTTTAAAAAGAGAGTACGATGTTAAAAAAGACGGTGACTACTGTGTTGAGAAACACGTGGTTGGGGTTCCAAACTCAGATACAGTTATAGAATCTAGAGACACTCTTGTCGTCTTTGGGACAGAAAAGCATGTTCAGAGATTTATAGATATAAATAAAGTATAAAGAAAAAGGGAAGAGTGAAATCTTCCCTTTTTTACGTTTAATCACCCATTCAGCCCTTTTCGATTGATTGTTCGTGCATTTTAAATGACGCGCATAATTCTAGGATTCCAATTTAATGTCGTTTATCATAGGGTAATTTTATTTTAACATTGTTATATTCGCTCTGTTGCTAAAATAATAAAATCATGATATTGAATAAATTAAGGTACTTGTTGCCATTAATTTGTATTGCTTCTT
>NZ_JAWWCF010000315.1:0-1802 GCF_033720595.1 Lishizhenia sp. | reverse complement strand
CCTTACAAGATCTGCAACTAATCTCATCTTTCTTGGAGCGATCGGAGAATCTTTCAACTTAGCTATTGCTGTTGTAGCCTTCTCTGCTTTTAATTGCTCTGCTTTTAATCTTTTTCTAGCGCCCATGTCACTACCGATTTAATTCTATCTTCTTTTATCTTTCTTATTACCACCGTGACCACGGAAGTTACGAGTAGGTGCAAATTCACCCAACTTGTGACCAACCATATTCTCTGTCACGTAAACAGGAATAAATTTCTTCCCATTGTGTACGGCAATTGTCAATCCTACGAACTCTGGAGTTATTGTAGAAGCACGAGACCAAGTCTTGATTACTCCCTTCGCTCCAGTTTCTTGTGCTGTATCCACTCGTTGCATCAATTTGTAATGAACAAATGGTGGTTTTTTTAACGAACGACTCATAACCTATTTCTTTCTTTTCTCAATGATAAACTTATCTGAATACTTATTCTTTGCACGTGTTTTGTATCCTTTAGCTGGCATACCGTTACGTGATCTTGGGTGACCTCCAGAGTTACGACCTTCACCACCACCCATTGGGTGATCAACTGGGTTCATAACTACACCACGAACTCGTGGACGGCGACCTAACCAACGTGAACGACCTGCTTTACCAGATACTACTAAACTGTGCTCAGAGTTAGAAACAGAACCGATTGTCGCAAGACAAGTGATTAAGATCATTCTAGTCTCACCTGAAGGTAATTTTACTGTAGCGTATTTTCCTTCACGTGCGTTTAACTGAGCGTAAGTTCCTGCTCCTCTTGCGATAGCTCCACCTTTACCAGGCTTTAACTCGATATTGTGAATCACAGTACCAAGTGGAATATCACTTAAGAACATTGCGTTACCAACTACTGGAGTAGCAGTTTTTCCTGAAACTACTGTATCTCCAACTTTTAAACCTTCCGGAGCGATAATGTATCGCTTCTCTCCATCTGCATAGTACAACAAAGCGATACGAGCTGTTCTGTTTGGATCATACTCGATAGCTTTAACCGTTGCAGGTACATCGTGTTTTTCTCTTTTGAAATCAACAACTCTGTACTTCTGCTTGTGACCACCACCGATGTAACGCATCGTCATTTTACCTGAGTTATTACGTCCACCAGACTTCTTTTTAGAAGCTACTAACGCTTTTTCAGGAGTAGACTTAGTTACCTCTGAGTAATCACTAATGATTTTGTGTCTTTGCCCTGGAGTTGTAGGCTTTAACTTTCTAAGACTCATTCGTCAATTAATTAAATGTTATTAAACAAATCAATCGTTTCTCCATCTGCAACCGTAACGATAGCTTTTTTCCAAACTGAATTACGTTGCTCAACGATACCTTTGTTAGTATATTTAACAGAGGATTTACCACCGCCATAAGTCATGGTACGAACTTTCTCAATAGTTACTCCGTACATGTTTTCGACAGCTTTCTTTATTTCAATCTTGTTAGCTCTTCTATCAACTACAAACGCAAATCTGTTGTTTTCTTCTGAATCCAACGTTGCTTTTTCTGTGATGATTGGCTTTTTTATAATTTGACTCATTCCAAATTAGTTTAAGATCTTTTCAATTGCTTCAACAGAGCTTGCCGCTAAAACTACTTTTCTTGCATTTAACACATCGTAAGTGTTTAATGAATCAGCAGTAACAACTTTTGCTCTCTGAAGGTTACGAGATGATAAGTATACGTTATCATTCTGACTTCCTACTACTACAAGAACTTTCTCGTTCTCTAACTTTAAGTTACCTAAGAACGCTTTAAAATCAGCAGTCTTTGGAGATGCCAT
>NZ_JAWWCF010000314.1:0-1848 GCF_033720595.1 Lishizhenia sp. | reverse complement strand
CTCTAAGTTTACGTAAGTAGGAGGTGTAGGAATCAATAATTTAGAGATATCTGTATTCCAAGTAATGGTGTTGAATTTGTCAATGTCAAAAGTCAACGCTGCTCCAAGTTTTAAGTTGGTAGGCAAGAAATCTCTATCGTTTTCTGTGGTGTATTGAATTTTATTTCCTAGGTTATTTACTGTTAAACCAAAAGCCAGAGCTCCATTGGTACTACCATATTTTACATTCTGATTGAAATATGAGAAAGAAAGGTCAGCAGCACCTGCGATACCTGGAGTTGTAATGGCCCCAGCAGCAGATTGACCAGCCGTTAAGTTTGAGTAAATGAATTTACCATTTAAACCGAGTGAGAATTCGTCGTTCAATTTAAACGCATAAGCTCCTAATATCTCAAATTCCTGAGGCACGTGAGTACGCGTTTCCATACCGTTAGCATCAGTAAAAGTAATTTCACCTAAATTGAAATAACGTAAGGATCCACCAACTGTACTTCTTGCATTTAATTTTTTGAAACCAGACAAAGTAGAGATACTTACATCGTTGGTTATATTTCTTAACCAAGGTGAGTAAGAAAGTCCAATTGCTCCTTCATCTTCTGAAAAAGATAACATAGATGTATTCCAAAAAGTAGAAGCATAAGTTGGAGATAATGCTGTACCTGCATCTCCCATTGCTCCAGATCTTGAGTCTGTTACAATTTGTAAGAAAGGAACTGCTGAAGTAATCGTGTTCAATTGAAGTTCGTCTTCTGTTTTAGGTGCGTCACCACCGTTATCTCCTTGCGAGAAAACACTTCCTGATATTAATAGCGATGTTGCTATAAAAGCTAAATATTTTTTTGTCATTATTTTTTGCATTCAAATGAGCTTGGACAAATATACGGAATTAGTATTCCTTTATTGTACAGGGCTTATAAAAGATATAATTTTTCTATCGCACTTGTCTCTTTCCCGTCAGGTGTTCTCACTTTGATTTTATATATGTAAAGACCTTTTGCTAACTGGTCTCCGAATTCATCTAAACCGTCCCATTTAATACCTTCTGATCTAAATCCATCTGATAAAATTTCTTTATTGATGGTTTTAACCAATATTCCACTAACGGTGTAAATCTCTATTTGTGTCTCGAGTGTTGTGCTTACCTGATTGTGTTCAAAGAAGAACTCCGTGCTCGTAGTAAAAGGGTTGGGGTAATTCAAAACATGTTTCAAAGCAATTTCTTCTCTTTCTTGTACAATGAACTCTATTGTTTTTTCGCTTGAATTGTTGTTGACGTCCCAAGCTTTAAAGGTAAGGGTGTGTCTACCTGGTTCTAATTCATTCAATTGATAGCTTAAAGTTCCACTTTTGTAGGTGTCTAAATCTGCCTCGTAAAAATCATTCAATACAATGAGGTTAGAAGACTCCTCGTCTATGATGGCTGTGATATTGTGTCCAATTCCATTCCCTACGGTGTTGATACCGCTTTCATCATACAATGTTGCTTTTAAAATTGGGGTTTCATCACTTAAGCCTCCGTTAACGAAAGAATCATCGTTCAGGAATAATTCTATTTCTGGACCTATGTTATCTTCAAAACCAGAAGTATCTATCCCGCCCACATAAAATAACTGGTTGGAACCACCTGCCGACTGCGTGGTATTGTAAAAGTAATCACTTGATTTACCAAAGCCGAAATTGTAATTGATGTCTTTTGGTACTATGAATTCGTAAGAAAACTGTCCATTGGTTACCGTACTTTTACCTTTGTATAACTTGTTAATTTGTTGCTGGTAAGTGGTCGGTGTTGCTAGGTCATTCCCGAGGGTAACATAGTCTTTCTTTTTATCGAAAATGGTGTTTTCTATT
>NZ_JAWWCF010000313.1:0-1862 GCF_033720595.1 Lishizhenia sp. | reverse complement strand
GTCAAAGTCTTTTTCAAATCATCCATGGCGATGTCCATCCAGAAATTCATTGTATCCATTGCAACCAATTTTGGACGCTCTGCTAATCTTTCGATTACTGTACTTTGAACTTGTGGAGATAAGTTTCCTAACATTACGTAATCCGCTCCTTGGTAAGATGCAGGAATAATAGGATCGAAGTGCTCCAATACATTTAATTCCGTAACCAAAGTATCACGCGTATTCATGTCGTTGTGGTATTTACCCGACCAGAAGAAAGTCTTCTCTCCTTCTTTCACTTGTAAACCTTCAACATTTACACCTCTAGACGCAAGTTTTTCAATCATCTCTTTTGGGAAGTCCTCTCCTACTACAGAAACAATGTTCTGTGTGGGTTGAAAATATGAAGATGCAAAAGCAATGTAAGTACCTGCTCCACCAATAATCTTATCCGTCTTTCCAAAAGGGGTTTCTATCGCGTCAAAAGCTACGCTTCCTACTGTAAGTAAACTCATTAATCTGTAATTTTTAGAATACAAAAATAAAGAAATAACGATTGCATTCCTGTTTTAGATCTGAGAATATGGTAAAAGCAGTATGGAGCGCGAGAAAAAGAGGATAGAGGATCCTATTTACGCAGGGAGAAGCGTTGAAATTTAGCGCATTACGGTTGACATTTACTTTTCTTTAAATCTTCTAGGGTGAATGCTCTTTCATTCGGATTTAAACTACCCAACAAAGAGCGTATGGAAAGCTCCCCAAGTTACCTGGGGACTGGAAGGGTAGCCTGGCCGTTTGCTCCTACTTAACAACATAGCTAAGATTATTCATATTTCATCACCAAATTCTTCTTATAGAATTTACGTATCGTATCTGGTGATTTGCCCAACATGAACATCCAATAACTGAAAAGGTTAATCATATTCACCTTGAAGTAAGAATTATGATCATATTTTCTGGCTGAAACCACTACCGATTTTGGAATGATTTTAAACTTTTCTTTCTTTTTTACGCGGCGGATAAAGTCGAAATCTTCCATGATTGAATAATAGGTATCGAAGCCGTTATATTTATTAAATAATGCCTTGGTAATGAACATCGTTTGATCTCCTCCTCGACAAAACATTCTATTGAAACGCGTAAAATAGGCGTTAAACTGTAAAGCTCTGTGTGATTTATCGAACTTAAAACGATAACAACCAAAGGAATATCCGGCCTTTACTGCATGTAAAATATCTTCATAGAAACTCTTCAGAGGCATTACATCAGCATGAATGAAATACAACATTTCTCCCCTTGCCATTTCTGCTCCGTAATTCATTTGTTTTGCTCTACTGGCCAATTGTGTGTCAAAACAAAGCACATTTTTGTAAGCCTTTACACGTTCAACCGTTCTATCTTCGGAGCCTCCATCCACAACCAAGATTTCTACGTAGGTTTCTTGGAGCCCGGTTAAAAAACGGAGTAGCTTTTCAATGTTATCTTCCTCATTAAGTGTGGGTATGATGATGGATAATTTCACGCGATTTGATTAATTTTAATAACTATGAACTTAAATATAACACATATACGCCAATTCAGCGCCTTCGGATTACTGCTCGGTAGCTTTCTCTTTGTTTCTTGCACAACCGGGAAGGGAGTTAAAGTTCCAGAATATGCCAACACCCAGGCCACACCACAACAAGAGGCATTGTCGCAAGGTAGAAACTACCCCAAAGGAGAAATGGTAGACCACTTAAAAATTCACGACCACCAATTGTGGACAGATTTATTGGTGAAACACGTTGATTCTGTGGGAAGTGTGGATTATAAAGGCTTTCAAAAAGATTCAACGGCACTTAATACCTACCTCCAACAATTGGCCAAACACACCATAAATGATG
>NZ_JAWWCF010000312.1:0-1887 GCF_033720595.1 Lishizhenia sp. | reverse complement strand
CTATTGTAGATTTCTATTTTCATCTTTGTTCCCTGGCAATGTCCTGTAAACAACTTGCTCAGGCTTTTATGATTTTCGCTAATAAAGGTAAAATACTTGGGACTGACGAAGAAATTTTAACTCCTACCACGGTAAAAAGGATCAATTCATTGATGCAAACCTGTGGTTTCTATGATGAAGCCGGAGAATTTAGTTTTGAGGTTGGCCTTCCAGGGAAAAGTGGAGTTGGTGGCGGTATCGTAGCCATCCATCCAGATCAATATTCCGTAGCGGTTTGGAGCCCTATATTAAATGAAAAAGGAAATTCTGAATTAGGCATGAAAGCTTTAGAACGCCTTACTACCTTAACAGGACTTTCGGTATTCTAGAAGAAAAAATATAGAAATAAAAAAAATGCTTTCCATAAATACAGAAAGCATTTCTTTTATAATTGAACACTGTAATAATTCTTAAAGCGCGGCTACGTGCTTTGTAAGTTGCGATTTTAAGTTCGCAGCTTTGTTATCGTGTATAATGTTTTTCTTTGCTAATTTATCTACCATAGAGATAACAGAAGGCAATAAAGCTTCAGCTTCTTTCTTCTCAGACTCCTTCAACTTCTTAATCGCGTTTCTGGTAGTTTTATGCTGGTAGCGGTTTCTAAGACGTTTGGTCTCATTGCTACGAATCCTCTTCAATGCTGACTTGTGATTTGCCATTACAAAATTGCTTTAATTATTTTTTAAAGTAGTCCGTAGGGGAATCGAACCCCTGTTACCAGGATGAAAACCTGGCGTCCTAACCCCTAGACGAACGGACCATTAATTTATTTCAAATTGCCTTTTCAGGACTTTTAAAAACACAAAACTAAACTCGTGTTCTTTTGTAGTCCGTAGGGGAATCGAACCCCTGTTACCAGGATGAAAACCTGGCGTCCTAACCCCTAGACGAACGGACCATTTTTTGTTTCAATGCGGATGCAAAAATACAACTATTTTTCAATGCCACAAGAGTTGAACAAAAAAAATTTAAAATTTAATATGCCTTGGCAAAAAGTACTCTTTGTTCTGAAGGTTTACCAGTAAGCACACAGCTTCCCGACTCCTTTTCGGAACCAAATGGTATACAGCGAATTGTGGCTTTGGTAAGTCCTTTTATTTTGTTTTCTGTCTCTGTAGTTCCATCCCAATGCGCAGAAATAAATCCGCCTTTATTTTTTAAAACTTTTTTAAATTCATCAAAAGAATCTACTTTGGTGATGTGATCATTCCTAAAATTATTCGCTTTCTCAAATAATGTTTCCTGGATTTCCACCATCAAATGCTTCACCTTCTCCACTACTTCAGTTTGATTTACAAACTCTTTAGTAAGCGTATCTCTTCTTGCCAGCTCTACACTCCCCTTTTCAAGGTCTTTTGGTCCAATTGCCAATCTAACCGGCACACCCTGTAATTCATACTGTGCAAACTTCCAACCTGGCTTTTGCGTATCTCTATCGTCATATTTCACCGAAATACCAGCTTCTTTAAGATCATCGGCAAGTTTATTGGCTACCCTAGAGATTTCCTGCAATTGCTCTTCCCCTTTATATATAGGAACGATTACCACCTGTGTAGGCGCCAAATTTGGAGGAAGTACTAATCCGTTATCATCACTATGCGTCATTATAAGCGCACCCATTAAGCGGGTAGAAACGCCCCAGGATGTAGCCCAAACATTTTCTAACTTCCCTTCTTTAGAGGTGAATTTTACATCAAACGCTTTTGCAAAGTTTTGGCCTAAAAAGTGTGAAGTTCCTGCCTGCAAGGCTTTACCGTCTTGCATCATTGCCTCAATACAGTAAGTTTCTACCGCACCGGCAAAGCGTTCAGCTTCAGTTTTAGTTCCTTTAATCACCGGCATTGCCAT
>NZ_JAWWCF010000311.1:0-1895 GCF_033720595.1 Lishizhenia sp. | reverse complement strand
TAGATGCTCAGCAAAGACCTTTTGACCTGTTTTAAACAGCAAACCTTCAGCTCCATTATCCACATTATCTACATTGGTAAGCATTTCTTGAACATCAAACACTGGCAAACCAAGTCTTGCCAATTTGTTTCGATATTCTTCATGACCATGTTCTAAAAGAACAGAGTTTACCATTTCACGGATAAGTGAACCAGTAAGATATGTTGTTTGATATTTGTAAATTCTATTTTCAACTTCTTCAGTTATTTTTTGTGCGAGCTCTAATGGAAGACTTCCTTCACGTACAAGTGATTGAATAATTTTGTGTGAATTAAATTCTTCAATTGATTCATGAGATGTTCGGACATACATTTTTCCACTTTCAATAATTGAGCGTTCTTCAATTTGGCGTGCCAAGCTAAGAACAAGTTTTCCAAGGTTTGTGATAGTATACCTTCTTTCAGATTTGTTTAAAGCCACAAGCGATTGTCGTAATAATTTCCTAAGATGGTAAGCGAATTTTCCACTTTCCTTTTTTGACTTGAATCCAGCTAGGGACTTTAGCTCAGAATAGGTCAGTGGTCCTTTGGAGTTTAAAATTCTCAAAATATCGATCCTGTTTGGGCTTGCCATTACAGAGAAGATCATTCTTACACGTTTTGATGTAGATTGTAAGATACCTCCGCGTTTAGGCTCCGCTATTCCCTCGCTCAGTTCCATATCCATGTCTAAAAAATTTAAGCTAAATAAGGTTTTGTGATGAATTGTTGATCAAAATAAAGATCAGTTTTCGTTTACATCTAATGTAAACTCTGATGTAGATAATGTCTGTCCACAAGATGGACACTTTCCATTGTAAGGACTCATTACATCTTTTAGTGACTTTAACATTTTCATGCTAGAGATCTTTTCGCCACACTTTCCACAAGTTATTTCAACGGACATGTATAAAGATCTTTTTTCAAAATAATTAAAAATCTAATATGGTTTTTTTTTATAATTACACTAAATTTATTTACTGCTTTTCGATGATGATTCCCCGTTCATCAAAACCAGTGATTTTGGCCCTTGTGCCAACTGGTAGATCTGCGGGAGTAGCAATTCCTGCCATAAATCCAGAAATTCTCAATTGTGCATTATCTAGTTGGAGTACAACAAAGGCATATGGTGTGTATTTTTCAAAGCCTGCAGGAGCGACAGTAATTATGGTATAAGTGGCAATTGTGCCTGTACCATCTAAAAGTACATCCTCAAATCCTTTGCTGCCGCATTTTAGACAATAATAGGCTGTAGACAAATGAAGATAGCCACATTTAGTGCATTTGTGAGTTAGGAGTTTGCCTTTCTTAGCATTTTCAATAACTTGTGCTTCAACAGACATTTTACACACTTTGGAATAGATGAACAGCACAACTTGCTCCAGTTGCACCAAAGTTATGAGTTAAACCGATTTTTGCATCTTTTACTGTTCTTTCACCAGCATTTCCTGTAAGTTGGTCATACACTTCAACTACTTGTCCAACACCTGTAGCCCCAATTGGATGTCCTTTTGATTTGAGACCACCTGATGGATTAATTGAAATATCAGAATTTAATTTTGTTCTACCTTCACGAACAGCTTGAACACCTTGTCCTTTCTCAAAGAAGCCAAGGTCTTCACTATCTACAATTTCAGCAATTGTAAAACAGTCATGAACTTCTGCAAAGTCAACATCTTTTGAAGTAATTCCTGCCATTTTGTATGCTGCCTCAGCTGCAATCTTTGTGCTTGGAATTGTAGTCATTTGTTCACGACCTTGAAGTGCTGCAGGAGAGCCTCCCCTACCTGAACCAATTACTTGGATGTAATCTTTAGAGTGTTCTTTTGCAAATTTTTCATTACACAATATAACAGAGCTTGCACCATCTGAGAATGG
>NZ_JAWWCF010000310.1:0-1910 GCF_033720595.1 Lishizhenia sp. | reverse complement strand
CAAAAAATTTACTGGTCTCCATAATCGCCTCCTTCTAGAGTTTGATTTATTTCTAATATTACTTTTTTTATATTTACTGGTGTATTGCTTATTTCCATAGACCTTGTTCTCTTTTTTCCCTTGCCCCATTGATACGTCATACCTTCTGGTACTACAAATGACATAGTATTTCTTTCCAAATCTAGTTGAGTTACATAAGCTTTTTTACCACAGTAGTCAAATGTTGGTAAGTTTTTCACGTTAGACACTCCCTTCTATATTTTTATTACTACCACTCATCATCTCCTAAGGACGGAGGAATATCTGTAGAATCTACGTTAAATCCCACTGAGCCAACTTTCTTTGCTTTTACCTTTTCTATATTTTTGTCAAAATGTTCTTGCTTTAAGATAACTTTCTGATTTTCGTCTACTGAATTTTCTTCTATAGCACAAATTACTGCAGTAGTTACTAGTTCTCTTATATGCGCCCCAGTGTACCCCTTAGTTTTTTTAGCAACGCTTTCAAAGTTTACATTATCAACAGAGCACTTACCAACGTGTAGCTTTAACATTTTTATACGGCCTTCGCTAGATGGTTTCGGAATATCTATAATTCTGTCAAATCTTCCAGGCCTGTTTCTAAGGGCATCTTCTAGTTTCCCAGCGTTGTTTGTAGTAGCAACTGTTACAATATATCTGTTTTCCACTAACCCGTCCAACTGATTCATTAATTCTCCTAACAAACTTGCATTGGAACTATCATCTCTGTTATTGCCGTATAAATCTATATCTTCCAAAAATAAAATAGTAGGAGCAATTTCTCGTGCTAACACACAAATAGCCTTAATGTCAGAAGCCCTCTGTAAAAATTTAGGAGTCACCCAAACAAAAGAGCATTTAGATTGATTACATAATACCTTACCGATCAAAGTTTTTCCAGTTCCTGGTTCTCCTTTAAGAATAATACCGCGCTTAAAAGATAAATCATTTTTCTTATATAATTGTATGTTATCAAATAAATTATCTATATTAGTTTTTAATTCTTTTTTTACTGAGGAGGGTAAGATAACGTCATCCCACGTATATTTATTATGTATAGCTATATGAGAAAAACTTGGATCTATCTTAGAATTTTTTAAGAAGCTGTTATCCGTTGCATACTTTTCTAAATCTGTTACAAAACTTAAAACACTCTTTTCCTGTTCTTCTTTATAGTATAAACTTATATCCCAAGCATCTCTACCGTATGATTCCTCTAGCTCAAGAACAAACTTATTACCCTTAGCGTCTTTTATAAAAAAACACCCTTCTGTTACACACTTTTTGTATTTATCTAGGGATATTTGTAGATCTTCTTTTTTGAGTGAATACGGGCCGTTCTCACTAAGACCCACTTTGTAATCTACTGAATAACTGTGTTTTTGTAAAAATTCTTCTAATACAGCACAAATACTATATTTGTAAAAGTCACTTTTGTATTGTCTATCTGTTTTAAACACGCTATTGGTGCTTTCACAACCAATATGTTCACGTATCTGCCTTTCTCGCAAACTTCTCCTGTGAATATCTATCAAATCTTCTTTAGATAGGTGTTCTGACATCGCTAACTTTCCTTCTTTTTCTTCGGCGTTTTTTATCAAATTTGTCGTGTAAAAATTTATTAAATTTGTTATTTAGTGAAATTAATTCATCCATAAATCTCATTTCAAATCCTACTTCATACATAATTAAAATCACTATACCAAATTCTAAAAAAAAGTATTCCCATACAAGTTGCAAAATAGCAAAAAATGTAAACAAACTAGAAAAATGTATTAAGGATGATAAAGATAGTTTTCTCATTTAGGTTCTAGCATCTTTTTACGTCTGACTATAATAATCTTGTCTCCTTTAATTACGTTAAAGGTTCTGCCGTCTTTAGTTAATATT
>NZ_JAWWCF010000309.1:0-1920 GCF_033720595.1 Lishizhenia sp. | reverse complement strand
ATTATGATTCACTCTTAGACCTTTGTCATTTATCAAAATATGATGGTGATAGGTACATACACCCAAAGGTTTTGCTACCATACTTGTTTCTGTTTTCATTTTCGGACAAGCCGGAGATGGGGCCAACCCTGAGGTAGCACAGAGCTCTATATTCCTTAGACTAGCCAAAGGTTTTTCAAACCATGCTCGCCTGTCTACATCCTGAAAAATATCAAACATCAAAGGAGCTGCCACAGAAGCACCGGTTAACCCTGGTCTACCCTCACCTTCTGCATTTCCAACCCAAACCGCCACCAAATAATTGGCATCATAACCTACAGCCCAAGCATCTCTATACCCAAAACTTGTCCCCGTTTTCCAAGCCACTTTGCGCGATGAAGAATACTGTCGCCAGCTCTCCTCCATTCCTGGTCGTTGCACTTCTTTCAACGCTTCAGTAACCATGTACCACGTGCCTTCTGCAAAGGAAGAAACAGGATGACGCAACTCTTCGCCTTTCCATATAGACATGTTCGAAGATGGAAAAAGTTCATTGCTAAAAAAGTTATTCAGCGTACGTACCTGTTTACTGTAGGCATGGGCTACATCCCATAAGGTCACCTCTGCTCCTCCCAATATTAAAGACAAACCATAATTGTCTGGCGAACGATTAATAGTAGAAAAACCTAAATCTTGAAGCGCATCATAAAAGCCCACTACGCCATAATCCTTTAAAATATTTGTTGCGGGAATATTCAGTGATCTTGCCAAGGCGTCTTTCGCAGGCACCACGCCATCGAAACTCTTGTTAAAATTTGAGGGAGCAAAACCTTGAATAGAAATGGGTACGTCCCTCAATAAGCTATTGTTGTGTATCATTCCTTCCTCTATTGCCGCAGCATATAAGAAAGGTTTGAGTATACTCCCTGAACTTCTCGGGGCTTGAATAAGATCTACATACTGTGCATTGGCACCCTCAAAATTGGCATTCCCCACATAGGCTTTTACCTCGCCTGACTTCACATCAATCACTAAAGCGCAGGCATTTCTAATTTCATTGTTCTCTAAAAACTTTACGTAATTATTTACACGTTGACTTACGCGTTTTTGCAAACGACCATTTATGGTAGAACTAATTCTGTGTCCATGTTTACCTTTACTATTCGCCAAACTCAACAAGTGGAAAGCAGAATTCGGCAAATCCAAAGGCTTTCCTGGCAAAGGCTCTAACAATGAAAGCTCATAGGTTGAAGCATCGATTACTTCATTTTCCTTTAACTTTTGAAGTAAACGGTTTCGTTTCGCTTTTAACTCTTCTGAATTTTTACCGGGTCGAATCAATGAAGGTGAGTTCGGCAACACCGCCAAAGTAGCATATTCAGCCCAAGACAATTGATGTAAAGGTCGATGAAAATAACGCCAAGCTGCTGTTTCTGCTCCTACGATATTCCCTCCATAAGGCGCGTGAGAAACATACATACGCAACACCTCTTCTTTGCTGTAACTGAATTCGAGTCGCACCGCCTGGTAAACTTCTATAATTTTCTCCCAGTAAGATCGCGCTTTGTTTTGTCGGGATAAACGGATTACTTGCATGCTCAGGGTGCTCCCACCACTTACGACTTTCCCCTCCTTTATATTTTGAAACAATGCACGAAAAGTAGAGACAGGGTTTACGCCTGGATGATAGTAGAAATACTCATCTTCAAAGTGTAGTATACACTGTTCTAATTCGTAGGGAATACCATCTACTTGTGGGAAACGCCATTGACCATCCTTTGCAATTTGCGCAGCCAGCAACTCACCCTTTTCATCATTTATGAGGGTAGAATAAGGCACGTCAAACAATCGACTTGGAAACGCGTAATAAAAAAGGAAGCCAAAGAGCAGTAACCCGATTAGCTTCCTTTTGTTTCTTTTTGATAATCTCATTCTTTAACT
>NZ_JAWWCF010000308.1:0-1949 GCF_033720595.1 Lishizhenia sp. | reverse complement strand
TCTTCCAATGTAATATTAATTTTTCAACCTAGCCTTAAACTAAAATATTGCGGTCTTAAAACGGTATTATTAAAACATTCAAAAAAACTTTAAGATAAAACCAAAAAAGAGAAAGGTGAATCTGAATGGATAGATTATTTATGGGTGTAGGTTCCATTTTACGCAATTACTTTCACCCTTATGCTGCTTGTTTAAGTTGTTTGTAGTTGTTCCAGAATTTCTCCCAGCGATCAGCTTTTGCGTAGGCTCTAAGATTGAGGATTTGCTGTCCACCTTTTCGAGACCAACGCATTCCGCTGCGGCACATTCTATTTTTCACTACAGATTTACAGGCTGCTTCTACCGGC
Source organism: Lishizhenia sp. (assembly GCF_033720595.1). Lineage (GTDB taxonomy): Bacteria > Bacteroidota > Bacteroidia > Flavobacteriales_D > Crocinitomicaceae > Lishizhenia. The sequence goes on along the minus strand of NZ_JAWWCF010000308.1, from coordinate 1,602 downwards.
CCACTGCCAATAGGCAGCCCTTGTCTGATGAAATCCGCGTAATTCATTCGATGGTGATTACGCCGAAAGAAGGTTTGTTCTCTTTTTAAATCCTCCAATCGAGTTTTGGGAATCTTCAATATCTTTGCGTAATAATTCATGGAACGCAATACCGCTTTGGCAGCATGATCTTCTGTTTGCAGGTTATCATACCATTTGTGATACCATTCATCTCCCGCCTTTGATTTTTTTCCGAAGATAGCCTCCGCTGCTTTTGATAAATGCTCGCTGGCATGATAGAAATCTACCAATTTCTCGTAATCATCAAAGCGTTCATTATTGTCAATGTAGTTCCATATCACCCGATGACCATCATTAAGAAGCACTCTCTTCACGGTTGCATCCACTGCTTTTTCAATATCATCCAACTCCGCCTCAAATTGCTGCTTGAAGGCCGGAAAGTAACTCTCCGGCATCCGGGCAATATAATGGCTACATAATCTCACCGGCTTAACTTCCTCTTTTTCAGTCGCTTCCTTCTTGCCACAAAGTGGTGGCCTGCCCCGTTGTTGGGAATACCCATAAAAAGAAATACTGCCAACCATGGCATTCTTATAACTGGAAGCACTCACTTCCTCCTGCTTTTCACCAGGGCGTTCTTTCGGACGACCGGATTTCTGGCCAGTTTCTCTTAACAAAACATTTACACCATCCATACTGGCAACCACTACTGCCGTTGCTTCCGGAATCGTCTCCTCACCTCGAATCCCTTCGTTCAATTCATCAATATGAGCTTCTATGAAATCCCCACTCTTACTTACCATATTTTTGATCGCTTTCTCAGAAGGATGAAACATGCTGCTCTTTTCTAAAAACCTTTCCACTTCCTTAGCTGTCAGATGAGCCATCCCAAACAGAACGCATTCTTGTACTGCCGGCGTCGCATATTCTCCTTGCATCCCCCAACCCACATCTAATGGAACATAAGCAGCCCCACCCCGGTCACTCTGATACAAACTCCGACTAATATTCATCTCTCCAAAAGGCGTTAAGAAGTTTTTTTTGAAGAATACTTAAACCGAAGTGTCTTACCTTCTACTTCTAAGAGATCCTCCTTTATATCATAGGATTCAATAAATGTCTTGTAGCCTATGAGGGCTGCTTTGCTAATGCAGTGCTGCAAACCTTTACTAAATTCTTCTGCCAACTCCGGGGTCAGTTCATCCAAGGACAAATCCGCCATCGTTTCACGAAATCTTTGGGTAAATTCTTTCGTTACTGCTTCGATTATCTGATCTTGATTCATCGGTTAGCTCCTTTTCTAAAACCATTGTAACTTGCATAAAATTAAGTAAAATCACAAGTTACATAAAAAGGAAAACTAAAACCAAAGTCAATCAAAAACTTTACAATGGCCCCCTAAATGCGTAAAATGGAACCTACACCCCTTTCTCCTTCGTTATAAATCCTCTACGAGGATTTGGAATAATGCGAGCAATCGCTACAATAACATAACCTCTCCGAGGGTAGTTCTTGTAAGAGAACATCGTAGATGCTCCATTTTTGTAGAAATCTGTAGCTGACCTTTCACAAATGTCAGCAATATTGAAAATATAAAGCGCT
>NZ_JAWWCF010000307.1:0-1967 GCF_033720595.1 Lishizhenia sp. | reverse complement strand
CTTTAAACCTTCTATCATTATTGTTGGAAAACTTTTTCAGTTGTACCATCAGCATATGTTTTAATGACCATTCCTTTGTAGAATTCATCCACAGGCTGACCCAATAAATTGGTACGTGCAATTAAATTTTGTTGCGTTTGATTTTTTACTGTTATGATTCCGAATTCATGGTAACTTCCATCGAAATCAGTTTGAGAAAGCTGGTAGTAAACCGTTTCACTATTTAACTCAGTATCTGTATAGCTATAGCTTAATTCCTCGTCAGAGTTTCCCGCTCCCGCAATATTAGCAATGGTAATCCAGTTAACCCCGTCAGTAGACTTTTTTAAAGTAAAGTAATCGTTGTCTTTTTCGGCAGCTGTTACCCAATTAAGTTCTACAGTATTGTTGGTGGTATTGATCTCTGCATTGAAATCAGTAAGTGCAACGAAAAGAACACCTATATACTCACCTCCACCGTTGTATAAACAACCTACAGAACCGCCACTTCCACCATTGCCTCCATTGTTATTATTGTTATTACTGTTTCCATTAGGATTTGCAGGATCGTATAAATAATAATTAGAAAACTCTAGGGCATTTGATGCGCAGTTTACACCACTATTACCTGGGGTGTTGCAAAGTAAAGTTGAGTCACCGCCATACACAGATAAAATAGTGTCAAGGTTCATATTCAAAACTAATACTTCAGAACAATTACTAGATCCGTTACAGGTGTTGTTCGCTCCATCGGTAATAGTACCGGGGCACGAGCTCTGTGCAGCTAGTAAGTTGGGTAAGAATATTAATATAAATATTAGTCTTTTCATTTACTGTTGTTTAGCATTTTTAAATGCTCTGTGCGCATTGTAAAATACATGTCAAAATTAATACCTGTATTGTGATGTATACATAGTATTTTGACGAATGACTAGAATTTCTAGATGAATGAAAGGTTAACCGGAATTACTGATTTTTGGTCTCGATGAATGTAGATGAATAGACGATAAATGGAAAAGGACTCTTATCCGTTAACATTTAGAGAAGCCAAAAAAAATGATTACTTTTGAATTCCCGATTTTCTGAGTAAAATAGGGAGGTTTAGGAATTTTTTCTTCCTTACTTTATGAGGAAGAAGATTAAAAAGAAATAGAAATGAACACAACAATGGAGAAGTTAACATCAGAGGAATTAATCCAATTAGAAGACAAACACGGAGCGCATAACTACCACCCACTACCAGTAGTTTTGGCAAAAGGAGAAGGAGTTTACGTTTGGGATGTAGAAGGAAAAAAATACTTTGATTTCTTATCTGCTTATTCTGCAGTTAACCAAGGTCACTGTCACCCAAAGATTGTAAAGGCGATGACAGATCAGGCGCAAACATTAGCGTTAACGTCAAGAGCATTTTATAACGACGCCTTAGGTCCATTTGAAAAATATGTTACTGAGTACTTTGGTTTTGACAAAGTATTGCCAATGAACTCTGGTGCAGAGGCTGTGGAGACGGCGATTAAGATTACTAGAAAGTGGGCTTATGAGAAAAAAGGTATCGCTGAGAATGAAGCAAAAATCATTGTTTGTGAAAACAACTTCCACGGAAGAACTACAACTATTATTTCTTTTTCAAACGATCCAGTAGCGAGTGACAATTTTGGTCCTTACACACCAGGTTTCATTCGTATTCCTTACGATGATGTTGAAGCATTAGAAGCTGCATTAAAGGAGCCAAATGTTGCAGGACTTTTAGTGGAGCCTATTCAAGGTGAGGCTGGGGTTTATGTTCCATCTGAAGGTTATCTAACAAAAGCAAGAGAACTTTGTAAAGAAAACAATGCTTTGTTCATCGCTGATGAAGTACAGACAGGTATTGCTCGTACAGGAAGTTTATTAGAGGTTTGTGGAGATTGTACTTGTGGATCTACATGTGAAAAGCAAGCTACTTACAACGAGCCAGATATCTTAATTTTAGGTAAAGCAATTTCAGG
>NZ_JAWWCF010000306.1:0-1969 GCF_033720595.1 Lishizhenia sp. | reverse complement strand
GATGATTGTGTGGTCCACCCCGTTGCTGCATAGGGATAACTTCCTACGTTAATGCTTGCGTTTTGAAATTGTCCATCAGTATTTCCAACTGTTGCACCCGTTCCCCAAATGGCCAGAAGGGATTTACTAAAATTAGCGGTAGAAGTTTTGGTTTGTAATGGTGTTAAAACAGCTTGTTTTGCAGTAACAGAATTAGAAACAGTTTGCGCTATACTCGAAAGGTTAAAAAGGCAAACAAGAGCTAGAAAAATCAAGCGTCTTTTTTTCATAAGTGTGCAGTAATAAAAATTAATATTTCATTACTAAAATATGACTGCCGAATATGAATTTGAATTTCTTGTTAAGAACTACCTTTTTTTGTATGTATTTAACTTACTGTTGAGATATAAACAGGTCGTGGATTTCTTTTTTGTATTTTCTTGATAAAGGAATTTTCTTATCTGTGAGTTTTATTTCCTGACTTTTGATGCTTATTATATGATTTAAGTTTACGGCAAAAGATCGATGTGTTCTGCGTAACAAAGAACTGTTGATTTCTTGTAAAAAGCTTTCCAGGGCTGTTCTTAGTAGATACTTTTTTTCTTGGGTAAATACCAAAATATAGTTGCCTTCAGATTGTAAATAACGGATGTCGTTGATTTGTAATTTTACAGTATCAATTCCATGTTTAAAAGTGATTAAATCGGGCGTTAGGTTCATGCGCGATTTTATCATCATCAAAGTGGCTGCAATTTCTTCTTCTTTAAAGGGTTTTATCATGTAACCAAAAGGTTGAGTAGCCGCAGCAAGCTCTAATGTTTTAGGGTCTGAATAAGAGGTGAGGTAAATAAATGGAATGTGATAATGGGTGTTGATTAATTGCCCCATTTCTAACCCGGATTGATCGTTGTTTAAATTAATATCCGTAATTACTATATTGGTTTCAGGATGCTCTTCTAAAAGTATTTTTCCTTCAATATACGAAGATGCAATACCTACCACATTGTAATGTTGGTTATGAAGCATTTCTTTGAGCATTTCACCTATGAGTAGTTCGTCTTCTACAATTAATATGTTGAGCTGTTTATTCATTCTTTTATCGTAAAGGTGAATAGTGAACGATGGTTGGTATTGTTATATGAATAAGATGCTTTGAGTTGTTGAGAGAGTATGCGTATGAGTTTAAAACCGAATCCTTCTGCTTTTTTTGTAATGTCTTGGGAAAAGCCTTGACCATTATCGTGGTAGTTGAGGATGAGTGTTTGTTTTTCATGATGGATGTCTATACCAATTTCAAGTGTCTCTCCCTTTGGGGTAGCATGTTTAAAAGAGTTGATAAAGAGTTCGTTAAAAATAAGTCCAATTTGTGTTGCTTTTGAGATGTTTAAGGAGATGTCCTTCATGGAAAGATTAATATTCACTTTCCTTTGGTCCATCGTAACAGTTGTTCTTAAATCAGAAATAAGCTGGTTACAATACTCTTTGAGGTTTACCGAAGATACATTTTCTAAATTATAGAGCTTCTGATGCACTGCTGCCATAGAGTGTATGCGATGCTCACACTCTTTTAATGCAGTTTTTACTTGTAGATTGTTAGAGGTAGAAGCTCTAAGGTAAAGCAAGCTTTGCAAAAGGGTAAGGTTGTTTTTTACACGGTGATGTAGTTCTTTAAACAAGAGGTCTTTCTGTTGTAAACTTTCTTCGAGCCGGTCGTTAGATTTTTGTAATGATTTTCTGGCCTTCTTATTCTTTAAAAGTAAGCGAAGTATAAAAAAGATAAGCACTAAAAAGGTAAGTAAGAAGATAAAGAGCGCCTTCAGTTGAAAACTTATTTTTTCAGCCTCTGCTTGCGCAATTTCTGCTTTATGATGCTCCTGTTCAGTAATTACTTTTTGTTTTTCAAAATCGTATTTTTTCTCAAGGTCTAATAGCGCTTTTTCATTTAATTCTTGTTTGTCGTGCAAATAGGCAGTAGTATACTTCACATAGG
>NZ_JAWWCF010000305.1:0-1980 GCF_033720595.1 Lishizhenia sp. | reverse complement strand
TTACTCTCTTGTATTCTTTTATTGATCTCTTCATGGAGTAAGTGCTTAGTGTATCTTCTTTTCTTGTAATTCACAATATACCTTAGGTTGAACTGAATCCAGTTATCTGTCATTGAAATAGCTAGGGTAGGATCTACCTGCGCGTCTTCTATATAGTATTTGTCTACCACTTTTTTCCAATCAGCAATAGAGGCATTCACATATTCAGAAAGCTGTTCTTGAGCTACTGATATTACAATGTTTTTAGCGAGTTCAATATCAGATCCATATCGTATTGGTATATTGAATTCATCCCAAACAAAAGGAAAGTCTTGTGAGTAATTGTAAACTGGTCCTTTGAAAACAAAGGCGTTACTCAACTTCACGATTCGGCCACTATAATTATCGCTAGATACCCATTGACCTATTTCCATCATGGTGGTGTATATGCTATCAATATCTATTACATCACCTTTTATTCCATTAATTTCAATTCTATCGCCTGGTTGGTAAACGCGTACAAAAAAGATGTAAAAGGAACCTGTAATACTTAAGATTAATTCCTGTAAGGTTATTGTTATTCCTGCCGTTAACAAACCAATGGCAAGTCCAAAGTCTTTGATACTACCTGTGAAATAAGTTACCGTGATAAGAACAGCAAAGAGATAACCAATGATTTCTATTCCTTTTTGTGACTTATACCTTAGTGTATTGTCCGGAAGTCGTTTCTTGATAACCCTCCTGACCCAAGAAATTATAGTAAAAATCAATGCGAGCCAAACCAAGTACTTTCCTATGCTAGTAAGAATAGGATATTCGGCAAACCATTTGTTTAATTCTTGTATCAATAGATTCGTTTTTAATTCTCAACAAGTTAAAGAAATTTCATCAATGATCTAATGAACGGTTCAACTAAAGTTAGGCTTCACTCATAAAACTTTTCAACGCCAATTCTAATTTAAAGTGGTCGTCCTCATGAATAAGACTTTTTCTAATTTTCACTTTTTTTCCATCTAACAAATGGATACAATACTTTCTTGACGTACTATCTAGTGCTTTGATACGCCGTCTTTCAATTCTTTGTTTACCCTTCCAAACACTATGGAAGATCTGGATCTGTGATTCGTTTATTTGGATATACTTGTGTTTTTTATAGAGGATGTATTCCAGTAGGCTTGTTAGTCCGATAAATAACCACAATAAATACAAACTCGAAAATTCTTTTTTTGTAATCCATGGAAAGGTAGCGAGTGTTAAAGCAACAAGGGCGAGCTGAAATGTTAAACTGAGGGTTTTGATTTGGAAGCTTTGGTTCATGCTGGCAAATTTAATCTGAAAAACTGATGATATCTCGTCAATAAGTGATTAATCTTTTATGTTGAATGGAATACAAAATACTAAAACCTAATACGTATGTCGTTTATAAGGGAAATCGAAGGTTTTAGAAAGTTCCATTAAAGTTTTATCATTGTTTTCAATTAGCAAAAGATGAGGAGATTTTTGAATTATAGTACAATCCATTTTCTGTTTAATTTCTTCGATATTCTTTAAATTCGGATTGTAGAGTAATAGGTTCTTTCGTACTTTATTTTTTTCATTATTAAAAATCCAGGTTCTGCGCTCGTAAACGTTCATAACGGTATTCATGGTGTTTTCTTGAAGCACGGGACAAGCGTAATTATAATGTCCAATTTCCGCAACACCATACCTCCAATCTGCAATAAAAACAACTAAATCAACATTATATGTTTTTGTAAGCTCTTTGAGTTCATCGCACTTTTGGGTTAATTCATCCAGGTTTTTAATGGCAATAGGACCAAAATTGGTGGTTTCAGTTTGTTTATCTATACAAGAAGAATAGGTCGAAATTTTTCTTATTCCTATAAAAAGAACGAGTACAATGATTGCCCAATTCCAAGTGGTTAAGTTTTTAAGTTGAGGGTTTATCCAATACAAGGCTAAACCAAGTAGTAAGGGCACGGCTAAAAACATTCGCACCGA
>NZ_JAWWCF010000304.1:0-2026 GCF_033720595.1 Lishizhenia sp. | reverse complement strand
TTAATAAAAATATCACAACCTGTACATCGCTTGTACCCTGTTTCGTATAATCCTCCCTTTAATCTAGAGATCTTAACAGCAAAATCCGAGCAAATTCCTTTACAAGGCATTTTTACCTTATTAAATTTCTAATAATTTCATTTAGTACAACTGAAAAACTAAGTGATTCACCATATTCTTTTTTGAATTCTAGTTGAACCTTTTGAATATGCTTGTTCACATCATCATCAATTTTCACCGAAACTTGTTTGCTCATTACAAAATGCAAATTTTTTTAATTTAAATAAATTAGTTTTTTTGAATTGAACAGACAACCTGATCACACAAAACTGTATTTTGTAAAAATTAATTATTACGTGTGGTTTGGATTTTAACTGACTATTTCTAATATAGAATTATTTATTATTTATATGATGGATCAAATCCTTATGGAAACAAAAGTTGATAATAACCAAACCAGGCAACAGGCAAAAACTGTAAAAGCAATTGGTCAGCATATGAAAATTCTTGTAATTGATGACAACGAACAAACCACTACAATGTTATCCAAATTCTTCAATGCAAAGGGGTTCGAGATTACAACTGCAAATGATCCGATTGAAGGACTACATCTTATTAGACAGGAAAAGTTTGGTGTAATTTTACTGGATGTTATGATGCCTGTGATAGGGGGAATTGGAATCATAGAAATTTTAGCAGGAGAAGACACACTTAAGGATCAAAATGTGTTCATATTTACAGGTGCAAATCTACCTGAAGTACAGGTAAAGAATTTGTTAAGAAGAGATGGAGTAAATGGAATTGTGAAAAAGCCCTTTGAACTTGATAATCTTTTGACAACTATTCTGGGTTGATGTTACAATTGCCTGTCATTAATTTGAAAAATTCTCCATTATTGGCTATAATTCAAACCTGTGAACAGGAAATATTCCGTTCTTGTTATTAACATCGATTAGAGAGTTTTGAGTTTTTCTTCTGCAGTGTTTAGACCGGCTTGTGCATCAGTTTCATATCCCATCATTGCAAGAGTTGATGAAATAGCCGAGATTGTCCTCATAACATGGTATTGACTAACTTCTCCCATACAACCTACTCTGAATACTTTCCCCTTTAGATCTCCAAAACCGCCAGCAACTAAAACTTTGAATTTTTTTGCCAACGTATCTCTAAATATTTTGTCTTGTAAACCCTCAAGGTAATTTAGAGCAACAATAGATATTGAACGATCCTCTTCTTTAGCAAAAGGAGTAAGACCGATTGCACTTAATCCTGAATATAGGGCATCCGAGCAAACCTTATGTCGTTTGTAAACTGCTTCTAATCCTTCTTCTAGCATTATTGCTAATGCTTCTCTATATGCATAAAGGAGAGGTAATGCTGGTGTAAAGGGAGTATGTTTTGATTCTTCATAATATTTGAAGTAGCGTGCTAAATTGAAGTACATAGTAGATGGAGGATTTTCAATCATGTATTTTTTGGCTCGTGGACTAATTGAGATAGGGGATATTCCAGGGGGTGCAGCAATTGCTTTTTGCGCACCTGTCATACAAACATCAATATTCCATTTGTCAACTGGTAATTCAGCTCCACCAAGCAAGGATACAGAATCTACAACAAAGTATGAGTCATTTCGTGATATTAAATCGGATACCTTGTCAAGGTAATTTACCATTGTACCAGTAGAAGTTTCATTATGTACTACATAGAATGCTTTAACATCCTTGTTATTATCAAATGCTTCCTTTACTTGATCAAAGGTGGCATTTTGCCCTGGAGGAGTTTCAAGTTTTATTACCTCAGCACCTTGACCTGCTATTAACTGAGATAGCCTGTTACTAAATTCACCATTAACTGGAATAATGACTTTATCTCCTTTTTTTATGAGATTTATAACGCCAGCTTCTACCGCTCCTGTTCCTGAGGCAGATAATGCTACAATATCATTTTTGGTTTGAAAAACTTGTTGAGTTTTATCGATTACATCAGTGTATAGTTCAACAAAATCATCACTTCTATGGTTAATTAT
>NZ_JAWWCF010000303.1:0-2049 GCF_033720595.1 Lishizhenia sp. | reverse complement strand
TGGTCCGGTAAACTTCTTAGCATTCTTGGATAATGATTCATCTTGTTACGCACAAGAATTACAAGTAGATGGTACACCATACTTGCTGTACAACAACGGTGCACAATTAGATGCAGGTGTGCAGTCAATTGCACCACCAGCGGATGGTTACAATAGTACGCAAGGATGGGGTCAGTCAACAATTTATAGAAGTACATGGTATACATTTACAGCACCAGCTTCAGGAGATGTAATGATTTCTGGAACTGATGTAAATTACTCATCTAAAATGGCCGTTTACGAAACATCGAATTGTGGAGATTATAGTCAATATAACTTAATTGGAGCAAACGATAATGGAGTTTTATTTGGGTCTACTGCGGCTCCAGAATGGGTAGTTTGTGGATTAACACCAGGTCAAACGTACTACTTGTTACATTCTTCTCAATCCTCTTGGACTTCAGCAGGTACTTACTCAATTGCCTTAACGGAATTAGATTTCAATGCTGGTTCGTTAACAGGAGTTATTGATGCTTGTATTGGAGATACAGTTGATTTATTCAACGCTATCTCAAACTACGATACGCAATACGGAACTTGGTATGATTTATCAAACACATCTCAAATGGTTTCTGCAAATGACTTTGCTACAACTGTTTTAGCATCTCAAGTTTACGATTTCGAATACAGAGTTGAATTAGGATGTTCTTTTGATTCTATCGTTGGTCAAGTAGAGATTTACCCTCCATCTAGTGCGGGTATTGATGGAAGTATCAATGTTTGTAAAAACGAACCAACGAACTTATTCTACGGTTTAACGGGTAACATTGATTTAGGTGGTGTTTGGTATGATCCTCAAGATAATGCTGTAACAAGTGATATTCCTTCTGCAGGAACTATTCCAGGACAGTTTAACTATGATTACGTAGCTGGAAATGGAGTTTGTCCAGATGACACTGCATTGGTAGTGGTGATTGTTAACCCTTCTTGTGATTGGTTATCAGTAGAAAATGTTGAGATAGAAGGTATTTCAGTATATCCTAACCCAACAAGTGATGTGTTGAACATTGTTTCTGCTGGTGAGCACGATGCGTTATCAGTAAGTGTTATTGATGTTAATGGAAGAATTGTAAAAGCATCTAATGATAAATTAGCTGCTGGAAGTTCAGTTCAAGTAAACGTATCTGATTTAACAACAGGAGTATACTTGGTTGAATTGTACAATGGTTCTATCAAAAATACATACAGAATAGTCGTTCAATAAGACGATTTAAACTTTAATAATTAAAACGGGTGAATCCTCAGGATTCGCCCGTTTTTTTTATGTCTTGTGAATTCTTTAAAGATGTGCGGTTAATTTGTTATTTGTGTACAGTAATAAGAAATCCCGGTGTTAAAATTCTTCTTTCTGTTAAAAAAGTATTAAATTGCGCGCCTTATTACGTGTATACTCAAAACTATAAACTATGAAAAAACAATTACTTGCGCTATCTGCCGGCTTAATGGCTGTTGCAGGTTTGCGTGCTCAATGTAGTCCGATTTCGGCTCCTTTCATTGAGACATTTACCGGTACTTCCGCACCAGCGTGTTGGAATACCTCTTACACAGCAGGAGATGGTTGGGATTTCAACCCTTCTTCTTACAATCCAGGTTATGAAGTTCAAGGAACTGCTGACCACACGAACGGTGCTGTTGGAGATGATTTTGCTTTTATCGATTTCTCTTCACCAACGGACGTAAATGTTGTGTTAGAATCTCCAGAAATCGATGTAACTGGGATTACAACACCAACGCTTAGGTTTTACCACATTTCTCACTGTGTGAATAACTTTGCTAATTTAGCTCAACACAACGAGTTGAACATTGAAGCTTGGGATGGATCTGCATGGGTATTGGTAGATTTAGTTCAGGGAGAAAATGGAGCAAACTGGACAGATTATTACTATGACCTAACTGCTTATGTGTACAACACAAACTTTATCAAATTTAGATTTAGAGGAGAGGTTGGTCAAAATACAAACTACGCATACTACAATGACTTATTGTTAGATGACGTTGAAATATTTGATG
>NZ_JAWWCF010000302.1:0-2055 GCF_033720595.1 Lishizhenia sp. | reverse complement strand
TCCTTTCAAAGTTTGAATACAGGAAGTAGATTGGTTGAAATGGATACACTAGGTGTAAAACAAAGGGCGGTTGAAATGGATAATGTAACGGATCCAAGACAAGTTTGTTTCTTTCAAGATAGTATATTCCTTTTAGCCGGACCAACTCATAATTTGTTGCTAATGACCATGAATAGATCTGATTTATCCTTAAAAATACTTCAATATTGGCTCTCTAACAATACATGGTTATGGTCAGAGGAAAACTACAGAATGGTAAATTATTTGGATTCGAGCCTTTTAATGACTTACGGAATGGGTTTTACACTGGAGCTTAACAATGAAATGCAAATTGTTGCAGAACATATAGATTTTGGAGCAGCAACTGGACTGTTAGTTATGAAAGATACAACGATTAGATACGTTCAAAGAGGACCGTATTATGGAATAAAGTCAAATGAAGTATTAGAGCCTCAATTGGCGGTTGTTAAACACGATACTTTGTTTACGTCTGATGTTTTAACGAATTGTTACTCTGATGATCAGCCCTACGCTGTAAGTGACGCCTTATTTTATTCAACTCCTAGTTCGTTTTCAAACAACAGTTTTAGCTTATCAACAACAACCGGCCAATTTATGGTAAGTAACAGGGAGATGAATTTGGATGATCACTGTGTGTATTACCTTTCTGCAGTGGATGAGGAAACGCTCAATGCTAGTGTAAGTCTCTATCCAAACCCTGTCTCAAATTCACTACAGTATAGCACCGACTACAAAATTCTTGAATTACGCATTTTAAATGCATTAGGACAAGAACAACGCTCAGAAATAGGAGTTTATCAAACAATCAACGTGGAAGCGCTTCAAACAGGTGTGTATTTCCTGCAATTGAAATTGGAAACAGGAGATTGGGTGACGAAGCGTTTTGTAAAAGAATAAGAGATAGTCGCTTTTGTGTGCCTTCAATTTCTTGCAAAAACGTAATTTTAGCGCGTGCAAATACAATACATTACCAAACAAGAGGAGCTTGACCAATGTGTACAAGCCATTTGTAACGAAAAAAGCATAGCTGTAGATTTAGAATTCGATAAAAATCATTACCGCTATGGATTTAACCTGTGTTTAATTCAGATTTACGATCAGAAGAATTGTTATTTAATAGATCCTTTGGCAAAAGGAATAAACTTGGAAGAACTCTTTGAGGTGTTCAAAAATCCAGAAGTTGAAAAATTGGTTTTTGCTTTTGGAGAAGACATACGTCTTTTACACCATTTGGGTTGTAAAGCACAAAATATTTTGGACTTAGCCATCGTGCGAAGTTTGTTGAATTATCCTCCATCTTCCTTGTCTAATATGTTAGCTGAGGTTCTGGGTATGGAGACGGATAAAAAGTTACAAAAGAGTAACTGGTTTAAACGCCCATTAAGCGAGGAGCAGATTAAATACGCCGCAGACGATGTGTTGTTTCTATTTGAATTGAAAGACGCTTTAATGCGTAAAGCTGAGGAATTGGGCCGTTTGGATTGGATTGCTCAAGAAAATGCTTTGTTTGATACGGCCGAATACGTAGATAACAGCGAGGAGATTAATGTCAAAATGAAAGACAAGAAAATGCTCAACGCTTTTGAGTGGTTTATTGTAGAAGGTCTTCTCATTTGGCGAGAGAAATTGGCCAAAGAAGTGAATAAGCCCAGCTACCAAGTAATGCACAAAGATTTGATTTGGGATTTGGCGCTTGGTAAAAAGTATGTAGAAGATTTTATGAAATTTAAAGGTGTCTACAGAAAAATACAAACGCCTACTTGCCAAAAAGATCTAGAGCGAAGAATGGAAGAACTTTTTGAGCTGGCTCATAAAAAGCAAATTTCGAAAAGTAAACCTGCCATCCCTCCTTTGAGTCCAGAAGAAAGAGCAAAAAGTAAAGAGCTACGTGCCATTGTGGATGAACAAAAGACAAATTTCTTTGGTCCAATCAAGGAAGCTATTGCAGAAAAGTATGGAAAAGAATTTTCTGCTTATGTGCTTTCAAATACCATGATCAGTCAAATTGCTTTGCAAAAAACAGATGATTTGTTG
>NZ_JAWWCF010000301.1:0-2059 GCF_033720595.1 Lishizhenia sp. | reverse complement strand
TGTTGCTGTTTTTCCACAAAAGAAGATTCCGCCGAAATCCGCATGAGAACTTGACCAAGGGATTTGTTTCCTAATTTTCTGAGATTTTCAACACTAATTCTATGTAGTTTGGTTGTTTCCAAAGTCACAACTTCTAATTCGTTGGGGGCTTGGGTAATTACTGACATATAATCGCAACAAAATTGTCCGTCAAAGGCAAAATCCAAGCAGACAAAATTGTTTTCTTTCCACAAGAAAACTCCAACACTTCCTTTTTCTATGAAGTAAAAATATTTTTCTGAACTCCCTTGTTTCTTAAGGGTTTCATCTTTTTTATGAATAGAGGTTTCGCACAGTTCAGCGAATTCCTCCCAGGCTTCTATAGGCGCTTCAAAATAGGCGTCAAAAGCCTTTTTCAATTGACTTGAAAGGCTCTGCATTTTCGTAAATAGTTTTTGATTGTCTTTTGCAGAAATTGCACCACGACAACAGATGGTTTTATTTTTCCTAAAGCCAGTATAGTTAAAAAATATTACATACGCGAATTTAGGGTAGGTGATTATGAGTGTTTTAGGTTATTTATATGATAAGTGATTTGATTTCTGGGATGAAAGGTAGGAGTGCATGTCTCCATTTCGATTTTAAAAGGTGACTCGGGGAATGCTATCTACTGCGCTTATCGAAGAATACGCAGTAGATTAGGGTATCTATTTTTGTTCTTTTCTTTATTTGTTTTAATCGCAAAGATCAGGGGGAGTATAAAGTTTATTATCGTTATGATGCTTAAGAACGCAAATGCATAGTCAAAATAGGTAGGGTAGAAGATGATGAGTACCATGCAAAGTACACACAGCGTGGTCCAAACGATTTGGAAGTTGAGTATGTTTTTTCCTAAGCTATCAAGTCCTTCAATTTTGTCTTTTTTACTTACCCATAATATGAGTGGAAGAATTATATTTCCCAAAGGGACAACAAAAAAAGAAAGCACAGAAAGATGGACAAGGCTTAAATAATTTAGGTCCTTTTCTTTACCGTAACTCATGATTTCTTCAGTGTTCGTTTCAAGCGCTTCACATATTAATTGCAAAGTTTTACCTCGTGGATTGTTGCTGTTGTTTTCTATGCGTTGTATCGTGCGTAGATTAACTTGAGCAGCTTCTGCTAGTTCTTCTTGTGAGTATCCTTTTAGCTTTCTAAGGCTTTTGATTTTATTTCCGATTTGGCTCATGGTTATACGTTTAAATTGAGGGTGCAATTATAGTTAGATTTCCACGTAATTTCTAACGGTTTTAATGCGACATGTTTACGACATTTATGTCTAAGCCTTGATTTTATTGGATTTCACGTATAGCGTTAAATACTTTTGGATACACGTTTCCAAAGGTATTTGGGGTAAGAACATGATGAATGTTTTGGAATTGAAAAAATTTTATAGTCTTATCCCTGTTGAAATACCAATCGATAACATGTTTCGATTAATTGGGGTTGATTTTGCTAACCCTAATATTCCGAATTGTGCATTGGGTTGGATGTAAAAGCTGAAATTTTCTTTTTGAATCACATCAAAACCAAGCCCTATGTTGGTGGATAAATTGATCTTTCTGAACTCAGTTGAGTTGTCATTTTTAGTGTTTCTTTCTGTTGCTTTTTCTGGATAATACAAAACGCTTGTTCGGGTATTGGATATGTTTACAATTCCACTTAATCCAAATACACCGTAAAACCTATTGTTGAATAAGTGTCTGTAATAGATAGGGATTTCTAAATTATGATGATTGTATATAGACTTGGCATGACTGGGTTGATAAGGGTCATAAACGGGTTCACCTGTTGTAGGATTGATGCTGAAAATTAAAGCTTGTTTTTTTGTTTGTTCACCGTTATTCTGGTAACCTAGTCCGAAGCCTAGAAAAGCGTTATGTTTAAGTGTGTATTCTACTAAAATAGAAGTACTAGCCGATGGTTTCCAAGTTTCAATATTTTTAAAAAGCTCACCTGCAGAAGAGCTACTTTCATCATAACTCAATATACCCATTGAAAAATTTGGAAAAACATTTACACCCAAGCTAAACTTACTTTC
>NZ_JAWWCF010000300.1:0-2109 GCF_033720595.1 Lishizhenia sp. | reverse complement strand
GCTGGAGAGGTTGAGCCCTTTAGGGTAAATAGTCGAGTTGACTTAGAGTTTTAATCTTCCCAAAAGGATAGCAGCGGCACGGGCTGAGCTACTGGCGTGATGAACTTGAGGTGTTGGGGCGACAGCGAGAGCCACAAAAGCCCTTAGTGTAATAGCCGAGTAGGGTAGTTTGTACAGCGTATAGCTTGGTTTTACCATCCCACAGGGTGGTGGAATTTGGCCCAATGAATTCAAAAATCATCTCTCGACTTCGCTCGGTAATCTTAAAAAACCTCTCTTAAATAAAAGATATTCAGCAAACGTATAACTCAATATTTATTCAAAAACCAGGGTGTAAAATTCAAAAAGCGGTTTCGGGAAAAGTAGCACTATTGACGAATCCCTTTTCTCTTATAACTTTCCCATAAAATACCTTTAACATTTTGAAGTTGAATGCTTACATTTGTGCTTCTAAGAAATTTTGATTTATGAACAGTTGGTACACCGTAAAGGTTAAATATACAAAGCAAATGGAGGATGGAACGTTAAAGCGCGTTACCGAGCCTTATTTGTTAGACGCGGTATCTTTTACAGATGCTGAAGCAAGAATTTACGAAGAGTTAGGAGAGCAAATTCGTGGGGAGTTTTTGGTAACGGGAATTTCTAAGACGGATTATGCTGATATTTTCCACTACGAGGATGCTGATTACTGGTACAAGTGTAAGGTGACTTACGTTTCTGTTGATGCAGATTCTGGAAAAGAGAAAAAGGTTTCTAACAACTTCTTAGTAACTGCTGCCAATGTGAAGGAAGCTTTCGAAAGAATAGAGGAGAGCTTAGAGTCAATGTTGGTAAGTTTCGAAATTCCAGCCATTGCAGTTTCTCCTATTATTGACATTTTCCCTTTCAACCCAGATTTAGATAAGGAGTTGGATAGAAGAGAAATGACAGAAGAGGAAAAGGAAGAGTACAACGAATCTAGAAACCCTCCTGTGTTTACAGCTTCTGGAGATGATGAAGAAGAAGTAGAGGAGACGGTAGAAGAAAGCACATTTACTGACGAAAGCGAGTAAAATGGGGATAGACTTTATTTCTAAAATAAAGAACGATCATAAAGATTTTGATAAAGGGAAGTTGAGCGATAATGTGCCCAGCGACCCTTTTGATTTATTTAAGGAATGGTACGAGCATGCTTTTAAAAGCGAGCAACCTGAAGCCAATGCCTTGCATCTTACAACGGTAAATAAAGAAGGGAAACCGAGTTCGCGTATTCTTTATTTGAAGGATATTACCGAAGAAGGTTTTATATTCTACACCAATTACAATTCTCAAAAGGGAAGAGAAATAGCGGAAACGGGCGTTGTTGCTGGTTTGTTGTTTTGGCCAGGATTGGAGCGTCAAATTCGTATTGAGGGAACATGCCAAAAGGCAGATCCAGCGATTAGCGATGCTTACTTTAATTCTCGTCCACGAGGAAGTAAGATTGGAGCTTGGGCAAGTCATCAAAGTGAGGAGCTAGATAGTCGCCAAACTTTGGAGGAAAGAACAGTTGAATACGAAGCAAAATTCCCGAATGAAGTACCGCGACCAGAGCACTGGGGTGGTTACTTGATTAAGCCAGAGCGTTTTGAGTTTTGGCAAGGAAGAGCCAGTAGATTGCACGATAGAATTTGTTACAAAAAAGATGCTTCTCAAAACTGGGAGGTGTTTAGGAAAAATCCATAGATGATACAAGAAGAACCAACGGTTTTTACGCTTTCCAATGGAATGCGTGTAGTATACCTGCATACGGATAAACAAGTGGCACACTTGGGGGTTACGGTATTGGGTGGTTCTCGATTTGAGAAAGACAACGAGGTTGGTTTAGCACACTTTTTAGAGCATTGTATTTTTAAGGGAACGCAAAAGCGTAAAACTTATCACATCCTTTCGCGCTTAGATTCTGTAGGAGGTGAGTTGAACGCCTACACGGCCAAAGAGGAGATATGTATTTACGGTTCTTTCTCTTTTGAACATTTGAAACGTACCTCTGAATTGTTGGCAGATATAACTTTTCATTCTGTGTTTCCAGAAAAGGAAATAGAGAAGGAGAAAGAGGTTGTATTGGACGAATTGAATGCCTACATGGAT
>NZ_JAWWCF010000299.1:0-2111 GCF_033720595.1 Lishizhenia sp. | reverse complement strand
CCTAAACCATACTTCATAGATGCTGAAGGGTTGTACTTAGAATCCCACCATTTAGAAATGATAGATGCAAACGCAATAATAAAGAAGGAGTTTAAGATAGAGAACCAAGATGCAGGAATACGTACCCAGTCTTCTTTCACTTCTGTAACGGTCGTTGTAATCACTCCGTTATTTACACCTAACTCTTCTCCTCTTTTAATTGCTTCTTCTAGTCTCTTGTCCCCTATGTATGCGAAAGTAGAACCATCATTACTTTCTGTAATCATGTGTAATTCTTCTCCAGCTGGAATTGTTTTATTGGCAATACCGATTACCGTAGATTTTTCAACTATAGGGTTCGTGATTGCTTCAACATTGGTTTGATCGGTAATTGTTTTGTATTCAAATACCAACTCCCCTTTATCGTCTTTCTTTTGCGTGTTTGTTTCTTCGTCCATCACAGCAATCTGCTCCGCCTTGTAAGTAACTTCGTGTGCAACGGTGTTGAAATCTCTAATTAACATCCATCCTACTACAGCCCAAACTCCAGCAAAACAAACAATTAACACCAAGTTAGAACCCAAGATTTTCTTTCCTGTTTTCTTCGCTAACAAGAACAATACGTATGTAATGATTCCTAATGGAACTAAAGTTAAGATAGCGTTTACAACATTAAAAGTAAGTGCTGCACCACCAATTAACTCACGCTGGATATAATCTCTTGCTACAATAATTAAAGAAGATGCACCTTGTTCAAATGACATCCAGAAGAATACTGTGAAGAAGGCAAAAATGATAAAGGCTATCATTCTGTCTCTAACAATTCTAGAATAACGTGCAATACGTGTTCCTACTAATATCAAGAAAGCCAACAAACCGAAAGAAACGGCAACATATTGTCCTTCTAATGCTCCAACCTGACACCAGGCAAATAAGTCAATACCAGCAATCTTAGACATTGGATCATTCAATGCATAACCGATACCAATTAAAACACTTATAACCGTTAATATTTTATCCAATAAGGTAAATGGGTTGGGTTTATCCTCTGCATCATCTTCTCCTTTAGCAACTGTTGCGTGATCATCAATCACCTCTGTTTCTAGTGGAGCATGTGCTAAATCTGCTTCAGTTGACTTTTTAGGTTTACCACCAATTTCTCCAAACAAAGGCTTAGACAACCAGAATTGTAAAGTACCCAATAACATGAACACACCTGCTAAACCAAATCCGTAAGACCAACCAACTTTCTCAGCGATGTAACCACACAATAACATACCGAAGAATGCACCTGCATTTACTCCCATGTAAAATATAGTGTAAGCGCCGTCCTTTTTCTCAGGAACATCTTTATACATCTCAGAAATGATAGAAGTCATGGTAGGCTTAAAGAAACCTGTACCAATAACCAATAATGCCAATCCTAAGTAAAGAGAGAATTCCGTTTCAAACGCCATCGCGGCATGACCTAGCGTCATGATAATAGCACCAATCACAACTGCAACCCTGTACCCTGTAATTTTATCGGCAATAATCCCTCCAATAATAGGAGTAACATAAAGTAACATTGCATAAGTACCGAACAATGCACCTGCATTTTCAGCTGTCCATTCCCAACCTGGGTTGTACCCTATGGCCGCCATGGTTAAGAAGTTGATCAAAAGCACTCGCATTCCGTAGAATGAAAAACGCTCCCACATCTCTGTAAAGAAAAGTACAAATAAGCCCGATGGGTGCCCTAGTACTTTAGAATCAAAAATTGTTGATTTTTCTGTTGACATTGTATTTATAATTAAATGTTGTTATCTAAAACTTCTTGGTCATCCGCATGCATTTCTACTTCGTCATCCTCAGCACCATGAGTTAATTGTTTCAATCTCTTTTTCAAAGCAATGATTAAGAAACCAAAAATCGCACAGAATACTGCAATACCGGTGAAGATTGTGTATTCACCTAAATCTGAAGCAGACTCTCCTAAGAAACCTGCTAGTTTATTTCCAAATCCTGTCATGGCGAAATAAGTACCCATCATAATAGAAGCGTACTTCACCGGAGCCAATTTAGTAATGAAAGATAATGCAACTGGTGAAGCACATAACTCACCAATGGTGTGTAATAGATAAGCAAAAACT
>NZ_JAWWCF010000298.1:0-2154 GCF_033720595.1 Lishizhenia sp. | reverse complement strand
CAGGCACTGGTGCAGTTTTAGCATAAAGGCTTTACCAATCTGCCGCTTATAACCCTACCAGCCACAGTGCTGGTAATTATGTGGCTGGCAGTGTCGAAGCAAGCGTTTTGGTGAGGTTGGCATAAGTAACTTAGATGTTGATTTGGCTCCAGTTATTGTAAATCAACCGTACAATTTCTCTGCAAAATAAGCCACTATTGGGTCTATATTATCCCATTCAATTTTTAGCTCACGTGCTTTAGGGTACATGGCTAAATGAGCGTTTGCCCCAAGTGTTTTTGGTGATAGCGGACTATGCTCATTTGACTTTATACTATTCAATGCTGTTAAAGCCCTCTTCTCATCCTTACTAAATACAACTGTTTCATCCGACTGAAGATCAGTAATAATTCTTTCCATAACTTGGTGAGTTTGGAGCTTTGGAGAAGGAGGGTTACCAAATCGATGCTCATAGTACGAGATATATAAGTTCTCCAAGAAAACCCTGGCCAGTAGTGCTACAGCTAATGTTTTATCCTCAACATTCAATGAAGTTAGTTCTAGATAGACTCTCTTCATATTTTTATTTTTAAGAGGAACTCTGTAATCGCCATGGGTTATGTACTGGCGCTTTTCGGGATCATTCCTTCCTCTTTTATTTGACGTCGAAGTGTATTCCATTCCACCTTTAGGGGTGTTGCTTATACTATTTGAGGTTGCAGGCGGGATACTACTATTTCCAGCAGATGAGTCATTTGCAGTAGCTTCCAAGCTTTCCTTGTTAAGTTGTGCTTCCTTAGTACTCTTTAAGGCGAACTTTTTAAGTCTCCGATAATTCAAAGCCATTTGACCAAGTGTATCTTTTAGTCCAAGAAAAATTAAATCATCCGTTACTATTCTTGTTTTAGTAGAGTCCCAAGGTAAGCTGCCTACTGATTTTGAATGAAATCGAATATACCCTACAAAGCCGTTGTATTCATTATGCCATGCTTTCTTCCAACCATAGTCCTCTCCCTCTCGTACCGCAATTTCAATAACACGGTCATTGCAAACTACATACCATCCAAAAGGATTCCCATCTTTTAACATGGCGTTGTTAATTCCAAACTCCGCGTTTAGTTTAAAATCTGTATGCAACCCGTACTCAATATAAATGCTTACATCCTGAAATTGTTTGATTACTTTCTCAGAAGGCATATAAGGGTGATTAATATGAAATTTTGGCCATCGTGATTCTAGCTTTTCATACTCAGAGTCTTGAACCTTTAATTTTATTGAAAATCCTTTTCCTATAAAAATTCCATATCTAGCGGATATTTCATTCTTTAACTTCTGAGTCCATGCTTGGGAAGAGAACTCCATTTTGACGTGTTCTCTAAGATTGGTAACTCTAAACCTTGTTCCTGGCTTTTTGCTTGTTTCAATTTCAATAGCTTCCAATTCACTAGTATGACCTAAGGTTGTGTTGTCAAAATCCAACGAAAACGCTAGTGTTCCAGTGTCGGTAATAAATGAGTAGTTAGTGCCAAATTTGAACAATGCGCGCTTTAGTCCAACTCCAAACTTTCCCAATCCAAATTCATGATCAGACTCAGCTCCAACCATAAAAGCGTGTTCAGTCAATGTTATTTCATCTAAACCCAGACAATTATCTTCAACGGAAAAGTAATTATTATGGAGTTCTATTGATATTTCATACCCAAAGTAATTTTTAGGCATTTTATATTCATCAAATTCAACAGCTCCAATATCATTGGAAAACATACGCTCTTTTGCTGCATCAATGGAGTTATCAATAAGATCAAATATGCTAGCCATAGTTGTGATGTCTCGAGTGAGCACTTTTTCGATGAATCCTTGAGCTACTCCTGATTTTACTTTTATTTTTCGACCAATCATCAAATGCTCCCTGTGCAAATTTTCATTTATCGTTTACTTAGCTAAATGACAAACTTTTGCCTTTTCTCCATATAGTCTCGATAGACACTTCTGGTGCATAATTTTGAGGACAAATTCTGAAACTAGAGGTGAAACGCTGTTACCAATCATTCTGAAACTATGCCATTTTGTAGGATGAAAGACGAACCAGTCTGGAAACCCTTGCAGTCTCGCGGCTTCTCGAACAGTTATGACCCTGGGTTGCTCTGGATGAAGAGGGCGCACGGCTTGATAGCT
>NZ_JAWWCF010000297.1:0-2198 GCF_033720595.1 Lishizhenia sp. | reverse complement strand
GATAGCAAGAGGAGGTAATCCAATCACAGCAACACCTTTTATAGCCCATCCAAATAATGTAGAAAGCTTTTTTAGAACAGGTGTTACAAGTACTCAAAACATTGCTGTAAATAGTAGAAATGATAATGGAGGTTATCGCTTCTCTTATACCCGATTAGATAACTCTGGAACGATTCCAAATTCTGACTACCGCAGAAACAATTTGGCATTTACGGCAGATTACCAATTAAGTGAAAAGTTAAAGTTGAGAACCTATGCCAATTTTATTAATTCTAACAGTACGCACAGACCAGGATTGGGCTATGGTTCAGAGAATTTAATGTATTCTTTCCTTTGGATGGGACGTCAAGTAAACCTGAGTAATACGCAAGATTATTGGCAAGCCGGACAAGAAGGCTTTCAGCAATTCAACTACAATACACAATGGTTAGATAATCCTTATTTCAATGTTTACGAAAATACGAATGGATTTAACAAGAATAGACTTTTGGGGAATGCGGTAATGTCTTATGATATTTCTAAGAAAATAAGTTTCAGACTGCGTTCGGGAGCGGATGTTTATAATGATGTAAGAACTTCGAAAAGAGCATTTAGTACGCAGCGTTTTAAGAACGGAGCGTATAGAGAGGATGTAGTAAATTACAGCGAAATCAATACCGATGCATTATTAAACTATACCGGACAAATCACAGATCACGATGAATGGAATCTCGGAGTAGGAGCCAATAACTTTACTCAGAATATTGCTTACCAAAGTATAACAGCAGGTGAACTTTCTGTGCCGGGTATTTACAATTTTGAGAATTCTAAAATTCCTTTACAGGCTTCACAGTACAGTGGTCAAAAACAAATTAACAGTGTTTACGCGTTGGCCAATTATAATTACAAGCGTAAATTGTACCTGGATGCTACCTTACGAAATGATTATTCTTCAACGCTTCCAAAGGAGAACAACTCTTTCTTCTATTATTCAGCATCGGCTGCATTTGTGCTAACCGACTGGATGAGTTTACCGAATTGGTTAAGCTATTCTAAACTTAGATTATCTTCTTCAAGTGTAGGTAATGATACAGACCCATTTCAATTGAGAAATACATACGCATTCAATCAAAACTATGGAAGTTATCCTTTGTTGAGTAATTCTTCTACTCTGTTAAATGCCGATTTGAGACCAGAGCGTATCAATGCATTAGAAGCTGGTTTAGAGATTTACTTCTTGAAAGATAGAATAGGGTTAGATGTAACAGCTTATCAAAATACAGCAAAAGATCAAATTATTAGCTTACCTGCTTCAGCAGCAAGTGGATATACAAATCGCGTCATTAATGGTGGTGTAATTGAAAGTAAGGGGATTGAAATTGCGTTAACGGCTGATGTTATAAAAAAGAAAGATTTCAAATGGACAGCTTTTGCCAATTTTACCAAAGGAGCGAGTTATGTAGAAGAGTTACCAGAAGGTGTAGATCAATATACTACAGGGTATACAAGAGTCTATACAAGTACAGATAACTCAGTTTACTATATTGCCCAAGAAGGTGGTAGAATAGGAGATATGTACGGTACTGGATTTAAGAAATCTCCAGATGGTAGGATTATTTACGATGCCAATGGTTTACCTATTCGAGATGCTGAATTGCGTTACTTAGGGAACTACAATCCTGATTTCATGTTGGGAATTGGAAATGAATTTAAGTACAAAGGATTCAGTATGAATTTCTTGGTAGATTGGAGATATGGTGGTGTTATTGTTTCAAGAACAAAAGCCATAGGTTCAACTTCAGGTGTTTTGGAAGAAACCTTAGCTGGGAGAGAAGAAGGCATTGTGGGGGATGGTGTTGTAAATGTAGGAACTGAGACGAACCCGGTTTATGAGGAAAATACAACGGCGATTTCAGCTGCAGAATATTACAATCAATTCTACAACAGAGCCAACGAAGAAAGCGCTTTGCTTGATGCCAGTTATTTGAAATTAAGACAAGTGAGTTTATCTTACACGTTTCCAGATGCATGGGCACAGAAAATGAATTTGAACAGTTTTAAGGTAGGGTTTGTTGCCAGAAATTTGTTTACGATTACCGAAAATCCACACGTCGACCCTGAGTTAAGTGCTATGCAAGGAACGCAACAAGTGTATGGTGTAGAGGATCTATCTTATCCTTCAACACATAGTTATGGATTCAATATTCAACTCACATTCT
>NZ_JAWWCF010000296.1:0-2200 GCF_033720595.1 Lishizhenia sp. | reverse complement strand
CTGTATCCAAATGCTTGTATTTCGCACCATTCGTACCTAAGGTGTTTTTCTCTAATAATTCCATCAAGGAAGAAGAAGCCTCGGCGCGAAGTGTAAAGATGTTATTAAAGGTCTCCATTTAGGGCAAATTTAAGAAAGCTTAAGGTTAAACAAGATTTTTAAAGTTTAAGTTAATTCCACTATTTTTGGTTTATGAAACCACTGAAATTAACCATTTTTATAACCACCACAACCCTGGTATGTTATTTATCAATTTGTAGAGCACAAACTCCATTGGATTTATTTGAGTTAACATCTCCCTCAATAAGTAATCTGTATGGTTACTTCCCCTTTGAAGGTGATCTTACTAACCTAGGTTCTGGCGGACAGAACGCAACAAATAATGGAGCAACTTTTACAACGGGGATATGTGGGCAGGCACTTGAATTCGACGGTGTTGATGATTATGTTTTATTATCACCGAATTACATGTTGAATGATGATTTCACAATAACAGCCTGGATAAAGACAAATGATGCAACAAATGCGATGGGGATTTTTTCAATTCGACAGCAATGTGCCTCAACCTACAGAGGTAATTCTATCGTAGAATGGGCTTTTAATAATTATGCAGTTTCGGGGTTAAGTAATGGATTAAATATTCATCAGAATTGTACTTCATATTCTGCTGGTGACAGATATACTCCTCCAATATTTAACTATTCAAACAATGATTATCTGTTTTTAGCACTTAAAGTAGAGAATAACAATACGGAGAACAGAACTGTAAAAATGTTCGTGAATTGTACGGAATACACTACCTCTCAAACTTTGGATTATAACACTACGGTAAATTTTACCTCAGCAATAAGTTATATAACAACAATCGGGGCTACCTCAAGTATTTCTCCATACATAAATTCATTCAACGGAAGTATTGATGAAGTAAGAATTTATGATGCTGCTTTAAGCAATGATGATATTAACGATGTGTACAGAGCATGCAGACCATTGGAGATAGTCGTGGATAGATTTACAAATTGTACCAGTGATTCCGCAGTTGTGGAGTTGAAGCATACCGAACCAAACGTAAGTTACCAATTGGTTGATACAACCAATAATGTTATTGTTGGTAGCCCAATTACGGGGAGTTGTAATAGTATATATTTTTATACACCTACAGTCAATAGTCTTACACAATACATTGTGGAAGCTACGCATCTAATTTCCGGAAATACCATTGTTTTAGATACAGTAATTAATCTTATACCTGGAGGCAGCGGTATTGGGTTTACGGACACTCTTGTTTATAATTTGTGTGAAGGGGATTCACTTTATTTAAGTAATCAAGTCATATACAATTCGGGGTTGTTTACAGATACTGTAAGTGTGCCTAATAGTTGTGATTCTTTGCTAATTTACAATGTTTCAATTTTGACATCAAATCTTGATTTAGGAGAAGATACAACGTTATGTGAAGGGAATACTTTGACCTTAACACCAGGCGGGAATTTTGATCAATATCTTTGGCAAGATAGTTCTATGACATCTACTTATGTAGTGAATCAACCGGGAGTTTACACTGTAACTTCAACGAATCAATGTGGTACTTTCATAGATAGTATTGGTATAAGTTATATAAATATTTCTCTAGATTTAGGTGCAGATACAGTAATATGCGAAGGAGATACCCTCACACTCGATGTGTATGTAACCGGAGCAAACTATGTGTGGCAAGATGCGAGTACGAGTTCTATTATCAATGTGGACAGTGAAGGGGAGTATTTTGTCACTATTTCAATAGGAGATTGTTTTAAAACTGATACACTTAATATTAATATCATAAATAATAATAGCTTTAATTTCCCCGAGTCAATTGAAGCTTGTGAAGAAGAGGAGTTGCTTCTTTCCGTTCCGGTAAATCTAGATAATTTAACTTGGAGTACTGGAGAATCAACAAGTAGTATAGTAATTCCAGAGAGTGCGGTGTATTGGGTGGTTTCCAATGGAGGCTGTGGTTTGTTCGGTGATACTGTTGAAGTAAACCTAGTGGATTGTGATTGTAATTTATTTATTCCGAATACTTTTACTCCAGACGGCAATGAGTTTAATAATACATTTAAAGTAGAGCAGGTATGTAACTTCACTAGTTTTAACTTTAAAGTTTTTAACCGTTGGGGGGAGATAGTTTGGGAAAGTAGTGATCCGAAAGCTGCTTGGG
>NZ_JAWWCF010000295.1:0-2204 GCF_033720595.1 Lishizhenia sp. | reverse complement strand
CTTGACCGCAGACCACTAGCCAAACAACAACGGAGTAAAACGGATAGCCCGGTGAACAGCCAAACCTAACTTCTTACCCCCACCCTAATTGCTCATTGTTAACTCTAAATTCTACATTCATTTTATACCTTATATATAGTACAATAAAAAATGCCTGCGAGGAAAGGAATTCTAATAAGCGCGGTTGACTTGATAATATCACGCTAAAAGCTTTAGAGCTTCGCTTCGTTCAACCTAGAGAAATGGAGCAAAACAAGAATTCTTTTCCCATAAGAATTAAAAGTCTTATTTTACGTTTTTAATACCGTTTACGCAATGAATACGACAAATAAGAAATTGAAAACAAATTATTACTAAACATTGATTATTTTTTCGGTCATATAAAGCTTTTGGTGCAACAAACTAAAAGCGGACTTTATACGTATATTTTATAAGGGAATCTACATCATATCTTTACAACTATCCCCTTAATGAAACTTACTGTATATGAAATTACTAACACTGTTGATCTCAGCTTGCTGCTTGTTGACCTTCTCCCTAACATCCTGGGGACAATTTTTACAGGTAGCTGATGATGACCAAACCTTGAACTGTTTGCTTTTTGGAAATCAAGCCAGTTCTAATTTTATTGATTCTGGAAACCAGGGTGCCGGTTATTCTGCCAATGAACAGGACACGGTTACGATTTGTCCGGATCTTATTAATGGAACCAAAGTGTCGCTAAGAATGGGGTCTGCCTATGGATTTCCATTTGATATTGACCCAAGTGATACCCTTTATATTTTTGATGGGCCAGATGCCAATGCACCATTAATAGGTGCTTACAACAACACGAATATTGGAACAGGTTTTAGTATAACCGCTAGCTTCGGAGCCAATCCAAGTGGATGTTTAACGCTACTTTTTAGCTCAGATGCCGCAAATGAAGGAACTGGATGGGAAGGAAATATAGCCTGTACCACACCAGCACAACCCTTTGACGCTACAGTGGAAGCTTACGTCAATGGGTTAATGCCTGATGTTTTTGATTCTACCACCGGCACTTTCATGGACATTTGTGTTTACGACTCTATTCTTTTTATAGCAAACCCTAACTTCCCGTATTCCTTAGAAAACAATGGTTTTGGTTACAGTCAAACTCCAGAAAACGTAGAGTACATTTGGACGCTCAGTGATGGAACGGTATTGGAAGACAATGACAGTGTTTGGTTTGTACCCCCAGGCGTTGGTGGATTTTACATCAACCTTGAAATCAAAGACAGCTACCCACAATCCATTAAAAATTATGGAAGTATACGCGTTGGAACTGTGCCTGTTTTTGCTCCTACAGCCATTATTGACGATAGTATCTGTTTAGGTGACTCTGCTTTAATAAGTACCGGGCCTGTTACATACCCCGACGGTATTTTTGAAACGAATACCTTTTTTGAAAAAGTACAAAATCAACTCATTCCTGATGGCGATGGAAATAACTATGTTGCCGACAATGTAGTATCTTCTTTTAACGGTGCCACTATCGTGGATGCCACGAGTATAGATGAGATTTGTTTAGATATAGAGCATACGGACTTATCCAACCTTGAAATTGTTGTAGAATGTCCGAACGGAACTCAACTAACATTGGTTAATGCAAGTAATGCCTCGGGTGGACTTGTACCCGGAGGATATTTATCTAACGGAATTGCTTTGGGAGATCCCTCTACCGTTGCCGGTGTTCAGGGGACGACTTGGAGATATTGTTTTGACATGAATGCAGCTTTGGGAACTTTCCCGAATGAAACGGGTAACCTTGTTACGGCTCCAAGTAACTCAACTATACTGACGATGGATGAAGACACCTACCAACCTGAGGAAAGTTTTGGAGCATTGGCAGGGTGTCCGATCGATGGAACTTGGAAACTCATCGTTAGAGATAACATTCAAACGGGAGCTAACGATGGATATGTTACAAGTTGGAGAATTTCTTTTGACAAAACCTTAGACCCTAATGCCCCAACTTTCACCAATAGTGTAGTAAGTGAAGGTTGGCAGCCATCTTCCACAATATTAAGTATGAATCCCGATACATCTATTTGGGTACTACCAACACAATATGGTTACACAGGCTATACGTATGAAGCTACAGATGATTTTGGGTGTACACACGATACTGTCGTTTCTATCTATGTTATAGAACCTCCAGTTTTACCAAATGATACACTTTT
>NZ_JAWWCF010000294.1:0-2216 GCF_033720595.1 Lishizhenia sp. | reverse complement strand
CTAACATCATCTAACAGTGCATTGGTAGACGCATTGGTGGTGACACCTTCTAGTTTCGCCGCCTGTGTGTAGGTAGGACCTAAAATGAAAAACCCAAATTCTCTATCGGTTACCATCAAATTTCCAGAGGCAAAATAAGGATACACTCCCCAGTTTCCAACCGTTGAAGTTGAGGTTCCTGGATAGGTATCATAATTCCCAACCTCAACCATGTTTTCAGGATCTGAGACATCGTGTATAACTACTCCATCTGCGTAATAACTAGTTATGATGTAATCATCCAAGACATGGGTGTTATGCGGAACGGTGTTGGTTCCAGGGTTAGATTGAATTCTATCTAACTCTACTATGGCGCTAGGATCCGATACGTCATAAGCAGTAAGGAATGAGTTGGTAACTTCATCCGTTGTAAATACTGTATGACCATCATCACTTGGCCAAATGTTATGTGCAAAGTTTGTTGGGGTATCTTTTGAACCCAGAACAACAGGATTTGCTTTATCACTTACATCTACAACGGTAAAAAAACCTTCATAAATGTGCGCAAAATACGCCGTATCGTTACGTACAAAACCATCATGACAATAATAAGGATCGAACTCGCCTACCCAAGTTGGTTGTAGCGGATTAGGATTAAGATCGTATATCTGCACCCCTCTGTTACCGATGTTAGAACCAAAAATGTAACAATATCCATTTTCATCTATCCATAAGTTGTGCGCAGTTCCGAGAGTATCGATTCCATTGCCTACCGTAAAATAAGAAGTTGGTATTTGTGTATTATTGGGGAGTCCACTCAAATCCATGATAAGCAAACCTGCCTCAGCTTCAGTGGTAACATAAGCGTAATCACCAAAAGTTTTCAAATCCCTCCAAACACTGTAAGCCCCTTGTGTCCAAAATATCTCTTGTGGATTATTTGCCTGGGTTACATCAACAACAGCTACCCCGTTTTCGGCACCTACTAACGCATATTCATTGTTAAATTCATCAGTATACCCCCAAACATCATTCAAAAAGGTATTATGGGTACTCACATAGTTTATATGGGAAAGGCTATCTATATTCAGTTGGGCGTACGCTGTAAAACAAGTAGCGAACACAACTGTTATGGCGACATGTAGGAGGTTCTTCATCATGGAATAAATGTAACAAAAAACGCCCGAAAAAGATGTTCCTCGGGCGACTTCCTTACAATATAAAAAATGCGGCTATTATAAATACGATGATGATGACCAAATACTGCCAAACATCCACGAAATACGGATGATATTTCTTAAATGTCTCTTTTAACTTCATGCCGCGAAGGTAAAAAGAACTTCTCTAAAAACTCAGCAATTGAGAGAGTTTTGCTTGAAGTGCTTTGAGCTCTTCACTTTTTTCTGCGATCAATTTATTGTTGGTTTCTAACTTCGTTTCAACTTCAGTTTTCTTTGCTGCTGCAGTATTATTATCTGCCTTTAGCTCTTCAACTTCTTGTCCGTTGTCAGCAATATCCTTCTCCTCATCTTTTATTTTCTCTTGGTATTTTTCAATCTTTAGCTGTGCTTTCGCAACCTTACTTTCGTATTTGGCAATTTTCTTTTCGTTCTTAGAAATCTCTTTGGCCAAATCTGTTTTTTCATCTATATCTTTGGCACGTTGCTTATTCAATTTTTCAAGCTCTTCGGTTTTCACTTCTATCCTTTCATTTACCACATCGGCATAATAGGATTTTGTAAAATCCTTCATTAAATCTTTGATTACATTGGCTTCAGAAGCATATTTTTCGGAGTTTACATAATCTCCATTGCTAAAGCTCATAAATAAGGAAACTAGATTACTCGTTCCGTTCTCCTGAATTTTAAACAAAAGGTTAAACACCTTATCACTTATTCTAGAGTTGTTCAATCCCTCACCTTTTAAACTGCTACCTAAGCCTTTTACCTCTATAGCATACCTATCTTCTAAAAAGTCTTTAAATTTCTTTTTAATATCCTTACCATCACCCTGAACTCCTACTATGAAAGAGTTGCATTGCTTATCATCTAGCATTTGCATTTGTTCATCAACGGTTATACTGGTGGGTATATCTAATTCTTGGGCGTCAAGTGTTAGTGTCATAAGACACAAGAGTAATGTAAAAATCTTCTTCATTCTTGGTTGTTTATAGTTTCTGAATCTTTTAAGGTTTTGATTTCTTTCTGTAAAGATTTGATCTCTTTGTTTTTCTTACT
>NZ_JAWWCF010000293.1:0-2238 GCF_033720595.1 Lishizhenia sp. | reverse complement strand
GAAGTCGTTAAAGTTGGTGTATCCTATGGGAGCGACGTCGAAAGGGTACGCGAAGTATTACTGGAGTGCGCCCGGGAGCAAAAAGGAATTCTGAAAAAACCGGAACCATTCGTGCTTTTCGAAGATTTTGGAGATTCCGCTTTGTTGTTCGGGCTTCATTTTTACGTTTCAGACGATAGATAAAGAAAAGTGCAACTATTACTACCAACAGAGCCAACAAGGCTATCAACAAAATTCTAAATCTAATTAACGCGGTTTTTTGTTCTAGAACTTTAATATTCTTCTCCTGTTCCTGCACCCGCAATTGCTCCTCATGTAATTGACTTTTAATCTTTAAATTTTGAAAACTTGATTTAGCAGCATACAACTCCTCCATTTCTTCACTTCCATATAAAGATTCAAAGAGTCGTATGTATTTCTTATTATATTCCAATGCCTTACCGTAAAGCTTCATAGCTTCATAGGTATCACTAAAACATTTATAAAATGTTAAGTTAATTTTCGACCACTCTTGCGAATTCGATTGCTTTACCTTTTCAAACTCTTTCAGATTAACTAAAGATTGCTGGTAATTATTAATATCTAAATTCAATTTAGCCACCTCTAACAAAGCCTTAGCAATGTAAACACTGTCTTTCGATTTTCTACAAAATCCTAAAACCTCCTGCCATAACACTAATGCACTATCACTTTGCCCCAAGAAAAACCTTGTATTCCCTATATTTCCTAGAACCGTCGCTTTCATAAAAAGTCCTTTAGAGGTTGTGTCTTTCACATAATAGGCATAGGAAACTTCAAACTCCCTGAGTGCAGCCTCATAATCACCTTCTTCAATATACGTTATCCCTATGTTGTTTTTACCAAATGCAATTTCTCGTTCATCTAAATACTCCTCAGATAATTTAAGGTATTCTTGGTAATACACACGTGCAGAATCCCATTGATTTAATTCCAAATAAAGGTTACCTATGTAATGATCCAAGATGTGTCCTTTACGATCTAACCCTTGCTTGTATAATTCTTCCTGCTGTAATTTTCTTTGAATGATAGCCTCTTTGTAAGCGCCTATGCTTTGTAAGGCCAAAGCTATTCGAAAATGAATTCTTGTAGCTATTCCTTGATCATCTTTAAATTCAGGCAGCCCTTTTAACATTAAAGCTTCGTAGGCATACTTTAAAGATGCTTGATATTCTTTTCTATCGTAATAAACACTGGCTAGGTTCAGTTGAAATTTTAGCGCATACATGAGCTCCCCCTCATCCATGGCTCTTTGATAGGCTAGATTGATATCCTCTATCTTAACATCCTTAGTATGCTCGAAATGTTCGGACAATTTTTCTAAACTCCATTCATTTACAGGAATGGTTGTCGTTTCACTTTCTTGGGCGCGGGCAAAAAGCAAGGAAAAACTAAAAGCTATAAATAGGAATATTGCGTACAATCGAACTATCATACCCACAAAAATAAACTTCTTAAGCGCTCCTTGTAAACTAGAACTTAAAAATATTCATAAGGATAGTCGTCAATGTGTTAAATAGACTTTAAGTAATCGTAAAGTATGGTTCCTTTTTCCAAGCCCATTTTTTTACTTAGTCTATTCTTTGAAACCTTAACGGATTGTGGGGTAATTGACTTCACAATTGATATTTGCTTGGTCGTAAGTTTTAACCGTATCAAACCACACAACTTTAAATCATTTTTGGTTAGCTCAGTATGTTGTCGTTTTAATTTGGCAAAAAACTCCTCCCCTAACTCAGAGACCAATTTTTCCATTTCCAACAAAGAACTATCCATCTGCAATTCATTTTCTAAAAACAGTTTTATGGACGACCTTTCATTGGGTGCCAAGCCTTCTAATTCTCCAATTTTTTTCTTTAAATCTTCTGCAAAATCTTTCTTACGGGCTAAAGTTATACTCGTCTCTGTTAAGCGTTCAGACTGGTTTTCTGCGGTGGCTTTCAACAAGTCTTTTTGAAGTTTTTCCACCTCGTGTTTACGTTTGTAACGCAATACAAAATAAAGCGCTACTATCAATCCCAACAAAGCAATTAAAACTACAGAAAACAAGCGTAAACCTTGTAAAGCATTTTCTTTTTCCAGCAAGGCAATCTGCTCAGCTTGACGTTCTGTCTCTACCCTTTTTAACTTCATTTTATTTTTCACATCCAAGCTCTGGAAGTGAGAACGAGAAAGTAGCATTTCATCCATTTTCTTTCTTCCATACAGCACTTCATACTG
>NZ_JAWWCF010000292.1:0-2243 GCF_033720595.1 Lishizhenia sp. | reverse complement strand
ATCCATCCTAAAAGGCAAAAAGCGAATATCATTGTTAATCTCATGGTATATTGTTTTAATGTTCTCTTTTTAGATGACAACGTCTTAAGAATTCCATAAAATTATTTTGATATTTTTTATGTTGAGGTGAATAAACCTTATTTAAACCATACTTACAACCCTGATTAGTCGCATGTTGGCCAAAACCACAATCCTCTCTACTTTTTGGAAACAAAGAATATCTTTCGTAAATTAAAATTCAACCTAACTCTAAAATCATGGATCTAACTGAATTCTTCCGAAGATTCGGAACCGAAAAAAAATGTATTCATTTCCTTAAACTGCAACGTGAACGCATTGGTATTCAATGTCCAAATTGCCAGCAAACTGTAAATAATTGGCGCCCCAAGCATAATTACTGGAGATGCTCCTGCGGTCGAAAAATTTCACTTAAAAGCGGAACGCTTATGCAATCCTCTAAAGTACCTTACAGGGCCTGGTTTAAGGCTATATTTTTAATGACACATGTAAAAAAATCGTATTCAATACTCGAATTATCTAGACTTCTCGGAATAAAAAGGTACAGAACAGTTTGGTACCTCAGTATGAAAATAAGGATGGCCATGGGGGATGAAGTCTTGGCCAAAGAGTACTTTCTATTTCTAACGCTTTTATCGAAGGATAAATGTCACCCTTCACAGCTAAAAGCTATTCAGAATTACTCTATAACTGCTATCTTCAAATCACCGGCAAACTGTAGGGATGAAATTAATTTAATCGCTCCACTTAAAATCCAACAAAATGTAAATACAGTTGAACACTCACTCATAAAATCAGGATATCGTTGTTTAAAGATTTTTAATGCTCAAAAAAAAATAGAGATGAAAGAGCCTCATTTCCCTGTTAAAACAAAGATTAAAAATTGGCTGAACTATATCATGTCAAATGAAAATAGGAATTTAAATGGTATACATCATGGTGTAAGTTTTCTTCATTTACAGAAATACTTATTCGAATATTCATTCAATTATAATTTGAGGTATCAAAATAAATTTAAAATTTTGATGAAAAGAGTTTTAAGTTAAACTTGGCAACTATGCGACTAATCAGGATAATAATTCACCTATCCACACCCCAACCATCAATACCAAAAAGTCATATCCTCAGGATCCAAAAAGTTCATACTTATCCTAAAGGTACTCCGCGTATTGATTTGGTTTCCATCTGAAACCACATAGTACAACCCAAGTCTAAAACGTTGTTTCTTCAGTTTAAACACACGTTCTATACCCGCAAACATTTCATAATGTGTCCAACTATGTTCCGGAACGTATAGGTAACCACCTCCACCTACAGATGTTACACGCAAACGTTTCATAAATGGCACCTTGTTTAATAGAGCACCGTTAAAATGATGAATAAAGTGTGATTCAAAATACCAATTCAAAGTGGGAAGTGAAGTATCCAAATCTTGATATCCGGTTAATGGATTGGTTAAATAAATCGGGTCTGACCTTCTGTGGTATTTATAGTCAATCTCACGCAATACCTTTGTGTTCAAAAATCTTCCAGATTTAATATGATACGATGATGTTCCAAAAGTTGAAATTTTAAAACTCTGACGTAATCCAAACAGGAGGTAGTCATGATTAACGTCGCTGCCAAACAGACTAGGAATTCCTTTTTCCCAATACATGTATACTGTAGGCCATCTAGAACCTAAAATCACTTTTCTATGCGGTTCTCTCATGTATTTTTGAAAAGGAGTATAAGCCAAATGAATTTTACTCATAAAAGCCTGGTAGGTATCAAAGGACGCAGGTGGCTTGTTATTGAGTACCTCGTCGAATTCCTGGATAAAATTAGTTCCCTCTGCTACCGATCTTCTTTCGGTAAAGTTAAATTCTACGTTCAACATCAATCCGTTAAACAACTCATAGTTATGGTATACTGACAAGCTCGTTTTCTCGATAAAGTTTTCACGTAAAATCATATTTGTCACTCCATCGTTAGAACGAATAACGCCATAGTCATGGCTCACCATTGCACCGATTCGTCCCGTTTTAAAAGGATCATATAAATAACGTGCCGATACTCTACCTTTTACATCCTCGTTTAAAAAACCATAATGCAAGTGCGTATAAGAATCAAATCGTTTTTCATTCTCCCATTTTTTATCCCACCAAAGCATTTCCCCGATGCGTGGACCGGCAATATAAACAGGCTGCACCATGGAGGCTAATGAACCTAACACCCATTGCCTT
>NZ_JAWWCF010000291.1:0-2249 GCF_033720595.1 Lishizhenia sp. | reverse complement strand
TTACTGATAGTGTAGGTCGGTTTACGATTACGGCAGACTTAACTTCAACGATTAGTCTACGTGTAAGTGCTTCGAGCTACAGTCAGAAATTAGTAAAAGTAAATCCCCAAGAACAACAAAACATTAACATCAGCTTACAACCAGAGCATTTGAGTTTTGATGAGGTAAGCATACAAAGTACCTTGGGTGAAGTTGCTCAGTACAATATTGTGGAGGTAGAGCGCAGAGAAATCAGTGAATTGAATGAAGTTGCAAGTGTTGACCTGGTAGACGCCTTGGCCAAAATTCCTGGAGTAAATCAAAGTAAACTTGGAGTTGGTATTAGTAAGCCCGTGGTTCGTGGGCTAATGGGGTCGAGAGTATTGACGTACCTGAATGGTCTGCGAATAGAGAACCAGCAGTGGGGGGGAGATCACGGTTTGGGGATAGATCAATTGGGAATTGGAGCAGTAGAAGTCATTAAAGGTCCAGCCTCACTTTTATATGGAGCCGACGCATTGGGAGGAGTAATTTATCTCATCGATGAGAACTATGCTGCGCGTAATACCGTGGAGGTGAAAACAAATACGGCTTTTGAAAGCAATAACTTGATGACCAAGAATCAGTTGGGGTTAAAGTATGCCGGAAAAAAACTGAGGTTCAACCTTTATACGAATTATAACAACGCAGCAGACTATCAAATACCTGGAGGTAACTACATCAAAAACTCGAGATTTTACAATAGAAATATTAAATTTTCAACGGGGTTTAACACCAAGAAATGGGTGGGTAATTTGCGTTATAATTATTCCAACGCACGTTACGGAATACCTGGGCACACACATGATACTGTGGTAGAGTATGAAGATTTTATCAGCGATAAACCTTCGAGAAATTTGGCGCTTCCTGCACAAGTCATCAACAACCACTATCTATTATTTGATAATGCATTTTACTTCAAGAACTCTACGTTCAAAGTGAAGTTGGGACAAAGCTTAAATCATCTCCAAGAGTTTGAAGAGAAATTCACGATTCCTGCTTTGAGTATGCAGTTAAATACAAGCAGCTTAAATGCCAATTATAGTTTCAACTGGAGAAAGATAAACATGGTTGTGGGTACACAAGCGTTGTATCAAACCAATACAAACAATCCTTCTGCAGAGGAAAGTATTTTACCCGATGCCACGCAGCAAGACCTGGGACTTTTCGCCTTGGTGAAAGGTCAGTTGAAAGGTCTGGATTACCAAATGGGAGTGCGTGGTGATGTAAGAAATTTAGCCACAAGAGGAGGTAATGCTATCCATAGAAATTACCAGAGTTTTAATTATTCTGCGGGAATAGCAAAACAATGGCAACAACTGGTGTTAAGACTTAACCTTTCTACAGGTTTTAGAGCTCCCCATAGTTCAGAATTATTGGCAGATGGTGTACATCATAGTAGTTTGAGTTATGAGTTAGGTGATGTAAATCTCGTGAGTGAAAAGGCACAACAAATTGATGCGAGTGTCGGTTTAAAAGGGAAACACGTGGAGTTGAATGTCGTTCCTTTTTACAATAGAATTAAGGATTTTATTTATTCACAACCTACGGGTGAGTTTGTAGATAATTTCCCCTTGTATCAATACCAGCAGGCACAGCGTGTGGATATGTATGGTTCTGATATACAAGTGCATTTTCACCCGCATGCCATTCATGACTTACACATTATATCTAGTTTTAGTTATTTACAAGCTTCCTTTGCCAATCAAGATGCTTTGCCTTTACAACCACAAAACAAAATTAATTTAATGGCGAGTTATAGTTTCTTTAGTAAGCACAAATTCTCATTGTCTAAATTCGTCTTGAACATGGATCAATTCTTGGCTCAAAATAGACCTGGGATTATGGAAACTGCAACTCCCGCCTTTTTATTGGTGGATATGGCGCTCCATTTTAAAGTAAAAACAAAACAAGATTTCGCCTTTCAATGCGGCGTGAGGAATCTACTCAACGAAAGTTATGTACCCCACCTTTCTAAATTGAAAAATTACAACATCCCTGCACAAGGTAGGAATGTTTACATCAGCATTTTATTAAATTTAAAATACAACACCCATGAAAAGTAAGTCAGTTATGATGGCCTTTGGAGCCTTGGTATTCGCATCATGTTCAAAAACAGGTTGTCACGAATGTCATTACGAGGATGCTCAAGACCAAGAGGTTGAATTAGGAGAGTACTGTGATGAAGATTTAGAGCAAATCGAAAAAGATGGATATACCGTAGATGGTAC
>NZ_JAWWCF010000290.1:0-2254 GCF_033720595.1 Lishizhenia sp. | reverse complement strand
CTGGAACCAGTTCCGTATGTTGTACAATTCCATTTTCATCTACTACAACTATCGCTCTTGCATGCAGCGCATAAAGAGCTCCATTTTCTATTTCTAGACCGTAATCGGCTCCAAAACTTCCTTTGGCGTAGTCGGATAACATCTCAACATTCTCAATTCCTTCTGCACCGCAAAATCTTTTTTGAGCAAAGGGTAAATCTCTAGAAATGCACAATACTTTTGTGTTGTCTAATTGTGCTGCTTTTTGATTGAAGGTACGTACGGATGTTGCACATGTACTTGTATCTACACTAGGGAATATGTTTAAGATCAAACGCTGACCTTTGTAATCCTCTAGGTTTTTACGTGATAAATCACCCGCAATTAATTCAAAGTTGGGAGCTTTTTTTCCCACTTCAGGAAGATCGCCTGAAGTCATAACTTCAGCTCCCTTTAATTTCGTTTTCGCCATCTTGTTTTATTTTGATTTGAAAATAGTCTTTTTAATGAAACAAACGACGAAGGATATTGTTGGAAATCAAGAATTGTCTTAAGCAAAAATCTTCATTTTCCTGATGTGCTCTTTTTCGTTTCTGGGTTGCCTAGACTTAATCGAATATCTTTCAGAATCTTTATCAAAACGAATGTTTTCGTTTGCTTTTTTAACGAGCTCTATACGAACTCCTTTTTGATACATCACATTGCAAAGGTCTTCTGTCCAAAAGTTGTCTTCGGTGAAAACAAGTTTACTACCCGTCTTCAGAAAAATAAAGGTTCTATAGTTCTTACCAATTCCAAACCCTTTAATACGAACAAAATCAATTTCATCATACAATATATGCTGTTTCTTGATCAGTAAATTTACCTGTACTTCATTGTCGAAGAAAAGAGCAGAATAAAATCCTTTGTGCATTTGAATCATTAAGAAGAGCGAACCCGAGCAAATGATTATTGTCGATAAAGTATTTTGATGTTCAATAATTGTATTAAAGAATAAAATGGAAAATAGCCATAAGGTGGGTAAGTTAAAATGTTGTTGAAGACGTGCTTCTAAAAGTGGTGTGTTCATGTTGTTTATTTTCGGTGGCGAATGTAGTAAAAGCCGATAAAATCTGCATATTTTGAAATATGTTTTCTAGGCAAAGCTCAATAAAAGCTTATTTTTACCACATGTCCAAAAAATCCATTGCAGTAATAGGTTTAGGTCCTGCAGCCTTGTTTTTCGCCGCTTTTGTAGATACTACAAAATATCAGGTTACCATTTATGAAAAGAAAAAACAGGGTGGACGTAAGTTTCTAGTAGCTGGGAAAGGTGGATTTAACCTCACTCATTCTGAACCGATAGACGAATTTATTGCACGCTATACTCCCTATGAATTTCTAGCGCCAGCCTTGCGTCATTTTTCTAATGGCGAATTACGAAACTGGTTAAAAGAGATAGGGATTCCGACCATTATAGGTAGTAGTCATAGGGTTTATCCAGAAGATCATATCAAACCTATTGAAGTATTGAACACGCTTTTGGAATACGTGCAAGGAAAAGGTGTTGAAATTGTTTATGAACACGAATGGATAGGATGGGGAGAAAAGCATGCGCTTAGGTTTGCCCCGGATACTTTGGTGAAAGCAGATAAAGTTGTTTTTGCCTTGGGAGGAGGAAGTTGGAAAATTACCGGTTCCGATGGAGCTTGGTTAGATGCTTTTGAAAAACAAGGGGTGAAAGTTCTTCCTTTCAAAGCTTCGAATTGTGCTTATACTGTAGATTGGGAGAAACAATTCATTGCTCAAAACACAGGACAACCCTTAAAGAATTGCAGCTATTCTGCAGGTGGACAAACGCAAAAAGGTGAGGTAGTTATTACCGAAAATGGAATTGAAGGAAACGCTGTGTATGCTTTGAGTCCAGACCTGAGAAATTCTTTGGAAAAAGAGGGGAGTGCTTGCTTAGAAATAGACTTTAAGCCCAGCTGGCCGAAAAAGAAGGTGTTAGATGTACTTCAAAATTCTCGTTTAACAAAAATGACAGATATTTTGAAAAAGGATGTCCGTTTAAGTAAGGTTCAAATAAATTTACTCAAAGCCATCACCTCGAAAGAGGAGTTCCTCTCCAAAAAACATATGGCACATTTAATAAAAATTTATCCTCTTCAAATTACAGGACAAGCTCCCCTCGATGAAGCTATCTCAACCGTAGGAGGTGTTCCTTTAGATGCTTTGAATGAGCGTTTTGAATTGAAGGTAATTCCTCATCATTATTGTATTGGTGAAATGTTAG
>NZ_JAWWCF010000289.1:0-2264 GCF_033720595.1 Lishizhenia sp. | reverse complement strand
TGGTAAAATCTTTTTCTTATTCTCTTCGATACGGTGTTCTGCAACGTTTTTCAACTCTGCAAAACCTAACAAGAAATAAAGGTATAGATCGTAAATACGATCTATAGCCTCCATCATTTCTTTTTCTGCTCGAATTACACTTTCCTTATCACTTTGATAATAAGCGTAGAGTGATTGTAATACCTTTATTCTTAAGTGTCTTCTATTTAGCATACTAATTATTACATCGGTAATTTAACCTTACCTATTGATTGAATTCTTTCTTCTGCCATTTTATTTGCAATCGCAAATGTTGGCGTGTTCTCTGAGCTAGATCTCTTCACAATGTTTAAGATTGTAGAGTAGATATCTTCTGCTTTGCTCATTGCCCACTCCGAAGATAAACCTTTTACCTCTGAGTAACAATTAATAACTCCACCTGCATTTAATGCGTAATCTGGTGCGTAGATAATTCCTTTCTGACGAACGATTTCTCCGTGTACATTTTCATCCGCTAACTGGTTGTTGGCAGCTCCTGCGATGATCGAACATTTTAAACGCTCTAAAGTAGCATCGTTTACTGTCGCTCCTAAAGCACATGGTGCATATATGTCCATGTCTACATCGTAAATCTCATCTAAACCAACTACTGTAGCTCCATATTCCTTAGATATCCTTGCTAAAGCATCTTGGTTGATATCAGTGATTACAACGTTTGCATTCTCCTCAGTTAAGTGTTTTACTAAGTATTCACCAACGTGACCAACTCCTTGAACCGCTACTGTTTTACCCGCTAAGTTGTCAGAACCAAATTGCTCTTTAGCACAAGCTTTCATTCCCATGAAGGTACCGTAAGCTGTAACTGGAGAAGGATCTCCACTTCTTCCTGGTAGACCTGCTACGTGCTCAGTTTCCATGTTCACCCACGACATATCCTGTGGATTGATACCCACATCTTCTGCTGTAATATATTTACCTGCTAAACTGTTTACGAATTTTCCGAATCTTCTGAATAGGGCTTCAGATTTCATTGACTTAGAATCACCGATGATTACGGCTTTACCACCCCCTAAGTTTAACCCTGAGATTGAGTTCTTGTAGGTCATACCTCTAGAAAGCCTTAAAACATCGTTCAATGCTTCCATTTCATTGTTGTACATCCACATTCTAGTTCCACCTAGTGCTGGTCCTAAAACTGTGTTGTGAACAGCTATAATAGCTTTCAAGCCTGTTGCATTATCATTACAAAATAATAATTGCTCGTGGCCTAACATAGACATTTGTGCTATGACTGGATTATCAGCCAAATTTGTCGCACTCATTTCCTTTACCTCAATCATTTCAATACTGTATTAAATAGAATCTTTATTATTCCAATTCTTTGCCTAATTTTGTCTTCCGTTGAAGTCAAAACGCGGTGCAAAAATAGAAAATTAAAACATGAAGTCTCTCAGCTATCTCAACAAATATTTCCTAAAATACAAATGGCATTTACTTTTAGGAGTCTTATTTATTATCATTCAGAACGTTCTGGTGATAGAGATGCCAGAGCTGGTAAAGGATGCTGTGAATGATTTTCAGGAAAAAATCGCCGCTAACGAAACCATAGAAAATATTGCTTGGTTAGCTTTTAGTCTTGCTGGAATGTACTTTTTATTATCCCTAACCAAAGGGATTTTTCTTTTTTTTACGCGTCAAACCATCATAAAAGTGTCAAGATATGTGGAGTACGATTTGAAAAATGAAATCTACGAGCACTATCAAAAATTGAATTTTAACTTTTACAAGCGCCATTCAACGGGAGATTTATTAAACCGTATTTCTGAAGATGTATCTAAGGTGAGATTGTACCTAGGACCTGGAGTTATGTATACCGTAAACCTTGTATTCTTATTTAGTTTCATCTTTTGGAGAATGCTTTCTATTAATGTAGAATTAACACTTTGGGTTTTATTGCCGCTTCCTATTATGTCGTTCTTGGTGTACAAAGTTTCGGATAGAATGAACAAGCAAAGTGAGCGTGTACAACGTGAACAATCTAAGTTGAGCTCCATTGTACAAGAAACTTTTTCAGGAGTGAGAGTACTCAAAGCTTACGGTGCAGAAGAAGGATTCAACAAAATCTTTAATACCTCAAATGAAAATTATTTAAAGCGTAATATGGACTTGGTCTTTACCAATGCGCTGTTTATGCCAACTATTGTTTTCTTAATTGGAATCTCTACAACCATTACCATTTTTATTGGCGGTAATATGTACATCGATGGTGAGATTACTAATCCTGG
>NZ_JAWWCF010000288.1:0-2401 GCF_033720595.1 Lishizhenia sp. | reverse complement strand
TTCTTCAATACCTTTTAACCGATTGGATTATCCCAAAACTATCTACAGATGTTGAGTACTATGCTCCCTTTGCTGTATTCCTAGGACTCTTTTTCTACCCCTTCACTTACAGTATATTTACCTATTTCGCTGTTACTCAATTTCATCTCAACTGGATAGAAGCATTGTTCTACTTTGCAAGTCTTCCCCTATCAGGAATCTTCGCTTATTGGTTTGCTCGTTACCTTAAACACATCAGTTATAAATGGCAATACATGCTTATAATGATGGATAAAAAGCACGCTTTAGACGATTTGAAAAAAGAACGAGACGAGTTAAGGAAACTTATTTTTTCTCGTTCATAAAAAAAATCAATCGTCGAATAAACATTCTAAGCTTTCCTATGTTAAGATAAGCAGCTATCTTTGGCCGCGAATCTTTGAGTATGAAAAAAACAGGAGTATTAGTCATCCAATTGGGAACACCAGATAGTCCCTCAAAAAAGGATGTTAGAAGATATTTAAGTGAATTTTTAAATGACCCAAGAGTAATTGATTTACCTTGGTTCGGAAGAAAACTATTAGTGAATGGAATTATTGTTCCTTTCAGAACCAGTAACTCTTCTAAAATTTACAAGGAACTATGGGAATACGGAAATGGTGTTTCTCCCCTTATCACGCATACAGAGAGTGTAGTTCGTTTGACTCAAGAAAGATTTAGCGCAGATGAAAATGTGCATATACACATGGCAATGCGTTACCAAAACCCTTCGATGGATGTGGTATTAGAAGAAATGAGAAAACAGAAGTACGATAGAATCGTAATTCTCCCTCTCTTCCCACAATACGCTAGTGCCTCTACTGGTTCTGCGATTGAAAAAGCCATGAACATCATCCGTAAATGGTGGGTGATTCCCGAAATCAATGTTATCTCTCAGTTTTACGACAATCCTGCTTACATTGATGCAGTGGTGGATAGAGCAAAGGATTTCGACCTATCTTCTTACGATAAAATTCTATTCTCTTACCACGGTTTACCAACGCGACAGGTAGATAAGGTATATGATAATGATTTGTGTGAGGACCAACCCTGTGAAACAGAAATCAATGAGAAAAACCAATTCTGTTATAAAGCCACGTGTTTTGCCACATCAAGATTGATTGCTGCCAAACTCGGAATAAAAGAAAGTGATTATACCGTTGGATTCCAGTCTAGACTAGATAAAAATTGGTTAGAACCTTTCTCTGATAAACTCATTGAACAATGGGCCAAAGAAGGAGCGAAAAGGGTTTTGGCATTTAGTCCAGCCTTTGTAGCCGACTGTTTAGAAACAATCATAGAAATAGGTACAGAATACCACGAAGACTTCCAAGAAATGGGCGGCGAAGCTGTTCATTTAGTTCCAAGCTCAAATGACCACCCTAGGTTTGTAGATTGTTTGGAAGATGAAATTAGAAAATACTTAAAGTAAAGACATAAAAAAGGCTAACCCACAAGGTTAGCCTTTTTCGTTTAACTCAATCTTTATTTATTTAGTGATCATCAATTTTTCAGAAGCTGAATCATTACCAAGGGCAAAGTTCACTACATATATTCCATTCTCTAATGTTGCAGGCATTGAAAAGCTTAAGTTGTTCATACCTGTGTACAATTCACCCAAATTCTTTTCAAAAACAACCTTACCTTGCAAGTCAACAACACTTACAAAAGCTGTATTTTTTTCTTCAACATTTACATCCAATTTCAAGGTATTCTCTGCTGCTGAATAACCAACTTGGAAATCCATTTCATTTTCTTGTAACTCAAAAATACCTGCAGATGGATCTTGTGCAAAGCTCAAGCTGTGGGTGTAAATAACATCCCCTGAATTTGTTCCACTACTATTGGTTTTGTTCGCTGCAACATAGAAAGTAACCTCCGAAACTGAGGCTGCAGGTGCAATCCATTGAAAATCCCAAGAGGTTTGACCGGTTCCATTAAACGTATGGTTTAAGTATTCTCTTCCTGAAAATGCAGCAGTTGAAGTTGTATTATCAAGACTAGACAAAGAACCAACTTTACTATCTGAATTATCTAGAACGGTTAATTGGAAACCATTTTTTGCAGATCCACCAGGGAAATTAAGAGTCAAATTATACACCTCATCTGGTAAGAATGTAGTTTCATTATTTGGGAAGTTAATCTCAATAACCGATGAACCATCCTGAACTGAACCTCCGTGACAAGAGGTACAAGTACTTTCCCCAGGTGCCCCGGTTCTTCCTGAAACTGATCCTGAGGAATTTATTTTATGCGCTGTTATTTCTTTAGAAGAAACCGCTTTAATTTCTGTCGTGTTAAAGGAAAACAACCCTGCACCTAAGGCTAAAAAGGCTGTTCCAAATAGTGTATACTTTATATTCATGTTCATAGTTTTTTTTAT
>NZ_JAWWCF010000287.1:0-2403 GCF_033720595.1 Lishizhenia sp. | reverse complement strand
CAGTAATGTGTTTGTGAGATACTAACTGACGAGCACCTCTTCTTGTAGGAGCGATTCCCAAACGGAAAACAGTATTATCCAAACGGCTCTCACAAAGGATTAACAAGTTCTCACCTGTAATTCCTTTCATTGAAGATGCCTTCTTGAATAAGTTAGAGAATTGCTTCTCTAAAATACCGTAAGTGTACTTCGCTTTTTGTTTTTCTCCTAATTGGATAGCATATTCTGATTGCTTTCC
The DNA here is from genome assembly GCF_033720595.1 of Lishizhenia sp. Lineage (GTDB taxonomy): Bacteria > Bacteroidota > Bacteroidia > Flavobacteriales_D > Crocinitomicaceae > Lishizhenia. The sequence goes on along the minus strand of NZ_JAWWCF010000287.1, from coordinate 2,165 downwards.
TCTTCTTTTGTTAGGACCATGTTGTCCTGGACCGTAACTTCTTCTTTCCAACGCTTTGTCTGGGCCGAAGATTGGTTCTCTAAATCGACGTGCGATTTTTGATTTTGGACCTGTATATCTTGCCATTTTATTAAGTAATGAGTGGGGTTATGAATTAAGGCGTAATTCCTTCGATAACCATAAATCCACTCGGGTTAAAAATTCTTTTATTAAACTCTTCTCTTTTTCGGTGGTCTACAACCGTTGTGTGGTAATGGAGTAACGTCAACGATTTCTGTTACTTCAATTCCTGAGTTATGTAAAGATCTGATCGCAGACTCACGTCCAGCTCCAGGCCCTTTTACAAAAACTTTAACTTTACGTAATCCGAAGTCATGAGCTTCTTTGGCACAATCCTCAGCAGCAACTTGTGCAGCGTATGGAGTGTTTTTCTTAGAACCTTTGAATCCCATTTTCCCAGCTGATGACCAAGAAATAACTTGTCCAGCATTGTTAGTTAAAGAAATAATGATGTTGTTGAAGGTAGCTTGAATATGCGCTTCACCAACTGCATCTACTTTAACATTTTTCTTCTTCTTCTGTGCTTTTGCCATCTTACTTATTATTTAGTTGCTTTCTTCTTGTTTGCAACTGTTTTTCTCTTACCTTTTCTTGTACGAGAGTTGTTCTTTGTTCTTTGTCCTCTTAAAGGTAAACCAGCTCTGTGGCGAATACCTCTTTGACATCCGATGTCCATTAAACGTTTGATGTTCAATTGTACCTCTGAACGTAAAGCCCCTTCAACTTTAATTGTGTTGATAGACTCACGGATAAGTCCTAATTGCTCATCAGTCCAATCTTGAACTTTGATGTTCTCATCAATCTTGTTCTCAGCTAAAATTTTTGCTGCTGTAGAACGACCGATACCAAAGATGTATGTTAAACCAATAACACCTCTCTTGTTTTTTGGTAAATCTATACCTGCAATCCTTGCCATAATTCAAATAATTAAGCCTAACCTTGTCTTTGTTTAAGTTTAGGATTCTTTTTGTTTATCACGTAAACTCTTCCTTTTCTCTTAACGATTTTGCAATCTGCACTACGTTTTTTTACTGAAGCTCTTACTTTCATCTTCTTTTTGTTTTTATTCGGATCTCTCCTACTTGTATCTAAAAGTTATTCTCCCTTTTGTTAAATCATAAGGAGACATTTCTACTTTCACTCTATCTCCAGGAAGAATCTTAATGTAGTACATTCTCATCTTTCCTGAAATGTGTGCGGTAATCACGTGTCCATTCTCCAACTCAACTCTAAACATTGCGTTAGATAATGCTTCGATGATAGTTCCGTCTTGTTCTATAGATGCTTGCTTTGCCATTCTTTTATCTTAAAATCCAGATACTTCTCCGGCTGTTCTACGTCCTCTGATTTTCGTTCCTTCCATCAATCCATCGTAGTGTCTGTTCAATAGGTACGTTTCAATTTGCTGAAGCGTATCTAAAACAACTCCTACCATAATCAATAAAGAAGTTCCTCCAAAGAACAATGCAAAAGCTTGTCCAACACCTGCCATGTAGGCCATTGCTGGTAACACTGCAATCAAAGCCAAGAAAATCGATCCTGGTAATGTAATCCTAGAAACTAGGGCATCAATGTAGTTAGCAGTTTCTTCTCCCGGTCTAATACCTGGAATAAATCCACCACTACGCTTCATGTCATCCGCCATTTTCTTCGGGTTAATCATGATAGCAGTATAGAAATAAGTAAATACTACAATCAATACAGCTAATACCAAGTTGTACCAAAATCCAAAGATTCCGAACGTAGAAGCATCAAAAACCATCACCGGTACAGCCATAATTGCCTGTGCGAAGATGATAGGCATTACACCTGATGCATTCACCTTGATAGGAAGGTAAGATCTTGCAGACAGATCACCTGCTTCCGCTCTTCCTGAAGCTACTCTCTTTGCATAGTTCATAGGTACCTTTCTCACACCCTGTACAATTAATACAGTCGCTAAAACGATAGCCATGAAACAAACGATTTCAAGTAAAATTGGAATAGCTGGGCTTTCTTTATCAATCGCTTCTGCAAATACCGCTTGTGGGAAACGTGCCAAGATACCAACAGTAATCAATAACGAGATTCCGTTACCAACTCCTTTATCAGTGATTCTTTCACCT
>NZ_JAWWCF010000286.1:0-2433 GCF_033720595.1 Lishizhenia sp. | reverse complement strand
GTCTACGTCGAGCTTTCAGTTCAGACAGCCGAACGAGAATCCCACTCCGGTTTGGGAGGATCAATATTCCCCAATGCCGCCTGGCGGTTGGTGTGGGCTCTTCGCAGTTTGAAAGACGAGGATGAAAAAATACTTATCTCTGGATTTTACGATGACATTCAACCCCCATCAGAAAAGGATTTGGATTTATTAGCGGCCAACAATAACTTCTATGAATTACACTTTGAAAACATTGGAGGATTGGTGATGCCATTAATTATTAGAGCAACATTTGTCGATGGAACAGAAGAAATCATTCGCATACCTGCTGAAGTGTGGATGAGAGACAACTACAACATCAGCAAAGTCTTTATTTTTGAGGAAGAAGTAGTTTCATTTAGACTAGATCCCTTCTTAGAAACAGGAGACACAAACTTGAACAACAACGCTTGGCCAAAAGAAGTAAAACCGAGTAGATACCAATTGTTTCAAGAAAAGAAAATGAACGAAAACCCAATGCAACGTCAAAAGCGTATGAATTAGGTTCACCATAAAAACTACAGAAGGCTCATCTCATTAGATGGGCCTTTTTTATGATTACAAGAATGCCATTATCAACGTTTTGCTTTCCATTAAGTTTTATTTAGGTTTAGATAAAACTATAGAACTATGAAAAAACTTTTACCCCTAATGTCAGGAGTGCTTGCCAGCTCCTTAACTTTTGGCCAAACCTTTTCTGATGACTTTGAATCCTATGCAGCCGGTACACAGATTGGAACCACTGCAGATTGGACGACTTGGTCGGGATCTGGAGGTGGATCTGATGACGTAGCCGTAAGCTCAACACTTGCACACAGCGGAACGAATGCCTTATACTTCCTAGCAACTGGATCGGGTGGTCCGGGTGATATCGTGAAAGATTTTGGAGGTGAATATTCAACGGGTAACTTCGATTTTGAAGTATGGATGTACGTGGCCAATGGAAAAAAAGCCTACTTTAATTTTCAAAAAGAAAGCACCATTGGAAATGCTTGGGCCATGGATGCTAATTTTAGTAATGGAACACTTCAGGTTTACAATACCGACGAAACATTCCTTACGACCAGTTACACAGAAGGAACTTGGTTCAAGTTCAGTATGCAATTGAATTTAAACACGAACAATTGGGAGGTTTTTATTGATAATAACAATGTTGGAAGTTTTAGCAATTCTATCAATCAAATAGCTTCTTTAAATATCTACAGTATTCAGGGCGCTGAATTTTATCTGGATGATATCGCTTACACTATTACCCCTTACACACTCCCGTCAACCAATGCAGGTTTAACTTATTTAGACCCAAAATCTGTATTAGTAGGACAATCAAATTCACCTGAAATACGCATAAGAAATTTAGGAGTAAATACGATCAATTCTGTTGAGGTCACTTTAGATTATAATGGAAATCAAACAACAGAAACCTTTACAAATTTAAACCTTGCGTCATTAGATGAAGTAGAATTAAGTTTGAGTAATAGCATTACATTAAGTAGTGGTGCAGCTAATTTTACAGCAACAATCACTAATGTAAACGGAAATGGGTTAGATGATGACAGCAATGACGATAGTCAATCTCAATCATTAACTCCCATAGAAGTATACCCTGGAAGAATGGTATTTGGTGAAGAAGCAACAGGAACATGGTGTGGATGGTGTCCGAGAGGAGCCGTGGCCATGGATGAAATGGAAATAGAATTTCATGATTTCTGGGCGGGAGTTGCTGTACACAACAATGATCCAATGGCAAATGCTACGTATGACGCTGCACTTGGAGCGTACATCAATGGTTACCCGAGCGGAATTGTAGATAGGGGTGCGGACATAGACCCATCTGCCATGCGCCAAGATTTTATACAAAGAATAACAACACAACCCTCTGCCCTTATAGAAATGGGTGCTGAATTTAATGCAACAACACGTGAGTTAAAAATGTCATTATCAGCAGAAATCATAGAGGCGATCAACAACAATTATAAACTCGCTATCATTTTAACAGAAGACAGTGTTACCGGAACAACAAGCGGATACAACCAAGCTAATTATTACGGTTCTCAAGGGATTACCTTGATAGATCCTGCTGGATATAACTGGGGAGATTTACCAAGTTCAGTACCCGCTTCACAAATGATTTACAACCATGTTGGAAGAGGTATCTACCCAAGTTTCGGAGGAATGGTAAATTCATTACCTGCTACCGTTGCCGTAGGTGAAACACACACAATCAATGCTTCCATAATTCTCGATCAAGATTGGGACGAAACAAAAATGAACCTCATCGGTATATTGATAGACCCAAGTGGTGATGTAAATAACGCAGGAAAAGCAAGTCTGTCTGAAGCCATTGACAACGGATACGTATTAACTACAGATAACTTCGATTTTAATTACGTAAATAATTTATTTGAAATCTATCCC
>NZ_JAWWCF010000285.1:0-2438 GCF_033720595.1 Lishizhenia sp. | reverse complement strand
GATTTAAAATGATCAATATAGTATCTAAATTAAGCACCTCATATGCCAAGGGAGTATCATTGAAAATTGAAAAACCTTTAAGACTTACAGCTTGTACTAAACCTTTAGAGTTGAAGATTCGAATCTCTTTTTGAGTTTTAAAGTTCGCAACAGAAAAGTATTCTTCTCCGTCCAATTCAAAAGCACTCAGTGAAGAGACTCCAAAATTCGGGTCTATACAGATAGAATCAACTAAATTGAATTTACTTTCCTCGGTAAAACTCTCAATTTTGTTTTCATTACAAGATTGAAAAACAATTAAAGCTGATAATACTATTAATAGACCTAGTTTCTTCATTATTTAAAATTAATTTGTGTAGCCATGATCAATTCACGAGAAGTTGAATTTTCAAATTCGATGTAAGCACTTCCTTCTGGTGTAGAACTTAAAGCTACAATATTCATTCTTACAGAACCATCAACAACTCCTTCTATCATTTTGTCTGGACACAATCCGTTAAACGCATCTAAGTTAGCAGTAACTACACCTTGGTCAGCAAAATCATCACCATTTTGTAATTTCGTCAATAATTCATGTATAAAATTCATACAATCGATAGATAACAATTCACCTCTACAACCGTAATCTGTATCTGATACTGTACATTCTTTACCCGTAAAAAACGAACATCCAACTGATACTCCTTCAATATGATCAGCTCCATCTTCTGTATTATTTTGGAACTTCAAAGTTTGGTTAGCTCTGTTCGTCATTGTAACTTGCTCCTCTGCAGTGTAGTATTCGCTTTCTACAACATCATTATTTTTTGAACACCCGAATGTAATAACACTTAACGCAATTCCTGTAAAAACTATTATATTTTTCATCTTTTTATAATTTTATTGATTAATTTCATCACCAAAATAACGTCATTTATCACAATCAACAACTATCTTAGTTAAAATATTATTCGATTAATCGATGATTGAATAACATTAACCGACAAATAAACCCTATTCATCGATTAACGAAGTCTAACTTTTTTTAATTTTGTAGACTTGGATTTTTAGCGTATTTATAATTCTACTATAAGTGAATAGAACACTACTTTTAACCCTTTTTTTCTTACTCTTTATTTGGAAGGCTCCATACTGTGGTAACAGTTTTGAAAAAGATCTATCAATACTTGATACGGGCGATTTCATACAGTCCAAAGAATTATTTTTAAACGAAATAAAAGACGCTAATAACTCTGACTCTATAATTATAGAAAGTTATATGAGGTTGGCTGAACTTTATGCAAATAACTTGATGGTCGATAAATCTCTAAAGATATTTGACACTATTGCTTTAAAGTTTGGAATTACCAACATTGCACATAAAACACATATTTTAAAAAGAAAATCCGATATTTTTAGAGAAGCGGGTAGTTTTGACGTATCCATTCAAGCAGAGTTTCAAGCTTTGAAATATTTTGAACTTCAAAATGATCTCCAAAACATCTGTAAAACCTATATAGATATTGTAAAATTATTTTTACTATCTAAGGATATCAACAATTCCACCTACTATTTATCGCAAGTATCTGAATTGGCCAAAAAGAACAACATGCTTTCTGTACAGGCAGAGGCATATCTTTTACTCGGAGACATTTACAAATTCAACAATGAGCTTTCGCAAGCCGAAAATGCATACAAAAAGGCAATAGAAATTGCTAAGAAGTGTAATTGTTCAGAATCCTTAAGTGCGACCTACAACAATTTAGCTAATTTATACAGATTAAAAGAGCGTTATTCTTTAGCTAATCAATACATCGATAAAGCAATTAATCTTAATACCGAAACAAATCAATTCAATGGCCTGGCCATTAATTACCTCACGAAAGGAAATCTCGAAGAAAACATAGGAGGAAGAACAGAAGCAATACTTTACTACAAAAAATTTGTACACTTGGTAGACAGTCTTGATTTAGACGTCTCTCCACTTAATGGATATTTCAACCTCTACAAAACCTATGCTCACCTTAAGGATTACGACAATGCTGTTTATTACCTTGAGAACTATGTAAAATTAAAAGATTCTATTCATACCTTAGAATCACAAGAAACTTCATCTAAGCTCGCAGCCCAATATCAATCGAGTAGAAAAGAGGCTGAAATCGAACGCTTAAAAATTCAAGAGCAACTTAGAGAAGAGGAGTTAAACTCTGAAAAGAACTCTAAGCGTGTTTTGGTACTCTTTATAAGTATCATACTTGTGGTCACCATAAGTCTTTGGGTTTCTTCTTTACAACGTAAAAAAATCAACAAAGATCTTACACTGAAAAATGAGCGAATTGATGAACAGCATAAAGAAATTATTGATAGTATCAACTACGCCAAGCGTATTCAAAATTCAATTTTACCGAGCACCCAGTTATTAAATAACACCTTACCCAACAATGCCCTACTCTACCTTC
>NZ_JAWWCF010000284.1:0-2449 GCF_033720595.1 Lishizhenia sp. | reverse complement strand
TGCTGTTCTTCTTAAAATTGCTTCAATACGCGCCAATAACTCTTCCATACTGAAGGGCTTGGTAAGGTAATCATCGGCACCAATTTTAAATCCTTCTAACTTGTCTTCCTTCATACTTTTTGCGGTAAGGAAAAGTATGGGAGTTTTTTTATCTAATTCTCGGATCTCTTTAGCCAAGGTAAATCCATCCATTTCTGGCATCATTACATCGAAGATAAGGAAGTCGAACTCTGCTTCTGTAAATTTCTGCAAGGCTAATTTTCCATTGCGTGCTAATTCTACATCAAATCCTTTGGCCTTTAAAAAGGTGTTGAGCAGTGTTCCTAAATTTTCGTCGTCTTCGGCTAATAAGATTTTTAAGTTTTTCATGGCGTTATTTATTGATCGTTATTGTAAATGTTGAACCTTTCCCAAAGGTGCTTTCTGCGTTAACCTGCCAACCTTCTAAATCGGCGATGGCTTTTACGTAGCTTAAACCTAGTCCGAAACCTTTCACATCATGTAGGTTTCCAGTAGGTACACGGTAGAGTTTATCAAAGACTTTATCCAAGTGTTCGGCTTTAATTCCTATTCCTGTATCTGCTACGCTAACGCGAATGTACTTTTCTGTTTTTTCAGTTGTAATCGTGATTGATGCCTGTTCTTTAGAGTATTTTATGGCATTATCAACTAAGTTAGAAATGATGTTTGTAGTATGAACGTGGTCTCCCGTAAATGGAATGCTTCCTGGAGCTAAGTTCAATTTAAATTGTCCGTGTTTGGCATCCATCCTTAGTTTCGCTTTCCCTACTACTTTGCTTACAATTTCATTGAGGTCAAGTGCCTCTCTTTTCAATTTTATTTCACCCTTGTCAATTACAGCACTTTGCAAGATGCGTTCTACCAAATTTCCTAAGCGTTTGTTTTCATCGTTGATCATTCCCACAAAGGGAAGCACTGCATCAGGGTTACTGGCCATCATGTCTTTGTCTGTTAACGCTTCACAAGCCAAAGAAATTGTACTGATGGGCGTTTTAAATTCATGGGTCATGTTGTTGATGAAATCATTCTTTACTTCTGATAATCTTTTTTGTTTTAAGATGGTTTTGAAAAGAACAATGAAAGAGGTAATCACTAAGGAGATTAAAAGTATACTTACCAAGAGAGTTAACCACATTTCAGAGAAAAGTTCCACGTTCATCTCATTGAAATGTATATTTAGAAAGAGATCGGCGTCAAATACGTTACCCGGAAATAAACGAGCAGCATAGGTGTGTTTCTTACTCAATTGAAGATCGTACTTATCCGTATAAGCGGGAAAAGGAATGATATCTCCATTTTTATCCGTTATGGCATAGGTGTAATCTGAATTGATCTTAGCTTGGCGCAATACATTTTGAATAACTGTATCTAAAAAAGCTAAATCGATACGTTGTTGCGGCGTTTGCGAGGAAATGTTTCGGAAGATGTCTATCATCTTCTGATTCACAAATTTGGATTTGCTAAACAATTGTGTTTTTACTCTTCTATCTAATTGTCCGGCAATGTCTAAGGAGTCTTTAGTGGATGAAGCGTATTTCATCGCGTTTCCATCGTTCATGTCCTTAACCAGAACGCTGTGTGTAGCCGTAACACCAGACAAGGAGTCGAACGATTTACCGTAAATGTAATAGTAGTTTTGAGGCTCACCTTGTTCTACGATAATGGTATCTGTAATGGATACACTTTCTTCTACCGGGAAAAGGTTTTGAAACTCTTCGATGAGCGCACTCTTGTACTGTGTTCTAAATTCTTGCCCAAAAATTGGAGCGTAATTCCTGAAGTCTGAAGCTTTTTCATGTTTAATGACCAGACTTGATAGCGTATTCTCTATACGCTTACTGTAAGCATCTGATTTTTGATGGTACAACTGAACAGATTGGTAGAGTTGTAAACCTACTAACACCAAGATGGCTAGACTTATAAGTAAGGCAATATTTCGTAAACTCAGCTTTTTCAATCTTCAGATTTGTTTCGAAGGTAAAATAAGATTAAATGTTAAAATTGTGCTTAACTTTTTTTAACAGCAAAAACCGACTGAAAGGCCCTGTTGATAGTGCCTTTCAGTCCGTGTGCTATTCATTTTTTAGAATGATGGACAGGCAATCGTTCTAAACTGTTGAACTCTGAAAGCAAATTTTTCTGGGTATTTAACGGTAAAGGAAATGCGTAATACTTTGCTTTCTCCTGGGGCAAGTTTTAAATCCCATTCCAATTCTCCATTATCGATGTTGTATTTTGCACCAGAATATTCAAGGGCTTCAACTGTGATTTCGCTTGATGCACTCACAGGTATCTGGTCTAAAATATTGATGTCAACCGTTGCAGATCTATTGTTTTTCAAGGTTACTTCATAAACGTAGGTGTCTTTTTTATTAGCACCTATCATTTGTTTTTGAGAGGTTTGAGCAATCAACTTTCTAAGCGCCTT
>NZ_JAWWCF010000283.1:0-2483 GCF_033720595.1 Lishizhenia sp. | reverse complement strand
CAAGAGGGGTAACTATCATCGTTTTCATATCCTTTTAATTCTACAGAACTACAAGGTGCTCCTGAACAAGAATGAAGGTAAACTTCCTTAGAAGGGATAAGTACTAAATTTCCATCATTATTTTCTAAAGTGTATGCAATTGCTAGTGCTCCAGATTTCAACCAAAAAGTAAGAGTATACTCGGCGTCATCAATTTTAGAAAGCGATACTTTATCTACATGATGATAATCTTCAGCCAGTTCATTAAACGCTGAGATGAGGGTAGTTTTAGAGCTTATCCATTCTTTGTTTTCTGTGTTGTAAATAATGGCTGAATTCGATTTTTCCTTTGTTGTGTCTTGCTGGTAAACAAAGGACATTAGGATGAATAGTCCAAGGATGGTACTAAAAATTAGAGGTGCTTTTTTCATAAGAATTGATTTGTTTGTGTAAAAGTTAGTGTAAAAATAGGCTTTTTGCAACATTGCTTACTACAGAGGTCTAATGGATGTACTTGGTGAAAAAGTTGTAATGAATGATTTTGTTTTCGTATTTTTAATAGAAACTAAACACATGAAACGCACAATATTTTTAGTTCTGGGTATTGTTTTTATGCTCAGTGCATGTAGTAAGAACAAGGCGCTTGAAAAAGAGATAGAGCAAATTGAAGATGCTGTACTTTTAGGAGATTGGACTATTTCTAAAATGATAGATTCTGGAGACGATGAAACGAGCAATTTCCAAGGTTATATTTTCACTTTTAAAGAAGATGGATCTTTGGTGGCTACAAATAATGCTACAACGTACAACGGCACTTGGTCGATAACAAAGAGTAGTAGCTCTGATGATGACTCAAATGATTCTGATATAGATTTCAATATAACTTTTAATGTTTCAGAATCTAACGACTTTGATGATTTGATAGATGACTGGGATGTTTTAACACATTCTGATTATAAAATTGAGTTGCAAGACATAAGTGGTGGAAATGGAGGTACCGATTTACTTACATTTACCAGATAAAATATTTTAAGGGAGGCTTAGCTTCCCTTTTTTATTTTCATGGAAACAAATTTTGTATTTTCGTCCTCCTTAATGAAGAATATGAAGGTCTCTGTAATTGTTTCTTACTATAAAAACCTAGAAAATTTAAAATTGATTTTATTCGGTTTTAACCGCCAGAGTTCAATGGATTTTGAAGTAATTATTTATGATGATGATAATAATGAGGAAACACGTGAATTTCTAGAGACTTCAAAAGGTGATTATTCATTTCCAATTCAACATGTTCATCAAGCTGTGAATGACGGTTTTCGCAAAAATGAGATGTTGAATAAGTCCATTCAAATTGCTTGTGGAAATCTGCTTGTATTTATTGATGGAGATTGTGTCCCTCACAGTCGATTTGTAGAGTGTTACATAAAGGAAGATGAGCCAGGTACTATCTTGAGTGGTAGAAGGGTGAATCTTGGTGAGGCTATTAGTAAAGAGTTGCTGGCATCAATGGATTTTTCTAGTTTAACTTTTCTAAAACTGAAGCGAACAGATTCTTACAAGGTAAAAGAAAGTATCTATTTCCCCTTTTTTCATTTATCTACAAAACTCAGAGGCTTGATGGGGTGTAACTGGGGCGTGCGTAAAGAATACCTTGTTCAAGTAAATGGCTACGACGAAGATTATAAGGCTGCTGGTGTAGGAGAGGACACCGACATAGAATGGAGGCTTGAAGCTATAGGTTTGAAAAAGAAGTCAATGAGAAACAAGGCAATTATTTACCATATCTATCACCCTAGATCTTACGGAGAGGATGCTGTAGCCGCTAATTTTAAAATGATGGCAGAAAAAAAGGCGCAAAACTTAATTGTTTGCGCCAATGGAATTAAGAAATTATAGTTTAATAACTTGTAGGGAAGTCACTGTCTACAACGATAATGAAATCTGCTTTCCCAAAATGTTCCTCCGACAAATGCTCTATATCTTCTTGCTCTACCGTGGCAATTGTTTGTATGCTAGTTTCCGGACGGTAATGTTTTAAATACCAATAGATTCCTTCGTGAAAATTTGAGTGAAAGGTTCCGTTGTAGTGTAGAACCTGGTCTGAGGATTTGAGTATTTCTAAAATAAAGTACGCCATAGTGGCATCTTTCATAGCTTGGGCTTTTACTAGGTTTACACTCCCATGAGCTCCCATCATTTCTAATATAGCTTGGTATTGCGGAAGCGTATCATAGAAGGTGATTGGCATTGGTGCTACCCAAGTTTTCTCCTCATTGCTTAAACTGTCTAATGCACTGAAGTCATTTTTATATACATTATTCGCAAATCTGCGGGGAATATTTGTAGCATGAAAGGGGATAGAATCCGCTTTGCAATATTCTAAAAGTGGAGCATAATCTGTGGCGTAATTGGGCCAAAATCTCACTAAAGTATCAAATGCTTTCTTATTGATGCTATCGTTTAAATAGTTTTGTATTTCCTTCTCATTATCACGTTCAAACATTTCT
>NZ_JAWWCF010000282.1:0-2510 GCF_033720595.1 Lishizhenia sp. | reverse complement strand
GCCAACAAAATTTTGATTGGTCTGTGGAAGCAAAAGAAACGCAACCACGCTAAACCCGAAAAGTTCGATGAAGAAGAATTGAGCTTTTTAAGAACCATAAAAGAAGAGGCTCCAGCTACTTTAAGTCGACTCTACAGGAAGTCAGATTTGCCTAAAAAAAGAGTAGACAACCTACTCATACTTTTTATCTCTTGGGATTTGGTGGCAATGGATATTTCTGAAGAGGGAACTTTTTATAATTTGAAATAACGTTACTTGAAAGTGTGAATGACCTGAGAATTTCATCTTTTAACTCATCTGAAGGCTAGGGAAGTTGAACATTTATGACGATCCGATTAATGCTAAAATGGTACAAAACTATTCATAAAGATGTACTTATTCATCCCTAATGAACAAAGAAAACTTTCTAAACCTTATAACCCCATCATAACCTTTCACCCCACAAACCAAAACAAGGTTTTTCATTCCTTTTAAAACTTGCATTTCCTGTGGTGATAGGGCATTTCCCAAACCAAATACAAGCGTATCCTCATTTTCATTGCTCACACGCCAATCAGAAATTTGGTGACCTAAATCCAAACAAGGTTTTTGAGAGAAATTGGTAGTTAAGTGTAAAGTATCACTGAAAGTGTTGTAGGTTAGGGTATCCCTTATAAGCTTGTTGTTTGCATAGATATCGGGTATAGGTGGAAATTGAACACCCAATTGAAATTGATAAAACTCTCCCTGGTCTGAAATAAAATCTATAGAAATAGGAGAGGTGTTAAATGCTACTGTTTTAATAAAAAAAGCATTCGGACCTAAGGTGTCTTTCCCCAAATGTTTGTACAAACCGCAATTGGTGCAGTTGATTTGATAGGTCTCGAGCTTTCGAGGAAGTTTTAAAGTTAACCGGTTGTTATAATGTTTAATCAAAGCAGCATCTTCGGCCAAACAATTATTGATCAATACCTCAGTAGTTTCCAACGTTTGTTTTGATTTCTTGCCTTTCATGTTAGACCTATCCACATGCACTTCGCTGTTATCCGCATAAAAATAAACGATTTCATAACCGTCTTCATATTGGTACTGTTTCGGACCATAGGTTGTGGTATCTTGGAGAATTGTAGTTGTTGAGTGCGATGAACTTAAGTGCTCTATAGTTAATGCTGGATTAATGTTGCTTACTTGACCGAAGCTGAAAGTCCAGTAGAGGAGCATTAGATTTAGAAGGTGATGTATTTTCATTGCAGTTGACTTTAGTGTTAATCAAAATGAAGTTGAATTATTTACGGGTGTAATTCACTTTTGATAAAAAGTAACATCAATTGTATAAATCAATATTGACTTTATCGTGTCATTTAGTAATAGATTTCCAATCACTGGTTTCTATTTCTGTTTTGAACAATCCTGGTCTATAAGGTTTATCTAATTCTTCTAAACGACTTTTTATACTTTCCCATTGATCCATATCATAGGATTTTATTGCTTTATCAAGAACTTCTTGATCTTTTGTTGCAAAAGAAAGTGGAATAGGATTGAATCCTACCCAGTGTGGAACGTTTGGGTTTTTAGATTGTGAGTACAAGGCAACTGTAGCTATTTTATCATTTATTTTAACATTTTTAAGCGAATTACATTTTATGATTTTAATTGCAGGGTAATGACCAAACCCTTGGGTTAAATCTGTTGCTACTGCTACTAAAGTTGGACGAACTGAAATCACAATACCACCATTAGAATCTCCACTTCTAAAGTGTTCCTTCTTGTGTAACCAGTAAAATCCGTTACTGAAAAGAGAGAGAATAACCAATGGAATCAACCAAAAAGAAACCTGAATGGTAAGGAAAATTGAAAAGAGTAAAATGCTGGTCTGAACCAATATTTTTTGTGTATCATGATAAATCCACACGAATGGATTTAAGCTTGCATTACCAGGGTTACTCGCTCTTGTGTTATTGTCTACTGTAAAGTTTTTTTTCATTCTATAAATTAAAAGTGAATTCTAAATACTTTGAGGGAAAGCATCTAAGACTAGTCTTAAAACTATGAATCCTACAATAAACAAAACAGATAATGTATAGGGCTCACTAAGTTTGAATTTCTCTTTTCGAATGGCTCTAACGACTGCAACAACAAACAGAATTAATAAGGGTATGGTAAAGAAGAAATAGAATAAGGAAAGTAACAGTATAGTATCAAAAACTTTCCAGTCTCCCTTATGCCATCTTGTTACGAGTTTCGGCGATAAATCTTCTTTTTCTATGTAATTTTTCCAATCATTTTCATCATCAAAGTATATAACCACGTTGTTTATTTCATCAGCCGCAAAGTACCCTTTAGGTTGATCGGTTTGAGTAATTTCACCAATTGTATGTCCTTTGTAGAAATACCAGTTTTTAATATGTTCGACAAACGTTTTACCCCTCAGGTAAAGCGTGCATCCCTCGGTGAAATTATTAATTTTATTCCCATAAGGAGTTTCCTGTTCCCAATCACTAAAACCCATTGCAAATAGCTGTAAGGGGACT
>NZ_JAWWCF010000281.1:0-2532 GCF_033720595.1 Lishizhenia sp. | reverse complement strand
CTATGGGCTTGGAGTATCAGTTGATTGAGAAAAAAGGTCCTTGGTTTGAAAATACCATCAAGTCAGAAGCTGATTTAAAATGGGCGGAGGCTGATATTGACGTAGAAGATAGATTGTCTTACGTTTTAGAAGCAATTAAGATTACCAATAAAGAACTTGCAGGTCGTGTTCCTTTGATTGGTTTTGCAGGTGCTCCTTGGACAATTTTCTGTTATATGACAGAGGGTTCAGGTTCAAAAACCTTCTCAAAATCGAGAAAGATTTTGTACACAAATCCTTCTTTGGCACATGAGTTGTTAAATAGAATCACGGATGTGACCATTAAGTATTTGAAAGCTCAAATCAAAGCAGGAGCGCACATGGTTCAGGTATTTGATTCTTGGGCAGGAATATTAGGAAAAGAGCAGTACGATGAATTTGCTCTTCCTTACATTCAGAAAATTGCAGCGGCCATTACTGAAGTACCGGTAACTTTATTCTCTAAAGGTGCTTATAGATCAATAGCTGATTTAGCCAATTGTTCGTGTAACACTATAGGGCTAGATTGGAATATGGATATGGCGAATGCTCGTAAAATTGTTGGAGAAACCAGAACACTTCAAGGGAATTTAGACCCGTGTGCATTGTATGATTCTCACAAAAATGTGGAGCTAGCAACGAATAAATTATTAAATTCATTTACAAGTAAAAGGCACATTCTTAATTTGGGTCATGGTGTTTATCCAGATATTGATCCAGAAAAAGTTAAAACTTTCATAAACACAGTAAAAAACTATGAATTATAAAACTAAAACAATGAAAAAACTATTTACCGTAATACCCTTAGTGGCAATTTCACTTTTCTCTTTTGGTCAAGATGAAAATGAAAACTTGGTGGAAAACGGAAGCTTTGAATCAGTTAAAGGTAAAGTTCGTCGTTTAGGACAAATTGAAGCCGCTGAAGGATGGACAGCAGCAACTGGAGCTGGTGCAGATCTTTTTGTTGGAGATAGCAAAATGCCGGATGTAATGACACCGGAAAACGTTATGGGAACTGAAGATCCTAAGGATGGTATGAACTACGCAGGAATTATATCATTTTCTTACGGAGATAAGGAAGAGAGAAATTACATTACAACAAAATTTTCTTCTCCCCTAAAAAAAGGTGAGCGTTACCGCGTTGAGTTTTATTGTTCTTTATCTGACTTATCTAAATATGCTACAAACAAGTTAGCAGCACATATTTCTAAAAAAGAACCAGGATCTGATGAGAAATTGAATTCATTGGTTTTTGAAGAAAACCTTATTCTTCATCCAAAAGAAGAAGTTTTTAACGGAATGTTTGGATGGGATAAAGTATGTGGTGAATACATTGCAAAAGGTGGTGAAAAATACATCACTATCGGAAACTTCACCAATACTTCTGATGTTAAAAATGAGAGAATTAGAAAACCAAAAGATGTAAAAGGAAAGCAAGTTATT
Organism: Lishizhenia sp.; assembly: GCF_033720595.1. Classification (GTDB taxonomy): domain Bacteria; phylum Bacteroidota; class Bacteroidia; order Flavobacteriales_D; family Crocinitomicaceae; genus Lishizhenia. The sequence goes on along the minus strand of NZ_JAWWCF010000281.1, from coordinate 1,071 downwards.
GCTGCATACTACTACATTGACGAGGTGAGTGTACGTTTGTTAGAAGAAGATGAGAAATGTGAGTGTAACTATGAAAAGGCACCGAAACAAGTTTCTCAGTTGGTTTTCCAAACAGCACCTTTGATTACTAATGATATGACAAGTGCAGAGAAGGTTTCTGCTCAAAATGTATATTATGCTTACGGTAAATCTACGGTTACACCAGCAGGGGTAAGTTCATTGAAAGCTGTTGTGGCTGAAATGAAGAATAACCCGAATGCTAAATTGGTGATTACTGGTCACACAGATGGGGCTGAATTAGAAGCTTCAACTGAAGAGGATGAGTTGAAAGATTTAGGTAAGAAACGTGCGGAGTTTGCAAGAACTTTATTGGTAAGTTTAGGAGTTCCTGCGAACCAAATCGAAATTGTAGATGCGAAAGCAAATGTTGAGTCTTCTTTAATAGAAGAAGGTGATCCAGATGATTTGAAAATGGCGAAGAACAGAAGAATTAGCTTCGAAATGGTTCAATAACCAAATGAAGGTATAAAGAAAAAGTCTCGGCTAAATTAGTCGGGACTTTTTTTGTGTTATTTACTTTCATTTAAAAAACCCATGCAGGGCATTTTCTGAAAACTTCAGAATGTCATGGTTAGAAACGCAGATGCAAATCTAAAATCTTCTTGGGTTAGCCCTTTACAGGGAGAAGCTCGATATCATTGCACCAATTAATCTCTAAATATTGTAATGTTAAGTTTCAAAAACAACTGCATGGGTCGACCTTGCGGTCTAATCTTTCAGTGCCTTCTAAAAGGTGAAGATCTATTACAAATTTACGCAATTCTTTTTGAAAAAATGGTGCTATTGTAAGGGTTCTATTGTAACAACTGAACCATTGCTTGGTTCCCAGAGTTCTAATCCTTCTGGTAAAACAAATCTGTTGTCCGTATTTACTTCATCAACTTCTGCTGCATTAGAATAAAGTACGGTTCTTACTTCAATTTTATCGGTGTATACAAAGATGTATTTAAAGCTATCGTTCATGTCCGCATCTCTTGTCCATGATTTTTGGTCATCAGCCGGACGAGGAGG
>NZ_JAWWCF010000280.1:0-2549 GCF_033720595.1 Lishizhenia sp. | reverse complement strand
TACTCCCCTCTCTTCTGGCCAAGGTAGAAAATTCATGTTGCTCCAAAAAGGCTTTTACGGCTTCTGGGTTATACTTAGAATATTGACGCAAACTCCAACCTATGGCTTTTTGAATAAAGAATTCTTTGTCTCCTTTTAAAGTCAAGATTTGTTGTTTGAGCAAGTCAAAATCTACATCGTCTTTATACTTTAATTGGAAAATCAAAGTTGAACGCTGTAACCACAAATGTCCAGACGCTGTGAATCGTTCTACCATGTAAGGAATTTGTTCGGGGTATTTTTTACAATGGAAACCGAGTATGGTTGCAGCAATAAAATCTACACTATCCCACCAATCTTTGTGGGTCAACAAAAATTCGATGAACGCCAAATCATCGGGATGGTGAAATTTCTTTTGTTGTTTGGCGAAAAGCTCTTGGGCAATGTATTGGGCTTCACGCTCGGAAAAATCCCACAACTCTTTTACCAAAGCACGGTAATCAAAATCTGCATCTTTTAACGGAAGCAGGGCAAAGAATTCTTTTTGAATGACTCTTCGCTGCGGTGATTTTATACCAAAAGATGCAAACTTGTTTTTTAGATAAGCACTCATTTTTTCTGCGGTGCTCTCTTTGCGCTGAGCTTCTAGTTTTTCTCTTAATATTTCTGCGAACTCGCTCATTTCTATCTTTTTAATCAATTCTAAACCACTCTTGAATTAATATAGCAAATGCCCAACATGGCAATCACATGGAGTTGACATCACCTTAATTTCAGCTTAAAAATCATTCTACATTTAGCGCTTATCTCGATACCTCGACTCCGCTCTGCACGGCGCTCCGCTCGATAACCTATGTTTAATTTTATTTTACCTCATGAGAACTTGACAAATAAGCTCTAGCTGCTTTAATTTCTACAAGCACAACATTCAAAACTTTTTGCTTTTGAGCGGCGATGGCAACATCGTTGTTTTTGCGTAAAGTGTCTATTTCGTTTTGTAGTTCTTGTGCTCTGAACTCCATGAGTCCGACTAAAGACCTTAGGTAAAGTGGAACAAACTTTTCCGCATCGCCTAATTTGCGTTCTGCTACTTGTTTGTAGATTTTCCAGTTATCAGCTAAAACAGCAATATCTTCATCTTTCAAATACAAGGTAAAGGCACCCAACATTGCGCTGTAGGTTCCATCATTCATTGTATTGGTATTTAAATGTGACGTAAAGAATTTCAACTGTTCCTCTTTACCGATTTCTGCGTATAAATCTGCAATGGCAATAAGAATAGAATTGGCTTGTTCATTTTCAAATTTAGCAGCCCACTCTAAGGCTAATTTGGGCTGTAATCCCCCCAAAACGCTCAACGCCTCACCTTTCACCATCCAAGAAGCATCTTCTTTTAAAAGTTGAACGCACAAGGCCTGTAATTTCGACTTCTTTTCCTTATACCTCAATACATGCAGCGCTCGTTGTTTTACCTGAGGTTTACTATCCTTTAACGCTAATTCAGCGATGAGGTTCAATGCTTTTTTACGTTGATCTTTATTGAGTTTACCAACCATGGTCAATGCTTCGTAACGCACGGCCCAGAAAGGATCATTCAAAGCTTCCACCACAATGTTTTTCAAGGCTTCTGAAGAACTTTCCCTTACGACTTGCAACACCTCATACCTGTCTAAATAATTCTCTCGCTGACGATATTGATTTACCCAAAACGCATCTGGTTTGTCTGTCTTAACCTCAGCTAATAAGCTATTATCACTGTCCAAAATATAATTCTCCAAGCTTCCATCTAAAGGAAATTCGAATACTTCGTACTCATCCTCTATGCGAATATTATAGGTATAATTCCCTTTTGAGGTGTACACCATAAATTTTAAAGGCAATTGGTATAGCGGAGCTTTCATCAAATTTTGATTTTGATGAATTTTCACTTTTAAAATGCTGTCTTTCACTTCATGATTCACAATTAAATTAGGCACGTGGTCATCAAAAAACCACTGGTTAAAAAACCAGTTTAAATCCTCACCACTCACCTTTTCAAAAGCCAATCTCAGATTGTGAATCTCAACCGTTTGATAGCTATTCTCTTCTAAATAATATTGAATCGCATCAAAGAATAATTCATCTCCCAAGTAAGTACGCAACATGTGTAAAATACGACCACCCTTGTTGTAAGAATGACCATCAAACATGTCTTCTTTGTTTTCATAATCGAACCATATCATGTTATGATGACCGGCAAACTGTGCAGAGTTATAAAAACCAAATGCTTCTTGTTGGGCATTGTAGGCAGCTTCTTCCTTTCCATATTTGAACTCATCCCATAAATACTGTGAATAATTGGCAAAAGACTCGTTCAAGGGCAAGTTCGACCAACTCTCACAGGTCAACAAATCTCCAAACCAGTGGTGAAATAATTCATGCGCTATGATGTCATCACTATTCTTATCCAATGCTTCTGCTTCCGTTCTGTAAACAAAATCTCCAAAAACAACGGCTGAAGTATTTTCCATGGCACCAGAAACAAAGTTTCTTACAATGATTTGACTGTATTTATCCCAAGGAAATTCAAC
>NZ_JAWWCF010000279.1:0-2647 GCF_033720595.1 Lishizhenia sp. | reverse complement strand
TGTTCCCTACAAAAGTTACAATCTGATCGAATATAGACAAGGCATCACGTAAAGCTCCATCCGCTTTTTGCGCAATTAAATGCAAAGCTTCTGGGTCGGCAGTGATGTTTTCTTTTACCGCAATTCCAGCCAAATGATCGGCAATGTCCTTTACTTGAATCCTGTTGAAATCAAAAATCTGACAACGCGATAAAATGGTTGGGATAATTTTGTGTTTCTCCGTAGTTGCTAAAATGAAAATAGCATGCTTTGGAGGCTCCTCTAATGTTTTAAGGAAAGCATTGAATGCTGAAGTCGTTAACATGTGGACCTCATCAATGATGTATACCTTATGTGTTCCCAATTGAGGAGCAACTCTTACTTGGTCGATCAGGTTACGGATGTCTTCCACAGAGTTGTTAGAAGCAGCATCTAATTCGTAAACGTTTAAAGATTGACCTTCATTGAAAGAATTACATGAGTCACAATTGTCACAAGCTTCAACTTCTGAAGAACGGTTGAAACAGTTAATTGTTTTTGCTAAGATTCGTGCGGTAGTTGTTTTACCAACTCCTCGCGATCCACAGAACAAGAAAGCCTGAGCCAAGTGCTCATTCTTAATCGCATTCTTCAATGTAGTAGTGATGGACTTCTGTCCAACTACCGAGTCGAAAGTCTGCGGTCTGTATTTTCTAGCTGAAACTATGTAATCGCTCATGGAGCCACAAAAATAAAAATAAAATTCATCTAAGTTACCTCTGTTGATAAAGGCTGAAAAGAAATTTTATTTACGACGTCTTTTTCTTTTCCCCTTCCCAAGGTTACCGTATTGAACACCACCGAATTCTTCCTCTTTCTGAGGTTTAACTTTTTCTTCTTTTTTCGACTTCGGAGTGTTTTCATTCTTCTCATTGTATTCCTCTTCTGGAACCGTTTGAGCTTCGTGAGAACCATTTTGTACGGGAGTATTGCCACCGTCAGGAGAATTCCATTTTTTACGAACAACCTCTTCTACTATTGTATCGTTTTTGGCGTCGTAGCGAGAGATTTTAAGTTTGTTAGATTCTTCGGCGTTGGTTGCGATGATGTCTGTTTCTAAAACCCATACCTCATCTACAAACTTGTAAGCGTCGTAGGACATGTCTGGGACGTAATACTCTCTGAAATCTTTCATGGTAGGAGACTCCGGAGATAAGTGATCAAAAACAATTTTTCTTCTTCTTTCATCATAACGCAAAGTCATGGTAGCTTTTTTAGAATGCTCCATGAAAACACGCTTTTCTAACCCTTCTTCTGTTTCAAATAAAGGGTAACCCAGATTCAGTTTTCTACCGTTAAAATAGAGTACATCTAGTAATTTAATGTGCGAAAAAGAGTTGTTTAAGTCATATCCTAATAGGGTGTAATAGGTTTTGCGCCCTTTGGTAACTTCAACAATATCGTAGTATAAGGCACCATACCAATTGTTTTCGTCCAAGGTCTCTTTAGGGAACATCGGAAGCATTACAGAATTATCTTTCAAATCGTAAATCTCATGTTCATCCCTTCTTTTTTTCTTTTTCAGAATAATACAATTGTAGATGTTTTGATCTGGGTTGAGTTGAACGTTCCAACTAAAGACCCTTACTTGTCCATCATTAGAAGTCACTTTACCTACCGTAGTAAGCATAGAAAAAGGGTAGTCAAAGGCTACTTTATTATCTAAGAATTTTAAAAATTCAGCTTTGAAAGAGTCGTTGTATTTAGGAAGCAAAGCTTCGTCCTTTATTGATCGTAATTGGTCCAATCTTCTTTTTAAAACTCTTTCATCCATCAAGTTGTTAGCTTGCTGTCCAAACAACTCTGCAGAAAGGCTCAAGAAAAGTATTCCTAAGATAAATATAGATTTCAGCATGTTTCTCATATTCATATCAACGCAAAATTAATAGAAATGTTTTGTGTGACCACTTATACATCAGATAGAACTACGCTATGTTGAGAAAGTTACCTTTCTATTCCTTCTTTCTTTTCATATTCTTTGATTAAATTAGCCAACGTGAGAAACAAAAGAGAAGTGGCTAAAAACGATTGGCGTGCAAAAGTGCATGAGGTGATTTACGAGGCGGATACACCGGCTGGAAAAATGTTCGATGTACTTTTGTTGATTGCTATTCTTTTGAGTGTTTTGGTGGTGATGCTGGAAAGTGTTGTCTGGATCAATGAGAAATTAGAATGGCTTTTTCAACCCTTGGAATGGGTACTCACTATATTGTTTACCCTAGAATATGTGCTTAGGATAGTTTGTATTCGCAAGCCGCTGTCTTACATCTTTTCCTTTTATGGAATTATAGATTTACTGTCCTTACTCCCAACATATATTAGCGTATTCTTTACAGGAACACATTCTCTTGCGGTAATTCGATCTATACGATTGCTTCGCGTTTTTAGGATTTTTAAATTGGCACACTTCCTTACCGAAGCCACAACAATTATGAAAGCCCTGCGCAATAGTCGTTACAAGATTTCCGTTTTTATGATGGGTGTATTGATGATTGTAATTATCATGGGTACAATCATGTATTTAGTGGAAGGAGGGCCAGATTCTAATTTTGATTCCATTCCAAGAAGTATTTATTGGGCTATTATCACCTTAACAACAGTAGGGTATGGAGATATTTCTCCGGTTACG
>NZ_JAWWCF010000278.1:0-2676 GCF_033720595.1 Lishizhenia sp. | reverse complement strand
GAGCTTTCTCTAATGTTGTATTGAAAAAATCATATTCAATAATGTTACTATCCTATAGATTGAATCCCTGCAATCCGATAACTAGATCTGATACTTCAGTTAACGCAAAAGATATTTTTATTTTTCCTTTGGTAGCTATTATTTCTGTTGCTAATGGGACGAGTTTATTTTTGGCGTTTCTATGATATATCGCAAGGTTAGACTGAGCGTTAAACGTGGAGTGATGGATTTCTAAATAATTAGCTGTTTTAAGGGAGTCTGTATGTGGTGTAAACAAACATTCTGTTTTCATTTTACGTTTCATTTTACGCTTTTCCCTATTACTTAGTTGGAGTGTTGAGCTATAAAGTTGATCTTCTTTGTGTACTTCGAGAGGAGAAGGTAAAATTCTTCCCAATAAACTGTCACTTATTTTGTTTACCGGAAATACGAGGTCATGATTCGGAAATTTATAAGCTTTTGATTTGGATTTGATATACTTCTTATTCGCCATGACACTCCAAATTCTTCGTTGGTTATCAAAGATTTCATCGCCGAAAAGCTCATATAGATGTTTCATTTCGTAAATCTGGTAACGCATGTATTTATTACTAAGACCTCTGTTTTTTCGGTTGTAATAACTCCACATGTGGGTGTCGAAATGGTGTAAACTATTGGTAAAACCTTCGTAGGTTTCATCAAAGATACGCTTGGCCATTGTATCGTTGGGGTGGAAGTCACAATACTCTTTTAAACCAATTAAACCATTAATATATCCATTGAGAACTTGTGGTGAACGATTCGAATTGGGGTATTCTTCTATCCAGGTATAACCTTCTGGAGTTTTTGAAATGGTGCCTCCGTCTTCTTGATTCTGAAGTAAAACATAAGCTACTTTTTCAATAATAGGGAGTACTTCTTCATCTTGGGTTAGGTCGTAATAACGCAAAAGATAACTTACTGCATAACCTTGCGTCATGCCAGAATACCAAGGCGCTTTTAAATCCCAAAAATTATAGTTGTACGGAAGCCCCATTCCTTTACCGTTGAATAGGCTATGTACTTTTGAGGTGTCTTTAAAATACTTGATTTGGTCCACGCATTTTTTATAGTAGATACTATCCCCTGTGTCTTTAAAGTAATAGTAAGATAATACTCCAAATTGAGAAATTGATAGGGGGTGGTACCTGTAGTTGGACAGTAGAATTCCCGTTGAATCAAGGGTTCTGTTTCCTTCCATCTCATGTAGATCAATTCTGTCTACGATACAAGAATATCTTTTTAGGGTTTGACCGAAGGTAAAGTTCAAACATAGAAATAAAGTGAGTAGGCTGAGGAGTTCTTTTCGAAAGATTATCATTTTTTTAGGTGTGTAAATTTGATTGTTTCCGTTTAGTTGTAAATACTTAACAACTCTATTGAGGGTTGCTTGTATTCAGTTTATTTGTGAAAGTTGGCTACTAAGTTAATTGAAAAAGTGTTGAACGGGAAGTCGTGTAGCCCTTTTTGAAAGCTAAAAGAGTAATTTAATTGACGGTCTAAGTTCGTTTTTAATTTAGCACGAAACACTAAAGGTCTATCTCCGTTGTTGAGATAACCATAATACCCGGCAAGGGTGGATTGAAAAATGAGTTTTTTATGGGTGAGTTTTACACCTAAACCGTAGAGAAATGCATCGTCTTGTTGTTGTGCGTTTCCATGCATTTGCCAAACGTAAAAACCTCCCATAGCAAAAGGTCTTATTGTGGTGGTTTGAGAATTGTTCAGGGAATAGTTTTTACCAAAAGACAGATCCATAAAGTAGGCTGGAGAATCTGTAAAGCGTGCGTCGGAAAGTTTGGATCCTGATGCTGTTTTTAGGTTGATGGAAAGCATAATATCTGGCCAGAAACGATGGTTTTCGATAACTTGTACATAGGTTCCGACATAAAAATCGCCTACTGCAAAACCTTTACCCGATTCACCTCTTGCGGCGCGCAAGTTTCTTGTAGCAGTATCTGTCTGGTAAAACTCGAAAGGTACTATTTGTACTTGCAGCCCTACTTTAGGCGTGTGAAGAGGGAGGTAAAAGGAAGTATTGCTATTTTGCGTGTTATCACCCGGCGAAAAGTGTAAATCTGTTCCAATTTTAAGTTCTGCGTTGCGCAGCGTCCTTCCTTGATTAACGATAGGTACAGGGAGGGCATTCGGTCCCATGTGGGCAGTGTTGGTAGTGATGTAATCGTACCAGGGGGTGTAACCATCCCAATTGTGGGTTTCGTTCCACCAAGCGTAATCTTGTCCTAGAGAATTCAATGGAATAAGAATTACACCTAGGAGTATAATAATTAATCTAAACATGCAGCGAGTATTTTTCGGGAGCAAAGTTAGTTGAAACTTCATGAAGGAGCAAAGGGAATCCAAACAGGGATAGTATGGAAAGGGAGGGCAGACAAAAGAAAAAAGGCAAACGAGGAGGGATAAAGCGACCTAAGAAGCTTGAGCGCTACCGATTGCTTTGTTTTGGCAACTGACCTTGGAAGGAAAGCCCGGCGGTTTGCCCTATACTTACTTAAGTAAAAGGCATAAAAAAAAGCGGCTCTACACCGCTTTTCTAAACTATTTAATTTTTAACAGGGATACCATTTTTATCTTTGAAATTTCCTGTAGCAATAAGGATAATATCAATTAATGACCAAATTCCTAGTCCTCCTAAGG
>NZ_JAWWCF010000277.1:0-2809 GCF_033720595.1 Lishizhenia sp. | reverse complement strand
GAGGCGGTTGACCAGGTTTTGTGTATGTTCAAGGGAAACAAGAATCCCTTTGGAGGCATGCAGGTTGTTTTGTGTGGAGACTTTTTTCAGCTCCCTCCTATTGGTACGGAAAATGAAATGAGTAGGGACAAGTTTTGCTTTATGTCTACCCTATGGGGAGAAGCAGATTTCCACCCTTGTTATTTGACGGAGCAATACAGACAAAACCAAGATCCATTGGCGAATATTTTGGATGCTTTACGAAATAACACGATTGGTCAGCACGAACTTAAAATGCTACAAGCGGCGAGCTACACGCAATTTGACGAAAAGATTACTCCTACCCGTTTGTATACGCACAACATAGATGTAGATGCTTTAAATGAAACTGAACTCGATAAACTACCCGGTCGTAAACGAAATTTCAGGGCCACAAGTTCTGGAGAGCAAGCCTTGATAGAAACACTCAAACGTTCTGTTTTGGCTTATGATAAACTACCGTTAAAAGAAGGAGCCAAAGTGATGTTTGTGAAGAATTCGCCAGAAAAAGGATACATCAATGGTTCTTTGGGAGAAGTTTTCGATTTTGAATCAACTGGTTTTCCGAAAGTAAAATTGCTTGATGGAACAGTAATAACTGCCACGCCAGAAAAATGGACCATAGATGATGAGCAAGGCAATGAATTGGCATGGTACAACCAAATTCCTTTGCGTTTAGCGTGGGCCATTACGGTACATAAAAGTCAGGGAATGACCTTGGATGCTGCCGAAGTAGATTTGAGTGCAACTTTTGAAAAAGGTCAAGGATACGTAGCTTTATCTCGTTTGCGAAAATTAGACAGTTTAAAACTCTTGGGCTTTAACCAGCGTGCTTTACAGATTGATGGCTTGGCCCAAAAAGCCGACAAACGTTTCCAGGAATTATCCTTACAAAATGAACTGATATCTTCTGATATTTTGGACAAGGATAGAAAGGCTTTCATCAAGGCTTCTGGAGGTAGGAGTTTGAAGAAGTTGTGAGTTGGGAATTGATGCGTTTTTAAACTCCTAATATGAAAAAGACAATCTCCTTATCGTCTTTATTATAAGAGTAAACATCCCCTTTGGTCCTCCTTAAAAATCCTAGCCTGCTCCCTGGTTAAAATTGGTTCTATCCCCTAAAGTTCCAAAGAAAATTCTATTTTAGTCCTTCAACATTAACAAATCTATACCAATGAAAAAAATCACTAGTTTATTACTAACCTTCCTAAGTCTAAGTGCCGTAGCACAAATCAACGTAGGTCCAAAAGAGTGGGTTACCGTTAAAAACAAAGAGTTTGACAAAGAAAAACTGGAGGAACTCCGAGCAACTGAAACCATTTTTGTTTACCAAAACTCTGACAAAGAAAATTTAGAAACCTTTAAGAAAACCCTCAATGAAGCTTGGGACTACACCCCTTTGAAATTTGTGAGTTACGACGAGTTTGTTGAGGGAGAATGGAATGAAGATGAACACTCATTTTTCTCCATCAACGGATTACACAAAGTAAAAATTTCGAGTAGCGGAACTGTTACCGAAAAAACTTACTTAAACTTACTTTTGTATATGTTCGATGGTGGTGAAAAAGAAGTATTTGCAAGAGTCAATCTTTTCCCAACGGCTGAAACGTATAGAAAAGCATCAGAATTTGCAGAGGATGACATCAACGAGCTAGCAAGATATGCCTACGAAGAGTCCGAATTTAGAAATTGGAATTTAGCCTACTTAAAAAATGCATTGCAAACCATAGACAAATACATCAGTAAGGGGCAAAACAGATGGTTATTTACCTCTGAAAACACTTCTGAAGTGAAAAAATTGAAGAAGGAGGTTTTATATGTAACAGAAGAGTTTTTAATCGAAACAAATAGGTATAACATGAAAGATTCGAAACCTGCTTCGAAGGAAGAATTGTTTAGCAAATATCCCTACAAAATAAAGGTCGTTACACAAAAAGAATTAGATGAAATGGTTGTTAACGCCAAAGAACCGATTTATTACATTCAGTACATAAAGGCAAATACCGACCAATTTATCAACGTTATTAATGGTGAATCTGGAGATATCATTTATGCGGAATATACAGGAATGGCACACAAACTTAAAAGTAAAGATTTGAAAAAATTAGCCAAGGTTATTAGTAAAGCTTAAAGAATAATTTCAATTTAAAGGTGCTTTGTTAAGCACCTTTTTATGTTCTACTCCATATAACCTCCATTTCAAGTATACATCCTCAAACCCTATCTATTCGTGCATCGTTCCAAAGAAAATTATATTTTCGTAGTATAACTCAAACACGTAAATCAAATGCAAATCAAAGTTTTAAAATACCTTTTTATCCTCCTTGCTCCTATCAGTTTGTTTTCTTGTGCGGTTGTACACAGAGGTCAAATCGTTTCTCTTGATTACGGTCAGCCCGTTCCTATTCAAGATCAAGCCATAGGATCAGCTAGCGTACGCTACTTTTGGGGTTTTGGAGGAAATAGTACAGATATACTCTTGAAAAGAGCAAAAGACAATATGATCAAAAACAGACCGCTTTATAAAAATGAAGCATATAAAAACATCAATCTGAACGTTTCTCATGCCTTTTATCCCTTATTTTCAAAGGTAACCTATACCGTTACCGCAGATGTGGTAAATGTTACTCAAGTTTCTGACTATCCTAATAAAATGATGAAGTCAACGGAATTATTTGCCTTTGGGGATTCATTATTTAATTATAAGCAAGAGTTCCTTGGCTTTTTCATAGAGCGACAAGACAATGCCAAAGTTAAACTTCAAACACCCAATGGAATTATAAAGCAAATT
>NZ_JAWWCF010000276.1:0-2868 GCF_033720595.1 Lishizhenia sp. | reverse complement strand
GTCTGACAAGCTAGACCTCCCTGTAAATCTATTGGATGGAAAAAACGATGAACTTCACGAAGTTGTTGATGGAATACTTTTATTCCATGAAAATCATGACATCTCTAAAGATTCTGAAGAAATTATTTCTAGCCTAGATAAAAGCAACATTCCTGCTCATAAAGTAGACATTAACGGTACGCTTACAGCTACGGTTACTAATTTCCAGATGTGGATAGAGCGCAATAACTGTAAAAATGTGGTTGTGTTAGGTAATCCTGAAGTTAGTAAAAATGAAAATCTTTACCGTTTCTTAGAAAAGTTAGAAGCTTAATTGACAGTCTTCTGTCTCCTCCACAATTTGATTTAATACTCTTGGCTGATGAGCAAATGCTCGCTGCAAGCTGTCCATCATATCAATACACACCATGCGTCCTGCAGGGTCATTTACATTTTCGCTTAAACAATTACAATAACGTTCAACAGCATCACTTGCTGCTTGGTTTTTACATGAAAAGAGGGACATAAGTCCCCCTAATGCTATGATCAATATCTTTTTATTCATCTGAATAGTTTAGGCATTTTGTATCGCTTCCATTTTCATTTTCTTCACCATACTTACCAATCCATTGGCACGTGTTGGTGATAAATGTTCTTGCAAACCTATCTCTTTTAAAAATGCTAAATCTGCTTTTGCAACATCCGCTGGAGATTCATTGTCTAAAACACGGATTAAAAGAGCAATGATACCTTTCGTAATGATAGCATCTGAATCTGCTGTAAACTTCATTACATCTCCTTCTTTCTCCGCATGCAACCACACTTGTGATTGACACCCTTTGATCAACTTCTCCTCTACTTTGTACTTTTCATCAATTAAAGGAAGGTCTTTCCCCAATTCTATAATGTATTCGTATTTCTCCATCCAATCGGAGTAAATCGCGAATTCGTCTACTATCTCTTCTTCTTTTGCTTTTATTGACATGCTGTAAAATTAATGAAGATTCACAATTAATTAAATCCTAGAATCGTTGAGTTTTTTCTTCTTGGTCAAGGTCTTAACTCAACATAGTAATTACACGCTTTAAACCAGCGATTAAAATATCTACCTCCTCCTTGGTATTATAAAAAGCAAAAGATGCTCTTATGGTACCCGGAATACTGTAGAAATCCATTACAGGCTGCGCACAGTGGTGTCCTGTTCTTACGGCGATACCCAATTTATCCAATAAAGACCCTACATCATATGGGTGCTGACCTTTCACCAAGAAAGAAATTACACTTACTTTGTTTTCTGCCTCACCGTAAAACTCTATTTCTGGTATCTTTTTCAATTCAGCAGTAGCATACTCCAATAAGTCTTTTTCGTACGCTTCAACAGCTTCAAAATCGAAGGTTGATAAATATTCAAAGGCAGTACCTAAAGCAATACCTCCAACAATGTTAGGCGTACCCGCTTCAAACTTGTGCGGTAATTCGTTGTAGGTAGTTTTTTCAAAAGTCACTGTTTTGATCATGTCTCCTCCACCTTGGTAAGGAGGCATAGCATTTAAAACCTCTTCCTTACCGTACAAAATACCTACTCCTGTTGGTCCAAATACTTTATGTCCAGAAAAAGCATAAAAATCACAATCTAAACCTTGAACATCAACAGTGGTGTGTTGCATACTTTGTGCACCATCCACCAAGAACTTGGCTCCAACAGCATGTGCCTGAGCGATCATTTCTTTTACAGGATTCACCGTACCTAATGCATTAGATATATGTGTAACACTCACCAATTTGGTTTTCTCATTCAACATACTTTGGTAAGCCGCTAAGTCAAGCTCACCTTTTGTTGACATAGGAATCACTTTTAAAACTGCACCTTTTCGCTCACACAACATTTGCCATGGCACTATGTTAGAATGGTGTTCCATAGCAGAAATGATAATTTCATCTCCTTCGTTCACCAATTCTCCAAATGAAAAGGCTACGAGATTAATACTATCTGTAGTTCCTTTTGTAAATAAAACTTGATGACTGTTTTCTGCATTGATGTAACGCTGAATGGTATTCCTGGCTTCCTCATACAAACCAGTAGAGTGTTGACTTAAGAAGTGTACTCCACGGTGAATATTTGCATTTTCCTTTGCATAAAAGGTATCTATAGCGTCGATAACAACTTGCGGCTTTTGCGCAGTTGCACCGTTATCTAAATAGATTAAGTTTTTATCGTAAACTTTCGTTTGTAAAATAGGGAAATCCTTACGAACCTCTTCTACATTAAATCCTTTCTGTACAGCCAGTTTTTCCATGCTACAAAGATAAACAAGCTTTCTTATTTGAAATGATTCTAAAGAGAAAAGTTCGGTAAATGATGGTGGTCGACAATTAGAGTTGGCGAAGAATTAACACTTCTTACTTCGGCATCTCCACTTCGCTCGATAACCTCGGTTGAAAAATCCAGGAATAATGGTTGTCGAAAATTTGAATAGGGCAACTTTGAAGGGTTACATAATCTGCATCTTGATAATATGAATTAGCTTGATAACCTTGGTTTAAACTACTTAGAAATGTTATCCATAATCAACGGCAGACATCATGTAAATGAGTGTTATAACTCAATTGAGCAACACATAACATTCATTCAAAGCAGCAGAATAATAAGTTATGGTGCGGAGTCGAGATAAACGATACAACAGACCGTATCTTTAACTTTACAAACCCTTCTACTTACGTTTCAAATGCATTAAAAATTCACGGTTCCCATTCCCTCCTAGGATAGGACTCTCTGTATGATCTTGGTAAATAAAATTACTTAACACAGCCAATTTCTGCACTTTTTCAATGACCCCTGGATATAGCTTTACATCTTTCACAATACCCCCTTTAGAAATATTCTCTTTT
>NZ_JAWWCF010000275.1:0-2907 GCF_033720595.1 Lishizhenia sp. | reverse complement strand
CTGTGTTCCATTAAACCATTCACCATCGCACTCATACGATGTGTAGAGGTATTGATGTATTGTAAAAACTTTTTAGAGGTAGTATCAAGATTATCCTTGGCCTTCACTTGTAAACGCTCTGTTAAGGTATTCAGGGTTTTTAGCGGCTCTTGTAAATCATGAGAAGTAATGTAAACAAACTGTTCAAGCTCTTCATTTTTTCGTTGTATTTCGTTGTAACTGTAAGCGAGGTTGGCAGACATACGGTTGAATGATTTTGATAACTCTGCTAATTCTTTGGGGGATTGTATATCTAAAGCCCTTCCACTTTTTCCAGGTTCTGCATTTTCTGTTGCTTCGATTAATCGATGAATGGGTGAAACAATAGTTCTCGTAACGAGAAGAACGAGAAATACACCTAAAATACTTCCCACAACAATGGCAATTAAAACGAAATTAGAAACATTTTTCAGGTGCTCTTCTAACCTCGATTGCAACATGGTTAAATTGGTGGCGTATAGGTTTTCGAGTTCACTTGTTGTGTTATTTAGTTCAAAACTGAGCAGTGGGATTTCTGTTCGAACAATATTTTTAAGTTCTATAGAGTTAAGTATGGTTTGTTCATCGTGGGTAACCCATAAGATTTCGTCCATGCGTTGTATACGGACTTCAATCTTCGAAATTATCTCATCTATTTTGTCAATGAGTTTGCGTTTGTAAGGAGAATTAATTTGAATAGTGTTCAATTCATTCAATGCATGAGGCATCTCTACCTCAAGTATTTGTTTAATTCTATTGCTTGTACCAATATTGTTTTTATCCGTCCATCTATCAAATAACAATAGCATTCCCTCTCTATTCAAAGCATTGATTGATTTTAGTGCAGATAGGGCAGGGGTTATTTCACTTGCAATGACTTCATTCGTTTTACTAGCTTCTTTCGATAGATATTGATTAAAGCCCAGAACAACGGCAAGTAAAACAAAGAAAAGGGAGAAGCTCAACAAGAGAATGTTGCGTATTTTTTTCATCGTTTAACTTTAGAGAGTGTGTTTTTATCCGAGTATTGGTATAAACTAAAGTAGATACCTTTCGCGGCTCCGTTTTGGTCCATAGAAATATTCCCGCATAC
Source organism: Lishizhenia sp. (assembly GCF_033720595.1). Lineage (GTDB taxonomy): Bacteria > Bacteroidota > Bacteroidia > Flavobacteriales_D > Crocinitomicaceae > Lishizhenia. The sequence continues at coordinate 1,796 of NZ_JAWWCF010000275.1, read as the reverse complement.
TCCCTGATAGAAATCTAAATCTGCAAATGAATGCTGGAGGTAAGTGGTGAGATCAGTCAAGTTTTCCTTGTTATTAGCTGTTTTTATAAAAGATAAGATGATTTCACTGGCATCCCAAGCTTGCAGAGCAGGCCAAATTGATATAGGTTTTCTATTATATTCTTGATAGTAGTTGGAAATAAATTCATTGGCTAGCGGAAAATTACCATCTGCTAAATTGAAGTAGGGGCATTCTGTTCCGATTATGCTCTCTTGAGCGTTGTGGTAATAATTAGTGTCTAATAAAACGGTACTTCCAAAGAAAGGAGCGGTTATACCTAATTTTCGAGCCTGTTGCATGGCATATCCAAAATTGGCGTAACCGAAAAATGCAATAGCGTCATATTCTTCTTCTTTTAATTCTTGCAATAATTCAATAAAGTTGGTGTCTCCCTTTTCTGTCTCTATTAGTTTACAAGAATAGCTTGTGTGCTCCATAACCTCCTCAACAGAGCGAGCGGCACGTCTCATGAAATCATTCGGGTAATAAAGTACAGCCGATTTTTTTAAACCTAACTCTATAATCCTAAATCCAATAATCTGATTGGCCTCCTCCGTTTTCTTAGCAATGGTGAAAGTGTTTTTGTTCATAGAAGACAAAAGAGAATCGCTGTTTAATGGGTTAATCAGGATGTCATTGTTCTGAGCAATTCTATCTTGTAATGCGATAGTGCCCTCTGTATTACTAATGAATACAATGTCTAAATCATGAAGTGCGTTTAAAGAGTCGTATAAATTAACGGCTTTGTATCCCTCCCAATTGTCATTGGCCCAATGAAACGTGATTTTTGGTTGATCATCTTTACGATTTGCATTGTATCTTTTGATGGACAGTGCTATTGCATTTTTTGCGGGTATACCTAAATCAATCGCTGTGCCATTAAGTGGACCTATATATGCAATATTGATTTCTTCAATTTTTTCAGTTGAACATGAATGCGCTAGTAGAGCAAAAATTGAAATAAGAAGAATGTAATATGATTTTTTCATAAGCTACTCGTACAGCGTTCGAACTTTTTTTGTTTCGCCTTTATTTACCAATTCGTATAAACTAAAATTGATTCCTTGAATACTTTTATCGTCTGTCATGTTTAAAAAACCGCAAATGCCAGAGTAATTCTTGATTTCGCTTAAGTTTTTTGTGATGAAAGCACTTAAGTTATCCTTGTCTACGTTTTTTTTATTGACATCGCGTACGGCGGAAATGAAAATATTCATGGCGTCATAGGCTTGCATGGGTGGCCAATCTGATGGAGGGGTCTGCCCATATTCAACACTGTAGTCGAGGAAAAAATCATTGGCCAAAGTTGCGTTGCCATCTTCGCGGGTAAAATAACTAAACTCAGTTCCTACGATTTCACCTTCAGAAAAGGTATAGAACTTTTCATCCAAAATTTCTGTACAACCGAAAAAAGGTGCTTCTATACCTAATTCACGCGCCTGTTTCATGGCAAAGCCAAGTTCCTCATATCCGAAAAAAGCATAGGCATCAGTACCATCATCCCTCAAAAGAGAGAGCTCTGTAGTATAGTCGTGTTGGTTGAGCTTAGTTTGAATAATTTCTACTTCTACTCCTTTCGGTTCAAGTTCTTTTTTAATCGTCAGAGCAGCGACTTCAAAAAAGTTGTAAGCAGGCCTCAGTATAGCTAACTTCTTCTTACCTAATTGTAATATTCTTTTTGAAATAACATGATTCGCTTGTTCTGTACTTTTGGCAATGAAAAATGTATTGATGGCATTATTGCGCAAATGGCTAT
>NZ_JAWWCF010000274.1:0-2910 GCF_033720595.1 Lishizhenia sp. | reverse complement strand
AATTAAAGAAGTTAAAAGAGGACCCAATTTTGGGTTCAGTTGTGGTGCTGAGCACCACAACTGGATCTGATGAAAAGCAATATAAAATGCAAACTTTACCAATTCGATATGTATTTGGTTGGTTGTTTAGAATTGATTCCAGGAATGTTAAACCAGAAATTAAGTCAACTGTAGAAAAATATCAACAAGAGTGTTACGATGCCCTTTTTGACACATTTACTAAGCGAACTTCAATTCTAAAGGAAAAGACAAAATATCAAATAGAAATTGAGTCTTTGGAGAAAGAGTTGGAGGAGGATCCAAGAGTTAAAAGGATAAAAGCGTTAAAGTCGTCAGTAAAAAATGCTTCTCAACGCTTAAACAGTATGGATAAAAATGAAATTGACCAGCAATTAGATTTATTTAATAACCATCAAAAGAATCAAAAATCATGATTATTCACTTCTGAACGAACCGAGATGTCGGTTCGTTCAGAAAAAAAAATACACAACCTGCACGGTCTATTTTAACCTTAATGCGCATTATTACATATACAAAATGCGCATTAACGAACCTGTAATACAACACAAAAATATGATTGAAGAAATAAAAACAAGTATGCTTAATGTAGATTTAGAATTTCCCTTTTCTTCTGGAGATTATTTTAAATTTTTCAACTATTCCTTTCATAGAGATTTCAAGAGGTATCTTGATAAACCTAAGTTTTACAAAAATCTCGTGTTTAATGAATTCGAAAAAGTAGTTAGCCGAAGTGCTGAAACTATTTCTATGAATAGAGAAATATTCCTAGAAATCTGTAAACATAGAAAAATAGATACATCAGAATTTATAGATAGTTATTTCCAGTATCATAAAGAACGGGTAAGAAAATCAACAGAGTTTTTTCCAAATCTTAAAAAAGATGAGAAACATACCCTCAATATGTTTAATAGGCCAGCAGGTAAATATTACTCTCATAGCCTAAACACAATAAACTTGAGTAAAGCTATACTTGTAGACCCTTTTGATCTGTACAAATTTTGTGTAACTACCTTAAAATGGAGTAATGCAGCACGTAATGCAGGTGTTTTAAATTCGCTTCTATATACGCCAGAAGATAATATTCCCTTTTTAGCTTATGATAGCATAGAAAGTGAGTATAGGTTGAGCTACTACAACTTGTTACGTCTTATTCTAGAAGAATATCCCTTAACCGATATCCAAAAAGAACTCTTGGTACATTACCAAAGTTGTATTAAAGAATTAATTAACAGGGTGGTGGCAATTGAGCATAAAAAACGCTTCTATAGGGACAAAGCTCTTGCTTTAAAAGCACAGGAAACACCAGTTTGGGTAGATGACAGAAGGCTAAAGGCCTCATTAAGAGCAGGCGCTAAATTGTTTCACCCAGATAAAAATCCAGAGGGATTAGAACTTTTCAAAACTTTTAATCAGTATTATATGGTTAGAGATTTAAAAAACATGGATAAGATGATAGAAAGATATAAATCAACAATGCAATAGAAAAAAAAATCAAAAAAAATCTCGCAACACAATGAGACATTTTTGCTACATTTACCCAAGAGCTGTTTTATAAGTATATTTTCATTTAGGTTAGCATGATGAAAGCCCCATTTTTACACGTTAAAAAGGGGCTTTTTCCTTTTGTAAAAATCACTTATGGCTTTATCTTTGGAGTGTATCAAAAGTGTTGCAATGTTTTTGAAATGAGACACACCCGCAACACCCTCTATTACAGCGCTTTTTGGAGCGAATTGTTTTTTGATGTATGTTTGTCGTGACAACTGGATTCAGACGAAAATCTGAACAAATTTTATTTACGATAAGTCACTTCCTATGGATAGTGTATCCGAAAGGACACAGCTCGATTCGCTGAATCTGGTTGTCAACCCTAAGGGAAGTGGCGCATACAATCTTTTTGAGCATGACAACCAAAAAAGAGAACAAAGGCACTGAAAATCAGGTTCAGTGCATAGACATTAGCACACTTTTAAAAGATGCTAAGCATTTCAGAACACTCCCACCCATGGAGAAAAAACTAGCAGCCACGGCGGCCACTTTTCCAGAAATTCTAATTCTCGGAGATTATCTATTTCACTTTGTAATTTGGAGTGAGCAGCTACCAGAGCCGTTTAGAGATCAATGTTTAGATCTTGCAAACCTCCACGAGCTTTACGAATCACTTTGGGAGAAATTTTAAACCCAAAAGGCGAGCACTTCGGTGTTCGCCTAACTTACTTTAGGGGAGTTTCCCCCTTAAATCTTTCGTTGTTAAAATACAACTGCATGGTTTTCGTAGGTTTGGAAGAAAAGCATGAGTAAACTAAAAGAATCAAGAGATAAACTGAATAATTTACTGAACCTTTGTATAACCTATAGATCTGAGCTTACCGCTTCAGCTCAATTTTATGATACGGTAGAGGATAGAGATGGGAGAAGTTATAAAATCCAAGAAACTCGTTTTAAAACGAATATTGAAAAGAGTTTATCTTTTGATTTAACCACTAGTTACAAGACCTTAGCCAATAAGTTTTATAAAGTTTACGAGGCTTTTGATTCTACTATTTTCGAGGATTTTAGAAGGAATTATGTGCCTTATGACAGTTTAAACTACTTGTTAATAGATGTCAAATCTACAGTAAGCAAGCTTGATGATATTATTGAATTTGTTGAATTACACGAAGATTTGGATAGTTCTGAAATAGAGAAAACTATCCCTAAATACGTTGGGCAAATCATCAATAAATTAAAGAAACTTCTAACCAAAGCAGTAAGTGGATGCGAATGGAGGTTAGAACGTATTCAAATGGAGTATGACGCATTACCAGAAAAGAACATTGGGAAATATTTATTGCTGAGCGTTGTCTGGGCTTCAGCAAAAATGCGAGGAGGAAAAACCAATTGGTTATT
>NZ_JAWWCF010000273.1:0-2912 GCF_033720595.1 Lishizhenia sp. | reverse complement strand
CTCTTTATAGAACTGAGGCTTGTAAAAATTCTTCCTTCCCTCATAACAGAGTTGATCAAAATCTATGGTTCTCGCCCTGTACTGTTCTTTATCAAAATCAGGCGTTACGTCAATCACATAGTTGTACGAACGCATATCTCCAAGAAGCATGATGAAGCAACGCTCGTTGAACTTCACAAACTCTTTGGCCATACCTACCGGGTAAAAATTAGAGTTCTCCATGTAACTCTCCATGAATATGTCACCTGGAATTCCTGCGATATGATCTTCTACCAAGGTGTTTCCATCTACGATGTAAGACATACGGTTGGGACTTAGAATATGCTCTAGCTCTAACCCATATACTCTACTCGCGTCCGCCTTCTTGATGTAGAAATAATCGTGGTTATCGTTAATCATATTCACGATTTTTATACGAAATGGATTGGAATTTCCGAACAAACAATATTCAATTCTGGAAATCTTTAAGTGCTTAATAATGGTGGTGTCACCATCTGTTTTCAACAAGGCGTATATTTCTCTTAAACCATCAAAAATTTCTTCTTGATCAGTTTGTGGATACATTACTGAACGCCAAAGTGTGTCATTACCATTTGCATCGATTACGGGCAAACTGTCCGACCAACGTTTCATATCCTCATAAGAAAGGGGAATAGACTCTTCTCTATCGTATTCAATTAAATAAGCTCTTAAAGTATCACTAATCTTAAAGGCAGGCTTCTTTTTTGACATTTCCATATCCATGCTTCTAAGATAAAAAAATATTAAGCTTAGCGGGGAAATAAACCTTTATCACGTGCTGAATCATCTTCTACTAACCGTTTATCCGATTGAAAAAGCACTTCGTGAAAAGAATTTGCATTTTTAGAACCTAAAACCATGAGTACATAGAAATTCTCTCTGGATTTATAAATAACAGTGCCGGGATTAGGAAACATTTAAGGAACATTAATGAAGGAACTATATAACACCTTTGACGCTTTTGGTATATTGACAAAAGCTGAAATTGACCAAGTACTTAGAGATGGTAAAATCAAAACCCTAAAAAAGGGAGATTTCTTTGCCAAAGAAGGAGAAGTATGTAATGATGTAGCCATTGTTCAAAATGGTATTTTCAGATCTTTTTACTACAATTCAAGTTCAGAAGAAATAACTTATTGTTTCAGGCAGGAAAACAACTTTTTATCTGCCTATTCTTCCTTTCTTACGGGAAATCCAAGCACCGAAAGTTTCCAAGCCTTAACCGACGCTACCTATCTTTGGTGGAACAAAACCTATATTAAAGCCTTAGAAGAATCAAGTATTAACTGGGTACGTTTTTTTAAACGCCTAACAGAACTAGAATACATAGAAATGGAACAACGCATTTTTGTACTTCAAAAGGAAAATGCAGAACAACGCTACCTCAAATTAATGGAGCAAAACCCACATTATTTACAACGAATTCCTTTGAATTATTTAGCCTCTTATCTTGGAATAACCCAAAGACATTTGAGTAGAATTCGAAAAGAAATTTTGATTTAGACATTTGTCCTACTCCACCCTCTGGCAAGTATGTTTCTTTGCTCAAAAAAGAAAATGAAAACACTTGTTATCAATGGTCATCCAGACCCTGAAAGTTACAATTATGCTTTGAGTGAAGCCTATATAAAAGGTGCACAAGAATCAGGATTAGAAATTCAAAGCATACATTTGAAGGACTTAAAGTTTAATCCTAACTTAAGTTATGGCTATAGAAAAAGAAGCGACTTAGAACCCGACCTGGAGCACGCCATTCAGCTTATGCAAGAAGCAGATCACCTTGTATGGATTTTTCCCGTTTGGTGGGCTGGATTACCTGCTCTAATGAAAGGGTTTATAGATAGAACTTTTCTCCCTGGTATAACCTACGGACCTAAAAAAGGCAAGGGATTGCCAGATAAGCTATGGAAAGGAAAAACCGCGCGACTCATTTTCACCTCTGACTCACCAAAATGGTATTTTCGATTGTTTCTTCACCGCCCTGTACTTCAACAAATGAAAAAAGGAGTGTTACAATTCTGTGGTGTTGGTTCTATTAAACACACGCATATATCCATCATTAAAAACTCTTCAGAAAAGTTTAGAAAGAATCATTTGGAGCGCGTACATTTACTCGGAAAAGGAGGGAAATGAAATTGACATTAGACCAAGTCTATAAACATCTTAAAAACTTTGTAGAAGACGCAGAGGGAAAAGATTACTGCAGTTGCAGTTTTGAAGTAAATAAGAGAACATACTTGGGTAGACAGTCTAAAATCACTCCTACAAAAAAGGGTGAGTTTGTTACACTTTGGATAAGAGTAAACGGCGAAACTCATCCTTTTGAGGAAATCGATGCGATTGATTATGTGTTTATTTTAAACTATACTAAAACCGGATTTTTTCTCTTTCCTAAAGTGGTTCTATTGGAAAAAGGCATCTTAAAGTCTAACTCCAAAAATGGAAAACGTGGGTTTCGACTTTATTCCCCCAATTATACGGACCTCAATACTCAAGCGACTAAAACTCAAAATTGGCAGAAGAACTTTTACCAATCCTTGATCTAAATCACAGCAGAACCAAGCTACTTTTCTATTTTTGAAAGAAAAAACATGGCACTGACAGCTTCTAACGATATGGCCAAAGGTAGTTTGGCTCCAGATTTCAAACTCATAGATACAGTTTCTGAGGAAATGATTCAATTCTCAGATGTGCAAGGAGAAAAAGGAACGGTTGTAATGTTCATTTGTAACCATTGTCCTTACGTAATTCACATCAATGATATGCTCGTAGAAATAGCCAACCACTATAAAAATCAAGGAATAGGTTTTGTGGCTATCTCCAGTAATGATGTAGAACGATATCCTCAAGATGCACCGGGTATGATGAAAATTCATGCTGAAGAATTGGAG
>NZ_JAWWCF010000272.1:0-2931 GCF_033720595.1 Lishizhenia sp. | reverse complement strand
CATAGGGTTTTCATGCCGGTAAAAATAGAAAAAATGAAGAAAAAACAGAGGGTTGAGTTGCCGAAGCTTTATGAATTAGCCTTTGAATTTTTGTTGAATAAGAGCGAGGCTTGCTGTAAGGTCTACAATGCGCAGAGAAAAAACTAAAAGCTTAAAGAATAAATTGTTGTGCAATTGAAAGCCAATAATGTTTTTGGCAATAACAATTTGAGCGATACAAGTTAAACTTTGAGTAAGGATAGTGGCAATGGCAGCACCTTGGGCTTGATAATGCGGAATAAGCATAAAGTTAAGGCTTAGGTTCAATGCAAAACCTCCAATAGCCATCATGTTCAATGCTCGTAAATTTCCGTTGGCGGTAAGTAATGTTCCAAAAATGTAGGTGGTAGAAATGGGGATGAAATTTAGGATGATGAATTGAAAACAAACCACAGTTACCGGGTTGGAATGCGTATAAATCAAGCTCAATAATTCATCTGCATAAAAGAAACAAATTGAGGCACAGACAATGGCTATAGGTACTAAAATAGATGTTGCCGTACTAAGTAATGGACTTAGGTTCTCTTTCATCTTAAGCATACGTGCAAACATGGGCAATAGAATTCCGGCAATTAACAAAGGGAAAATATTTGCGGCATCTAAGATTCTAAATCCAGCGGCATACATACCTGCTTGTTCTTTACCATCCGGTAATAAACGCTCGAGCATGATGGCGTCCATCTTGGTGTAAAGCATCATTAATAGGATCAATAAGGCGTAAGGAAAACTGCTCTTGAGTAAGACCCAACTAATGTGCTTTTTAAGTTTGATTCTACTTTTTCCTAAACGTAGCGTTAATAGCAAGCCAACGAATGCAGCCAAGGCGTAAGAAATGCTTTGTGCGTAAATGAAGTTTTCAATACTGACCTCTGCTTCAAAGAATTTACCGTAAAGTACGGCTGAGCATAGAAAAATGAGGATTAATCGGTCGAGCACTGATAAAATAGCATCTATTTTAAAGCGGTGTAACCCCGCGAAGTTACTTCTGAAATAAAGGGTGAACGCAGCAAGTATTTGGTTTAAACAAAGGAAGAAAAGTAAGTGAATTGCACCTGCTGTATGTCCCATGAAGAAGGCAGCAACTAGCGTAATGATTAGATATAAAAAAGAGAGCACGAGACGCAAACCTACCAAGCTCCCTAGATATTTTATAAGTGTTTTTGGATGCTGGGCAATGTTTTTACTGTTGTAATTGGTAATCCCAAAATCTAAAACAATATTCAAGAGGAAGGAAAGGTTTAATAAGGAAAAGTAAAATCCATATTCCTCAAAGCCAACCTGATTTTGGATTTGTGCATCTATACCAAAAATGTAAAATGGTTTTATCAATACGTTCAAGAGAACGATCAAAAAGATATTTGAAATAAAACCTTTGCTCATACAGCAAAACTAACGTAAAGTTCTCTTGATTTATTCGAACTCGATGATAACTTGACCTTTATCTACAACATCTCCGTTATTTACAGCCAAACCTTTTACTGTACCTACACCGTCAGCCTTAATTACGTTTTCCATTTTCATGGCCTCTAAGGTCAACAATGGCGCACCCACTTCAACTTCCTGACCCACCTCAACGGCAAAAGAAATAACTCTACCAGGCATTGGAGATTCCAATTGGTGCATTTTCTTCACCTTTTTCTGGTCTAATCCCATCTTCTTAATCAAATCATCCAAGGCACCTTTTCGTTTCACTTCAAAAGTTCGTTGGTTAATTTTTATAGTCAGTGTATTTTCCTCCAAATTAGCGGCTAAGATCTCTCCATGGTATTTTTGTCCTAAGAAAAAGATGTAGAAAAAAGTATCGTCTACCCATTCTACAGTGGCATTATCTACCGCTGTAATTTCTGAATTATTGATGATGTATTTTGCTTCAGCCATGATGTTTTGTATATACTGCAATTATACAAACTTATAATTCCTTTCAAACTATCCTTACTAGAAATACTTTAAAAATTCTGCATATTTACATCAAAATAGAATTCAAAGACTATGCATTTAGCACATATATTTTCAGGTTTACTTTTTACAAGCCTTATTTCAACTGTTGTATTTTCTCAAGCCTTGGAGGGAATTAAACAGCCCGTTTATCATGCTTCTGAAACACAATACGTAGATCTTATACATACTGATTTAGAGGTGGATTTTGATTGGGAGAACAGTGCTTTAAAGGGAAAAGAGGAGATTTTATTTACTCCTTATTATCGATCGATTAATGAATTAAAATTAGATGCTAAATCTATGACCTTCTCGGAGGTGAGCATAGCCGGAAAGTCGTTGGAATATAGCTATGATGGAATGGAATTAATCATTCACCTTCCTAAAAGTTATTCGAAAAATGATACGATTGCACTAAATATAGTTTACACTGCTTTCCCAGAAGAATTAAAAGCGGAAGGTAGTGCTGCAATTACTGAGGCAAAGGGATTGTACTTTATCAATAACAAGAAAGTTCCAGAAGGGCGTATGCCACAGGTATGGACACAAGGTGAAACAGAAGCGAGTTCAGCGTGGTTTCCAACAGTTGATACACCCAACCAAAAACATGCACAAGACATATACATTTGTGTAGACCCAAACATGATGGCATTATCAAATGGTGCTTTAGTGGGTGTGGAGAAAACAGAAGATACTTGGATTTACCATTGGAAGCAGGAGTTGCAGCATGCTCCTTATTTGAGTATGATGGCGGTAGGAGAATTTGTTGAAATTAAAGACAGTGTACGCCTGGCAAGTGGTAGAATGTTGCCTTTACGCTATTACGTGGAGCCGGAATGGGAACACGAAGCCAAACAGATTTTTGGAAATACAGGGGAGATGATTCAGCATTTTTCCAAATTATTGGGCGTTGAATTTCCTTGGGATAAATACAGTCAAATCATTGTAAGAAACTTT
>NZ_JAWWCF010000271.1:0-2933 GCF_033720595.1 Lishizhenia sp. | reverse complement strand
ACAATAAAACGTCACACTCATAGCGCACAGCAATCGTTTAGGAGTAAGAACAATACTTACTAAACTTAATGTTCATGATAATGAAACAATCCCTCCAAAACACTGTACATTTCAGGATGTTTACGTTGAAGTAATTTTGGTCTTTCCTTATAATACTCTAAAATTACAGCAAAGAACTCAGCCATATTTGTGCCTCCATAGGCATTGATGTCTGACTTTCCATTTTGGATTTTCAACATTTCAGACTTTGCCAATTGCGCCCATTTCTCACGTAATTCCTTATTCATCATAAAAGGCAATCCATCTATACTGCCATCTTCTTTATCCAGCAAATGTGCAAACTCATGTACCCCCACATTCTTCTTATCACTGTCGTTTTTGAAACCTAATTCTAAAGCACTTAAAGATAAACTCATGGTGCTATCCATTAAACCTCCGTCATATACCTGCCCTTGAATACGATGGGTCTGAGCTACCTCAAAGTCTTTATTAAAATTATCTGGGTAAACCAATACCTCACTCAGCTCACCATAGTTCCAATAAGGCAATCCCCAAAAAGCAATTACGGCAGCACTTGCTACATAAAAAGCTGTAGATTTCTCCGCGTGCTCCTTTCCAATTTCAGTTACTCTTATTTCTGCTAAAAACAACCCTATTCTATGCTCAAAAATCTTCTTTTGCGCTGGGTTTAAATTTTCATAAAAAGGGATATTCTTATTTAACCAGAACTTATCATTTGTATTGATCACGTAACGCTGAATTCTTGCTCGTTTTTTTGCCTTCTGATTAGACACAAGTAACCACACCAAAAAACCACAAAGCACAAGAAAAACCCCCATAGCTTTGAGCGAAGGAGTTTGCACCCAATTGAGCACAGCCCACAATGCAAATCCAAAGAGAATACTCTCTAGTAGGTTACGTTTTAACCATTTCACAACTTTCAACATATCAAAATATTAGAAGAATGTTTACCATTTGTTTACCCCTAAATTGTCAAATAAGTAACAAAAAAAGCATAGACTTATAGGTAATTACATACAAACACTAAAACTAATACTATGCGCAAAAAAATGTACAAAATTTTGACATTTTTCAGTCTAACACTTGCCTTCACCACCTCCGGAATTGCACAACAAAACGCTTTTAATTTTGACGGCTCAAATGATGCCGCCTCAGGTTCCTTTTCCAATGCACCCTCTGGGAGCTCAGCACGAACAGTTGAAGCTTGGATTAAAACAACTGCAAATTCTGATGGAAACCAAAAAGTAATTGTGGATTGGGGTTCAATGACCACTGGAACTCGCTTCACCTTTAACCTTCTCTGGTCCAACTCTATTCGTATTGAAGTTGGAGGAAATGGAATCAGTGCCACTACTCCTGTTAATGATGGTCAATGGCACCACGTAGCAACAACTTACGATCCAAATGCCTCAACACAAAAAGCTAAACTTTATATCGATGGAAACTTAGAAGCAAGTGGTAATTTTACCGTAAGCTTAAACACGCCTTCCTAACCGAATATTTACATAGGAAAAAGAAACGATAATACAGGTTATTTTGATGGAGATATCGATGAAGTAAGAGTATGGAATGTTGCCCGCACTCAAGCAGACATTCAAGCAGATATGCTCACTGAATATTGTACATCTCCAACTAACCTCGTAGCTTACTATAACTTCAACTATGGAACAGCAAATGGTTCTAATAGTGGAATGAACTCAGTTATAGACTTCTCTTCTAATGGAAACACGTTAACTATGAGTGGTGCATCGATGAGCGGTACTTCATCGAACTATATCACAGGTATTAACGTACCTTACCAAATGACCGCTTCGTTCACATCTGACTACACATGTGGATCTTACTTTTGGGCAGCAGCTAACCAAACAATTACGAGCATAGGAAACTTTAACACTACTGTGACTTCGTCTACGGGATGTGATTCTGTTTTAAATCTCTACTTATCTTCTGGTTTAAACTTCTCTAGTGAAACAGTTGACACTTGTACAGCTTCTTATACTTGGCCTGTAAATGGAATGACTTACACTACACCAGGTACATATCAAGAAACTTACACAAATATACACGGGTGTGACTCTATCCGTCAATTAAACTTAAGCATTGGTCAAAACACCACAACAACGCAAACAGTAACAGCTTGTTATGATTACTACTGGCCAGTAGATGGAAACACCTATAACACCACAGGTGTATACGTTGCGAACTTAAACAATCAAACAGGTTGTGACTCATCCATCACTTTAGATTTAACCATAGCAACGATAGACAATACAATCACAGACAACGGCGACCTTACACTTACAGCCAATGCAACGGGAGCTGTTTTCCAATGGATAGATTGTAGCACAAATACAGAAATCACGGGAGAAACAAACGCAAGCTTTACTGCAACACAAAACGGATCGTACGCTTGTGTGATTACAAACGGAACTTGTACGGATACCTCTGAGTGTATTACAATTGACTATGTAAGTACAGAAGACTTCGAGACGGAACAATTCGCATACTATCCGAACCCAGCCAATAATCAATTACATGTTATCTTCCAAGAAGGAACAGAGAAAACAATTAGCATTATTAATGCGGCAGGACAAAATGTTTATACCCTTCAAACGAATAAGTTGAATAACACCATCAATTTGGAAGGCTTAGAAAAAGGAGTATACCTACTCCAAGTTAGTTCAGAACAAGAAATTACAACGAATAGATTCGTTAAAAACTAAACCCAAAAACAAAAAAAAGGCTGCATTTCTGCAGCCTTTTTTTTATCTATACTTTTCTCGCTTATCGCGTTCGATTTACGCGCTTTTAATCTTTCCCGTTCTGTTCAAAAATCAAAGTAGAAATCTGATCAGCCGCAAAGAATTTTTGAGCTACTGTTCTTATTTCCTCTGCAGTAATCCTATCTAATT
>NZ_JAWWCF010000270.1:0-2990 GCF_033720595.1 Lishizhenia sp. | reverse complement strand
TCAGGACCAGACTTTACAGCATGTATGGCTTATAGAAATTCAAACGCATCTAGAATGGGTGTTGAAGGAATGTACTTTACAGCGATTACAGGTTCATCATCAGGAGCTGTTTTAACAGGAGAACCTTTCTTAGTAACAGCATTTGAATGGGATGATCAGTTTACAGATTTAAATGATGCAAACGCAGGTGTTAATACAATTAACCAGGTTGCATTTACAGAATACATCTTCGAAGGAGATTACCAAGATTCTAGTGTATTTGCTAAGTTCGATACTCCATTCTTGTTACAAGATGATCAAAGATACTTGTTCTGTGTATACACGGGTAACTCTGATGTATTCATTGGATACGATCCTGAAGCAAATTACGTAACAAATATCGAAGAAATTTACTTACAACCACAAGCACCAAACTTGAGTAGCCAGTGGTTCTTAGCAGGATTCGGATTTGAAGAAACTCCAGCATTTGCTTTAAAAGCATTCCCAGCTGCAGAGTTAGGATTAGACATCATCGAAGAAGATATTAATGTAACAGCTTACCCTTCTCCGGCAAATGCAAACTTAACTGTAGCATTTAATGATAATGAAGTGAGTACAATAACTATGGTAGATATGACTGGTAAAACAGTTAAGGATATCGCAGTAAATGCTCAAGCTGAAAATACAGTGATTAACGTTCAAGATTTAGAAAACGGAGTTTACATGTTAAACGTAAACTTAGCGAACGGATCTAAGAAAGTAATCAACGTGGTAGTTAACCACTAGTAAGATTATAGGACTTTGAAAAGGGATGCCGAAAGGTGTCCCTTTTTTTATGTTTAGTGTTTTCAGATGTAGAAAAAGTCTAAATTTTTGTGAATTAAAAACATTCCCCCCGAAGGAACTTCCAATTCACTTCTTCCTTTAAAACAAACTCCTATCTTTGCGGTAAAATTATATTACATGTCACAAGAAATAGAAGCAGTAAGTTACTGTGTAGGAATGAGTATTGCAGGAAGTTTAATGCAACAAAGTCTAGAAGGAGTACAACCAGATGCTTTATTAGAAGGAATTACAGATGCATTAAGTGGAAAGGCTCCAAAATACAATCCAGAAGAGGCTAACGCTATTATTCAAAAATATTTAACTGCCGCTAACGAAGCAAAGTTTGCTAAGAACAAAGAAGTTGGTGAAGCATTCTTAGCTGAAAACGCGAAGAAAGAAGGTGTTGTTACTACAGCTTCAGGATTACAGTACGAAGTAATCGAAGAAGGTGAAGGAAACATGCCAGCAGTTACAGATACAGTTAAAGTACACTACCACGGAACATTAATCGATGGTAACGTATTTGATAGCTCAGTTCAAAGAGGAGAGCCAGCTCAATTCGGATTGAACCAAGTTATTAAAGGATGGACAGAAGCTTTACAGTTAATGAAAGTTGGTGCAAAACATAGATTGTACGTTCCTCAAGAATTAGCTTACGGTGCAAACCCACACCCAGGTGGACCAATCCAACCGTACATGACATTAGTCTTTGATGTAGAATTATTAGAGATTCTTTAATAAGATCTTTCCTGAGTGGGGCGCAATGCCCCACTTTTTTAAACCCCAAATATAAAATTCATGAAAAAAATAATCTTTGGAGCATTAGCTTTAGCTCTTGTTGCCTGTGGTGAGCAATCGTCAAATGGTAATTATGATGATCTTACCTTAAATACGATAGAAGAAAAAATTTCTTTCTCTATTGGAGCTGATATGGCTTCTAACTTTAAAAACTTTCCAGATACAATTTTCCAACAGTTAGATTTTAAGCAATTGGAGAATAGTTATGCTGCCGGATATGCTGCCTTCTCAGATGAGCAAAAAGGAGAATGTGAGCAAATCATGCAAACGGTTGTAAAACAAGATTTGTCTATTGATACTAGTAATTATTCTTTAGTTGATTTGTCTGCTTGTTACGGAAGTTATCTAGGTGAAGCAACAAGAAAAATGTTAGAGACGAAAGATGCCGAAGATGTTTTTGATATTGAAATTGCAAGAAAAGGATTTGCAAGAAGTCTTGTAAATACAGATACTTCTTTGATCGGAGAAGAAGAGAGAATTCAAATTGTAGAAGATTTCTACAACGACCTTACTAAAAAAGCGGCATCTAAATTAATGGTTGATGCAAAGGCAAAAGCAGATGTGAAAGTTATCTCTGATGATGTTATCTTGGAAGAGGTAGCAGCAGGTAATGGAGAAAAATTAGTACCTAACTTTGAATACAAGATGCTTTTGGTGATGCAAAATACATTTGGAGATACAATGTTAGCTACCATTAGAGATTATGGAATGACGGACGACATTAACAGTCAAGTTTTACAATTCCAAGACAGAAGATTAGTAGCAGGATGGAAAGATGCTATGGAGCAAATGGAAGTAGGAGGAGAGTACAAAGTATACTGTTCTACAGACAAAGCATTTAGTCAAGAAGGTTTGAGAAACCCTAGAAATGGAAGTTACATCTTTCAACCTTATGAAGCCATTACAGTTACTACAAAAGTATTGACACAAAACGAAATTGGAGCTGTTGCCAAGCAAAAAGGAGAAGACCTAATTGCTGAAACGTTAAAGCGTCCAAACACGAAAAAATACCCAGAAGGATACGTTATCGAAACTTTGAAAAAAGGAGAAGGAAGAACGGTTCCTGCTGGAGCAGATGTAAAAGCACATTACATCTTATATGATGCAGATTTGAACGAGTTACAAAACTCTTATAAAATGTCTTTACAAAATGGAGGACAACCTTTAGCGTTTAACCTTAACGGGGTAGTTAAAGGATGGACTTTAGGTTTGCAAAACATGCAAGTTGGTGGTAAGTACAAATTATATGTACCTTACGATCTAGGTTACGGAACTCAAGGAAATGATTTAGTTCCTCCATTTGAAACTTTAGTTTTCGAAATGGAGATCTTAGAAATAGGAGAAGCGGGTGAATTTGTTCAACCAAGAAACCCAATGATGGGAGGTAG
>NZ_JAWWCF010000269.1:0-3005 GCF_033720595.1 Lishizhenia sp. | reverse complement strand
GACGCCTCCTTTATACTTAGTGAAGAAAGGTGCGAAGTCAGATTACGCATGGAACGATGACCAACGTGACCGTTTGGTAGACCAATTCAAAGGATCTGGACCAGCTTCTTCAGTTGGTGTACAGCGTTACAAAGGTTTGGGAGAGATGAATGCGGAACAACTTTGGGATACAACCATGAACCCGGAGGGAAGAACGTTGCGTCAGGTAACTATTGAAAACGCTGCAGAAAGTGATCAGATTTTCTCTATGTTGATGGGAGACGAAGTTCCACCTCGTAAAGAGTTTATCGAGAAACACGCCAAGTATGCGAATATTGATATTTAATACATAATCTTATGTATTATGAAGCCCTTCTCAATTTGAGAAGGGCTTTTTTGTTACTTTTAATCACCCTTGTTATTCAATATATAAAACACTATGAAGCATTTTCTTTTATCATTATGTATTCTGATGAGTTTTATAGCGTCCGCTGGAAGGAATAAACAGGATACGCTTACTCTAGAGTTATATATGAGTTATGATACGATATTGACAGATCTAGGCTCAGAGGTTACTTTACACTTTGGTGAGGTTTATAACTTTCAAAAAATCGATAGAAAGCATGCTGATTATGTATTAACTTATTCTTGTGAAAGTATAGAAGATACATTATTGAAATTGTTGGAGGTTTACAACATTTCGGATTACAGTGAACACAGTTATTACACCTCTGAGTTCATGGATGGAATAAGGGTAGGTAGTCGCATGATGAAAAGTGTGATTTTCTATTTACCAAAAACCTTCAAACCTATCGACGTACATAGTAGGCTACTGGGTAAAATGCCAAAATATGCACTAGAGAAATTCCATTCTTCTTTAAAAATTGCCCCTGTAGATGAAGTTAAAATAAGTAATTCCTTAAAAGAAAGTTTAAGAGATTCAATTTATAATTTACACACTTATTATTCAGAAAAGTCTGTTGATACGATACTCAATATAACCGTTGTCAGTATTAATTTTTCGAGTGGAATTAGAAATCCGCTCTCTTTTGAAGATAGAGCTAGAACATTGTATATTGATAAGAGGCCAAAACGTTGTGTACTTTCAGTGATGTATGGTATGCAATATATTTTAAAAGAAGAATAAAAATTAATCCATGCATGTAACTTTTCCACCTATTCATAGTCTAACAGTAGTTAGACTATACAATATGAAATTTATCAATTACCTATTAGCCTTAATTCTAGCCTTATTGTTTGGGTCCTGTTCTATCTTTCGTTCAGAAATGGCCAACCCCAAAAAAGAAGGAAAGATTCCAAAGTTTAGCGAAGAACAAATTCTATTGGGAGAGTTAACCTCCTTTAGAACTTGTTTTGACGTTAACTATTACAACTTGAATTTATCTGTAGACGCCGAAAATAAAGGGCTTTCAGGAACTGTTTTTATACACGCGAAGGCAACTGAAGATTTTGATACCTTACAGATAGACCTCCATCCAAATTTTGAAATAACTTCCCTAGAAGATGCCAGTACCAATGAGCAATTAACTTTTTCTAGAAAGCACCGCGCTGTATTTGTTCAAACGACACATCATCAGGGCGAAGAATTTATTTTAAAAGCAGTCTATAAAGGTAAACCTGAAGAAGCGAAAAAAGCACCTTGGAAGGGGGGCTTTGTATGGAAAAAAGATCAAGAAGGCAAACCATGGATTGGTGTGGCTTGCGAATCGGATGGAGCGAGTCTTTGGTGGCCACTAAAAGATCATACAGCAGATGAGCCAGACAGTGTGCGGATGACCTATACGGTTCCCAAAGGTTTGATTGGCGTAGGAAACGGTGTCTTAGAAAACACAAAAGAGAACGCAAATACAACGAGTTTTACCTGGTTTGTATCTTATCCCATCAATACCTATAATGTTACCATTTATGTGGGCGACTTTGTATTGGTCCAAGACACGTATAAAGGTTTGGAAGGCGATGATTTAATGCTGAATTATTATGTGTTGAAATCGCATGCGGAAAAAGCGGAGAAACATTTTAAACAAACCCATCATATTTTAAAGGTATATGAAAGAACATTTGGTTTGTACCCTTGGTATAAAGATGGATTTAAAATGATTGAATCACCTTATGCAGGAATGGAGCATCAATCAGCCATTGCCTATGGAAATGGATATCAAAATGGACGTTTTTTCACTACAGACTATATTATTTTACACGAAACGGCACATGAATGGTGGGGCAATAGTATTACAGTGAAAGACTTGGCAGATGTTTGGATACAAGAAGGTTTTGCTACCTATTCAGAATCCGTGTATTATGAACAGATTTTTGGCCGGCGATATTATGACATTAGCCTTAATAGTAACCGATCAAGGATAAACAATAAATATCCTGTTGTTGGAGTAGAAGGCAGGCGTTGGTTTCATTTCCGTAAACACTCGGATGTCTATGTGAAAGGAGCTTGGATCTTGCATACGTTGAGAGAACAACTCGATAACGACACTCTCTTTTTTGATATTATCTCATCGTTTTATGATCAATACAAATATACCTTGGTGGAGTCTCAAGATTTTATTGATGTGGTTAATGCAAAAACCGGAAAAGATTACGCTTGGTTTTTTAATGTTTACCTGCATCAACATCAGAGTCCGGAGTTAAGTTATGAAATTTCATCTTCAGGTGTATTGAGTTATCGATGGACAAATGTACCTGCTAATTTCAATGCGTTAAAAGTGAAATTCATGAACAATGGAGAGGAAATGATTTTAACACCGAGTTTAGAAAGTCAAAAAGTACAATTAAAGGAATATAACCCTGCAGGGAGTTACCGTTTCAAAAAACAATCATTGTATGCCGTCAAATAATTTTTAATAGGTGAGCTTGTTTTTTTCTTTTAAATTTTAAAGGGATGTAGTAACTTGTGTGTAGACAGACGAATCACTTTAAAGTAAGAAAACATGAAAAAGCATATTAATACCTGTATTTGGCTTGATAATTCAGCAAGTGAAGCCGCTCGCTTTTAT
>NZ_JAWWCF010000268.1:0-3022 GCF_033720595.1 Lishizhenia sp. | reverse complement strand
TATAAATAAATAAAGAAATTACATACGTTCCTACATTAGCATAATTATGAGAAGGGTAAGGATCATTCGTCGAAGTTCCATCGCCAAAATCCCAAATTAAATATTGTAAACTTGAAGTGGTCGAAGATTGATTTACGACATAGTAGTCGTTAAGATTAGTTGAATCCTGTATGATATCGAAATCAGCCATACAGTAGCTATTAGTTGCCCCGGAGATATACAATGTGTCAGTTTTTAGATCTGTGCAGTATAGATTGTTTACTGAATCAACAAGAGTTACTTGACATCCAACGTAGTCCATACTTGGACTTGCCAAGGTTGTTGTAACAGAGCTACCTGTGTAAATTTGTCCTCCTATATTCCAGGTAATGCTTGCGTTGGTTGGCTGGTTACCGGTAAAAACAAAGGTGTAACTATTTCCAATGTTACTTACATTGTAATCCGCAACACAGTTTTGGGCATAACTCATTAGACCTAGAAACAGGGTTGTAATCGAAAGTAAAAGTGTTTTCATGATAACGTGTTTAGTATAAGTACCTTGTAGATTATTATTGGTTGTCTGAACTTGTAAACTTTTGGTTGTTAAAACTTTACTAATCCTTTTATTTTCATGCTTATGTGCTCGTTTCATTTAAATGTGGTATCTTTGCAGTCAATTTTAGATAATATATTTTATGACCTTTAGTGAATTAGGGCTTAGAAGCGAGGTAGTTAAGTCGATAGCAGACCTTGGTTTTGAGTCACCAACACCAATTCAAGAACAAGCAATTCCGCATTTATTGCAAACGGAAAGTGACTTTGTCGGATTGGCTCAAACAGGGACGGGGAAAACAGCCGCATTTGGTTTGCCATTGATTAACAACATTACATCGCCAGGAAAGTCTCCTAAAGGCCTTGTTATTTGTCCAACCAGGGAGTTGTGTTTGCAGATTGCAAGCGACCTTAAAAATTTCTCCAAGTACGATAAGTCTATACGTGTAGAAGCAGTTTATGGGGGTACGGATATCCGTCGCCAGATGAAAGCTTTAAAAGACGGTGTGTCAATTATAGTGGCAACACCAGGGCGTTTGTGTGACTTGATCAACAGAAAAGCGGCAAAATTAGACGACGTTCAATACGTTGTTTTAGATGAGGCTGACGAAATGCTGAACATGGGGTTCAAAGAAGATTTGGATTACATCTTAAAAGAAACACCATCTACGAAGAACGTATGGTTGTTTTCAGCGACAATGCCAAAAGAAGTGGCAAGTATTTCGAAAAACTATATGTCAAATCCGTTAGAAGTAACGATTGGACATAAAAATGAAACAAACGCAAACATTGAGCACATTTATTTCTGTGTAAAAGAAAGAGATAGATACCACGCTTTAAAACGTTTGATTGACTTTAACCCTTCAATTTTCGGTTTAGTATTCTGCCGTACGCGTAGAGAAACGCAGATGGTTGCTGAAAAATTAGGAAAAGACGGATACAATGCAGAAGCATTACACGGTGATTTATCACAAGCGCAAAGAGATAGAGTTATGGATTCTTTCCGTAACAGATCTTTACAATTGTTGGTAGCTACTGATGTTGCAGCTCGTGGTATCGACGTAGATGATATCACTCACGTTATCAACTACAATTTACCAGATGATATAGAGAACTATACACACCGTTCTGGACGTACTGCTCGTGCGGGTAGAAAAGGTGAATCTTTAGTGTTAATCAACACAAGAGAGAAAGGTAAGATTAGAGCAATTGAAAGAGTAATTAGAACAGAGTTTACATTTGCTAATATTCCGGATGCACAAGCGATTTGTGGTATTCAGTTAACGGCAATGATAGACAAGGTGAAAAGTACTGAGGTAAAAGAATCTGACATAGAGAAGTTTTTACCAGCGATACTTACTGACTTCGAAGAATTAACGAAAGAAGAAGTAATCAAAAAGTTCGTTTCTGCTGAGTTTAACAGATTCTTAGATTACTACAAACACGCAGGAAACTTAAATGCTTCTGCTTCAGACAGAGGAAGCGATAGACCAGAAAGAGGTGATCGTAACAAAGGTCGTGGTAGAACAGACGAAAACAAAGCTAGATTCTTTGTAACGCTTGGTGAGAAAGATGGATTGAACAAAGGGGGATTACTTCGTGTAATCTGTGATTCTACAGGAATCAACTCTGGATCTATCGGACGTATCGACGTTATGGGATCTTACTCATTCTTCGATGCTGACAAAACAGATGCTGATCAAATTTTAGCGAAAGCGAACGGTGCTGACTTTGAAGGTAAAGAAATGAAAGTTGAGTTATCGAAAGAGAAATCAGGTGGAGGTCGCTCAGGTGGCGGACGTTCTTCTGGTGGACGTGGTAGATCAGGTGGATTCGGAGGTCGCAGTGGCGGTGGAAGAGGAAACTCTGGTTCTAGAGACAGAAGATCATCAGGTGGTCGTTCTGGAGGTGGAAACAGAAGAACTAGCGCAAGAAGATAGATGCAAAATATTGAACGTAGAGTAATCTTCGTTCAAGCAGAAAATTAAGAATACAACACTGAAAAGTAGGAGGGAGGAAACTTCTTCCTACTTCTTTTAAGTTTAATGTGCTCTTAATATAGGATAAAGTAAAAAATGACAAATTTGGCGCAGCATTCGAAAATATTGACTTCGCCGATTTTAGAATTATTCAATGGAAATTAGAAACATTGCGATTATCGCACACGTTGACCACGGTAAAACTACTTTGGTTGATAGAATGATCGAAGCTGGAGATAGCTTCACAGAAAGAGACAGAAATAACTCAGGTGAGTTAATGATGGATAACAATGACCTTGAAAGAGAAAGAGGTATTACTATCGTTTCTAAAAACGTTTCTGTTACTTACAAAAACACAAAAATCAACATTATCGATACTCCTGGTCACGCCGACTTTGGTGGTGAGGTAGAACGTGTATTGAACATGGCTGATGGTGTTTGTTTGTTGGTAGATGCCTTCGAAGGACCTATGCCACAAACACGTTTTGTATTGCAAAAAGCATTATCAATGG
>NZ_JAWWCF010000267.1:0-3028 GCF_033720595.1 Lishizhenia sp. | reverse complement strand
TAGATGTTTGAACAAATAATGAATGGGCCTTTACGAATATCAATCAGAATAGAATTATTGTCTTAAAATACTGACCTTTGAGTAGCACAAAGCAAAAAAAGGCATTTAACCGGCCTTTTTACATGTAAACCAGTAGTAGATGTAATGTACATCAAGCAAATGGCATAACTCTTTTGGGTTGTGCCATTTTTTTTAAAACTAGAATATGGCTGAACATAGCATACCTTGTGGTCTCATTTGATAAGCCTACTCGCTAAACCTAAAAAAAGCAATGGAGACATTGCTTTTTTTATTTTAACAAATCTGCTACCATACTTCTTTTACGTACTGAAACAGGGATTTCCATATTGTTTTGAAGTTGCACGTGTCCCTTTTTATTGTAGCTAGTAATGTATTTTAAGTTAACCAAATGAGATTGATGGATACGGATGAAAGTTTCATCCGGTAGTAAGGAGTTGTATTCCTTTAAAGTTTTAGAACTTAATATACGTTTTCCGCTGCTCATGTGAAAATGAGTGTAGCCTAAATCTGCCTCACAACGAACAATTTCATCCAAAGGGAGAATGTATATTTGCTCGGTGGTTTTTACAACGAGTCTTTTTAAATCGTTGTTCTTTTTCGAAGCTTGAATGAGCTGTTCTGCCTGTATGTTTTTTTGCTCTCGGAGCCTATTAATAGTTCCTTCTAATTCTTCGGGATCTATAGGTTTTAATAAGTAATCAAACGCATTGTATTTAAAGGCCTTTATAGCATACTCATTGTAGGCTGTAATAAAGATTAAATGGAAATTTTTATTGGGGATTTTATCGAGTAGGTGAAACCCCGTGTTTTGCTTTAATTGAATGTCTAGTAATACCAAGTCGGGAGAAAGTGAATTAATCAATTGCTCTCCCTCTTCTATATTTTCAGCTTCTCCAACTACTTCTAAGTCGGGAATATTATTCACAAGAATTTTTAATCCTTCGCGAATTTGTTTTTCATCATCTATTATTACTGTTTTCATATTACTATTCTTGAAGTGAAGTTATAGGGATAACAAGTGTTGCTTTTGTACCAATTATTTGCTGGTTTTGGTCTAAATTATCTGCGATTTCGTAATATAAGTTTAGGTTTAACTTCTTTGCCAGTATCTCTAAGCGTCTATTTAATATTTTACTGGCATGAGAAGTTTTGTTGGGGTTCTTTTTGTTTTGCGTTCTAGAATATCCAACGCCGTTATCAATAAAGGTAATGTGTAAATGATCATCTTTGTCTTGTACGTCTATTTCAATACGTGGATGATCAACCCCTTCAAGTCCATGTTCTAAGGCATTTTCAACGATAGGCTGCATCATCATTCCAGGTATGTAGATATCGGTATCCTGTTCAAGTTCCTCGTCTACATTGATAACGTATTCTAAATTTCCATTGAGACGCAAGTTTTGCATTTCTAAGTAATCGCGTATGCTTTTAATCTCATCTTCAAATAATGCTGTGTCGTGGGTAGACTGCTCTAAGTTGTAACGCAGTAGTTTCGAGAATTTTACCAAGTATTTAACAGCCACTTCTTTCTGATCTTGAAGGATGTTGGATTGAATATTAGAAAGGGAGTTAAAAATAAAGTGAGGATTCATTTTAGAATGTAATAGTTTTTGCTCCATGAGCATTTTCTCCACCTTACTTTGGAAGTTTTTATTTTTGAAATATAAGGCTAGTAATAGTCCGATCAACACCAATAAAGCACTGGATACAATAATCAATAACCTGTTTTTAGAGAGTAATTGCTGCTGTTTAGTATTGATCTTTTTTAAGCTTGATATTTCTTGTTCCTTTTGGTTGGTTTCGTATTCAACGGTAAGTCGTTCTAACTCTTTGACCTTTGTTTCATCCAGTAATTCTTCTGATAAAAGACGTAACTCTTCACTGTAGGCTAATGCTTCTTTGTATTTATTTTGTTCTTTTTTTACGCGTACTAATTGTGCAAGTGCCGATTTTTTCGTGTGTTTAATAGGGTTGCGTTCTATTGCATTTAATAAGAAAAGTTCAGCTTCTTCCAAATTGTTTTGATCAATCAGAAGGTTGGCATAGTTTACTAAAAGACCTAAGTTTACCCTGTTGTGGTCATAATTTAAAGCCAATTGAAATAAACTATCAGCTTTTTTGTATTTACTTAATTTGTAATAGGCTCTACCTAAATTGTTGTAAGAACGTACGATGTTTATACTGTCTTTTAATTTGAAGTTGATTTCCTGAGACAAATTGTGGTAAACTAAGGCAGAGTCTAACATGTTCTCGGAAATATATAATACACCTAAGTTATTGTAGGTAGCAGAGGTGTTTGCTAAATTTCCCTGCTCTTTAAAGATCTGCGCTTCTTTTTTAAGGTAACTATAGGCTTTTTGGTAGTCTTTCAGTAGGTAAAAGAGTCTTGCATAGGAGTCGTAGAGGTGGGGGAGGTAAGAGTAGTTGTTTTCTTCAACAATTGGACAAATTTTCTGAAAAATCAACAATCCTTCCTTGTACTTACCGGTGTTCATTAAATAGGTTCCCCACATGAATTCAAAATTGTAGAGGTATTCCTGGTTGTGGTAGTCTGTTGCCAGCTGATTTCCTATGTTGTAGTATTTAATGATTGAGTCATGATCGAATTGATAAATACGAAAGTATTCCATCAATTTTACATACAACTTCAAATGCTCTTCTGGATCTTTAATTAAATCTTCTTGAGATTTAATTTCATACAACTCGTTGAGAAAAGCTTTTTCATAACCCTCCTTTATTAAGCTGTCTGCTTTTTCAAAAGTGTTTTCCTGACTCCACACAGAAAAGGAGGTGCATAGCAAGAGTGTAAAGAATAAGGATCGCAGTAGATCACGCATGTATCCTGTAGTTTATTGAGTTGTTGTAAAGCAACAAAAATAGAAAAATTAACTAGATGCTTAATTTATAAAGATAAAAGTAAATTTCTAATAGATGAATTGAATTTTCACAGGGTTGAATGTGAGAAGTTGAACGTTTTAAATGTGTAGGATTAGAGAAAGATGTTTGG
>NZ_JAWWCF010000266.1:0-3033 GCF_033720595.1 Lishizhenia sp. | reverse complement strand
GTGTTGGTAAAGTCCTAGAGGAAATAAGACTTGACCTACTGAAAGGTGGTTATAATCCACCGCCTGTTAGGTATACAGAAATTCCAAAGGGAAAAGATTCGACAAGGCCACTCGGCATACCAACGGTCAAAGATAGAATCGTACAAACAGCCATGAAACTAGTTGTGGAACCAATATTTGAAGCGGATTTTAAAGGAAGCTCATTTGGTTTCAGACCCAAACGGAATCAACATCAGGCATTAGAAGTGATAAGAAAAGCGTGTAATAACAGGGGTAATTATGTTTTAGACGCGGACATCAAAGGTTATTTCAATAACATTAATCACGATAAATTGATGCTACTTGTCGAGAAGAGAATTAACGATAGAAGAGTGTTGAAACTCATAAAGAAATGGCTAGAGGCTGGCGTGATGATTGCGGGAAAAAAGATGGCCACTACAGTGGGTAGTCCTCAAGGGTCGGCGATCTCGCCGCTATTATCTAACATCTACTTAGACTACTTAGATACAGTATGGGAAAGACATTATAGTCACTTAGGCAAGCTCGTCCGCTTTGCAGATGATTTTGTGATTATCTGCAAGAACAAGAAGGACGTAGAACATAGCTATGCAGTCATCAGAGAAGTCATGAGACGCTTAGATTTAGAACTGAGTGTTGAAAAGACAAAGGTTGTAAACCTTTGGGGCGGTAAGGAAGGTTTTATTTTCCTAGGTTATCATCATAGAAAGACCAAGCAAAAGACTGTATCCGGAAGAGAATACTATGCTGTTGAAAGATGGATATGTAAAAAGAAGTACAAACAGATAAAAGAAGTGATTAGAGCGATTACTAGTAAATCTACAACCTATAAAGAACCCAAAGCGATGATTAGTATACTAAACCCAAAGATAAGTGGCTGGCGTAATTATTACAAACTATCACCAACTAGGATGCTTAGAAAGCTGGACAGTTTTATAAGACATCGACTTGTTATTTGGTACAATATGA
The DNA here is from genome assembly GCF_033720595.1 of Lishizhenia sp. Taxonomy (GTDB): domain Bacteria; phylum Bacteroidota; class Bacteroidia; order Flavobacteriales_D; family Crocinitomicaceae; genus Lishizhenia. The sequence goes on along the minus strand of NZ_JAWWCF010000266.1, from coordinate 2,046 downwards.
AGCATAGAAAGAGGAAGACCTACAAGTACTATACTGTAAGTCAACTTCTATACAGATTGGGCTTGAAAAGAATGGTTGTGTATTAGCCGTAAAGCGGATGGAAGAAGAATCTCGGAAAGCCGTATGAGGGAAAACTTCATGTACGGTTTGATGAGGGGGAGCAGGTGGAGATTGAATCAAAACCTGTTTTCTACTCTACGTTTTCATTCGCTATAATCGTTGAAAGTACAGATATGACTTTGCTTATGCTGTTTAAGAATGAAGAAAGTGCCAATGGCACATTTCTTGTTGTCTAGGAAATTTCATTTCCTAGACAATAAGAAATAGGGTTGAAGCTATTGGAAAAACTTGATAAAATAATAATGTAAAAGATTTCCATAGGAGGTTTGGCATATGATTAAAGAGATATTTTCTAATCATTGGGATGCTTTTTATGAAGTTTATAAGGATAAAATACGACCAGATGTAGTAAAAGACGTAACGCGTATGATTAATTGTGGTGATATCAGTAAAGGACATACTGTTTATAGTTGCAGCAAATGTGGAGTAGAAAAAAAGCTAGGCTTTACGTGTAAAAGCAGATTTTGTAGCTCGTGTGGTAAAATTTACGTCGATGAGCGCGCTGAAAAAATGTCTAATACGTTGATAAAGGTTAAACATAGACATATGGTATTTACAGTTCCTCAGGAATTAAGAATATATTTTAGACAGGATAGAAAACGTTTAAGTCTGCTTCCTCAAATAGCTTATGATGTATTAAAAAGATACTTTAATCAAATAAATAAAAAGGAAAATTATACACCTGGTGTTGTATCTGTAATACATACTTTTGGTCGCGATTTAAAATGGAATCCTCACGTCCACTTATTGGTTACAGAGGGGGCAATGGGAGAAATAACAGAGTGGAAAAATTGTCACTACTTTCATTATGAAAGACTGCGAAAAAGCTGGCAAACAGGTTTGTTAAAAGCCTTAGAAAAGACCATAAAAAAGGGAAAGCGTGCCTTTAAAAATATAAAAAATAAATTGTATGCTGCATATAAAGATGGTTTTTATGTATATGGAGACCGGCAGATATCTGATAGCAGATCGGCCATGAAATATGTAGGTAGATATACAGGTCGTCCTGCAATTGCAAATTCAAGAATAATAGACTATGATGGTAAAACTGTTACTTACTTTTATGATGATCATAAAAGTGGTGAAAGAAGAGAAATTAAAGTAAGTGTATTTGAATTTATAAAACGTGTTATCATTCATATCGCAAATAGTGGATTTAAAATGATTCGTTACTATGGCATATATGCAGGTAAAAGAAAGCATAAATGTAAAGTAATAAAAATGGTGAATGATAAAATAAAAGAGATTCAAAAGAAATACAAATCATGGCGTAAAAGGATACAACTATCATTTGGCCATGATCCATTAAAGTGTCCAAATTGTAAAACAGAAATGACAATAAGTGATGTGGTATATCCAGGCATAGGAAGCGTTTTAAAATTGATACATGATAGAGCTTATGAAAAAGTAAAAAAAGAAATAGAAGAACTTAAGGAAAGTCACGACATAATAAAAGGAAAGTTGGGCTTTGAACCATTGTACAAATGAGGAGAAGGTATGAGTAAAAAGGTAAAAGACAAGAGACGGGCAAAATTAAAAGCAGCGAGAAAAATGAGCAAGTTAAAGGAAAATAAATCGGTATTGTTCAGATGCCTAGGCTGCGGAGCAGAAGAAATGATACCAATAGAAGTGGTAGAAGAATTAGATTTTTTTGATGGTGGTGACCTAAGTGTTCCGCCCAGGTTTAGTTGTGAAAATTGCCCTGAACAAATGGAACCAGTTTTATATAAATCCGTGCATGGTGTTACATACAAATGGAAGGATTAATGCTTGCATAGGAAAGAAGCGGTCAACGACCGCATTTGTTCTTGTCCAAGAGTTTTCATTGGTTTAAATCGATGAAAGTACTTGTTTGACTTTTCAAAGGCTGTGTATGAATGAAGAAAGTGACCAAGGCACATTTCTTCTTGTCAAACTTATAATCTC
>NZ_JAWWCF010000265.1:0-3037 GCF_033720595.1 Lishizhenia sp. | reverse complement strand
TAACAAACCTTCTTCATTTTGAAAGAGTAGATACACTTCAAGATTTAACTCAGGATGTGAAGACACAAACTCTAAAGTAGCCTCTTTGCCCATCACCATAAAAGCCGTTGCATAGGCGTCTGCCGTAGCACAATCATCTGCCATTACCGTAGCACTTAATAAATTATGTTTAACAGAATAACCTGTTTTAGGATCTATGGTATGTGAGTACTTTCTTCCGTCAACCACGAAATATTTGCGGTAATTACCCGATGTAGCCAATGCCTTATTCTCTACTGAAATGGCGTTTTCCAAACTTCTTTGGTTCAATCCATCATTGGTATCAGAAGGAACATCAATTCCAATTACCCAAGGTTTACCTTCCTTATTCACACCTTTGGTTCTAAGCTCTCCACCTATTTCTATGAAGTAATTTTCTTGACCTTTTTCATCTAAAAATTCTGCAACCACGTCTACTGAATAACCTTGAGCAATCGCATTAAAATCGAAACAAAAACGCGGGTCATTTTTTATAATACTATCTGCACGAAAGCTATAAAGATGATTGGGTTGGAAAGAAATAAATTGCAAACAACTATCTACTTCTTTTTGACTCAAAACAAGGTTAGAATCTTTAAAGAATCCCCAAGCCTTCACCATAGGAAATACAGAAGGATCGAAAGCCCCGTTCGTAGTTTTATAGATCTCAATACTCTTATTAAAACAAGGGGTAAAATATGCATTTTCCGGGATCCTCATTCCCGCAGGACTAGCATTCACTTTTGAGATTAGAGAAGCTTCTAAATACCCTGATAGCTCAGCATCAAAACCTGTGAATATGCTTTCTATTTCATAGGTAGAAAGTAGCAAACTATCATCACTTGTTTTTATTTGAAAGGTAGAGCCCTGGGTATACCCCTGAATTTCCTGTTTGTTTATTTGCGTAGAAAATGAATTATCTTCAAACTGCTGATCCTGATCACCTTCCTTAACTTCAGGGGTAGAACAAGCCGAAGCTAACATAAGTGTTAGCAGAAAAATACTAGAAGTGTTTAACCAATTTACCATTGTCTGTTTCTTTATCCCAAACAATACTTGTTATTTGAGATCCATTTTTCGAATATGAAGTACCGTAAGTCGTTTGAATTCTCATATAAACATCTCCTCGACCATCTTTCACAACAATTCGACGGGTTACAATTTTTATAGGTAAGCCTTCGCTATCTCTTCTAACAAAAGATTGCTGGGTTACACCTTCTGGAAATTCTTCTCCTAAAGCATTGGCTACTGTTTCATTAAACTTCGTAGAATTGTTTTCTATACCATCCAAATAAGCTTGAGCATTCTGATTATTTTCTTTTCCTGCATTAGAGCGTTCTTCAGAAGCTGTTTTAGCTAAATCTACCGACTGAGTTACGGCGTCATTTACCTTTTGAGCATTTTCGTTTTGCTGCGCATTGTTCTGTTCAGACTGGTTACTTTGCTCTTCTATTTTCTGTGTAGTTTCTGCTTCTAAACGCTTATCTTCTTCACGTTTTAAGGCCTCAGCTCTCTGCACTGCTCCCTCCTTCTCCTCTACCAATTGTTGTTTTCCTTGGTGTAGAATTTCTTGTTCTTTACTTTTATCTGAAACCGCCTCACGGGACCCTTCAATGAGTTGCTCCGTTTTTATTTCTTCTTGCTTCTCATTATCTAAATCTGTCGCTTGTTTCGCTGCCAAGGCAGTCTCCCTTTGGTCTACTTCCGCCACAACTTCCTGACGCATCAAATCACCTTCTTTTTCTTTTTCAGAACGTTCAGCTTGCGCATTCTCGGCAATTTCATTGGTGCGTTCTATCACTTGGTTTTGTGCTGCTGCTTCTTTCTCCCTTTCTGCTTGAGCTATCTTTTCTTGCTCCTCTGCAATAAGTGCTTTCGCTTCTAAAATAGCTTGTTGGTCTACAGAATTTTCGTATTGGGTAACCTCTTGTTCATTTACTTTTTCCAATAACTTTTGAGCTGCAACAACCTCAGCTTGTGCATCTCCACTTTCTGCTTGGTCTGCTAACTCATCTTGAATGAAGTCATAAGTTACTTGCGTTCTATCCGCATTCTCGGCCAAATCTTTTAACTCCCTAGCTTTTGCAATTTCCTCTTCTTCTTCTAAATCAACAGCTAAATTTTGCAGATCCTTTTCTTTCTCTTTGTTTACCTCTGCAACTTCCGATTGGGTAGCGTCTATATCTTCTTGTGTTCTTAAATTTTCAGCATCCTCAAATACCTTCTCTTGCTCTCTTTTGTTGGCTATATCGTCTTCTCTTTGTTTCACCAACTCAACGCCCTCTAAACGTCTCTGTTCAGCTTGCTCCACATCTTCTGCTAAGTCTTCTTTCAGTTCTTCAGATTTCTCCAAAGTTTGCTGTCTCTCCTCTGCATCTGTAAGCGCCAATTGATTCGGTAACTCCTCTGTTTTATCAATTTCCTCACTTAATTCATTTCTTCTATTTTGCTCCCTTTGTTTTTCGGCTTCAAGCAATAATTTTGCTCCTTCAGCAATAGAAATATCTTCTTCAGTTCCCAAATTTTCTAGCGGACCAGATGCTTCAGTAACGGGATTCAATTTAGCCTCTATTTCGTCCAATTTCTTTTTTGGGTATCCATCACGAGGGTTCAAAGCATTTGCACGTGTATACAATTCTTTTGCCTTTGTCCAATTCTCTTGCTTAAAGTAATTATCTGCCGTTGTGATTAACTTCTGGTAATTCGCTTCTTTTTCTGCAGCAACTTGATCTCTTAATTGATTGTCAATATCATCCAATTTCTCTTTAGCGTAACGATCGTTTTTCTTGTACTTCAAAGCCTCCTGATAATTCAACTTTGCATCTGTAAGTTGACCTTCATTGTAGAGTGCATCAGCCTTAGATATTGCTTTTTTATACTTCTCTTGAATAGCTTTATTCGCTGCATCTTTCGCTTCCTGATTGTCGATAATCTGCTGAGCTTCGGCGATTCTATCTTTGGCCTTCTGATTTTCTGCATCTAACGTCAATACCTTCTCATACAAGGAAATCGATTCTTC
>NZ_JAWWCF010000264.1:0-3101 GCF_033720595.1 Lishizhenia sp. | reverse complement strand
TGCAACATCTACTGCTGTTTCAAGTACTTTATGTAAAACAGCACGTCCTTCTTTATTGTCTTCATATCCTAAAATGTTAAAGACTGCTTCACGTAGTCCAACTAGATTAACGATAAGAGTAGTTGAGCTCCTTTGCATATATTGAGTATTTCCAGCAAGTATTGGATTTAGTCCTCGTCTAGTTAGATCAGATATATCCTTCTTTCTTAATGACATTGAGGAAAGTGCAGGTTTCATTAATAATGCTAAACGAGCTCTAAAGTAAGTTTCATCTTTATTTGATTCAAATGCAAGTCTTGGTAAATTAATTGATAGTGATTGTAATTTAATAAAAGTGCCACTAGTATTTTTAGCATCATCTTTTAGAATTCCATTAATTGAAATACTTCCTTTAGAAAAGATCATTTTTCCACCTAGTGCAATTATTTCGGCTAGAATTTCAGATGAATCAACTAGTTTTGTTTTGTCTGCATCAATAATTAATCCAATTTTTGGTATTGGAGTAATTGTTACATAGTTTTTGTAAGCTGTAAGAATTGTTTTTGTAATCTTTTGATCAGAACCTAATTGAATTCTAAATGAAACAATTGTTGGTGAGCTTCCATACTGTGATGTTGTAGAAGATGTAGCAAAGGCATCAGTTAGTTTTTGTTCTAAATCTGAGAGATTTTTAGCATGTTTTGCCAACAGTTGTGGAAGTCCATCTAAAACTACCTCTTTTGATGCTTCTTTTGAAATCAAAGAAATTATCATGGATAAGGCAGATGTTAGGTTTTCAAGTGTCTTAATGGATGGAATTCTAGTCACGCCTAAGGCTTTGCCGCGTAGGTCAATTCCATCATCTATGAGTTCTTTTAGATTCACAAAAATCGTATCGGGTAAAAGTGACCAAATTCCGGGATTTGCTATATGGAGGTCTCCTGATAGGTGTGAATCTGCCACATCTTTTGGTAGGGTGTTTAGTAAAAGGTGTTCAGCAAAGACTGTTTGACCAGTTTTATACAAAAGGCCATCTGCACCATTATCAACATTTTCTACATTTGATAACATTTCTTTTACTTCAAAAACGGGCATTCCAAGTCTTGCTAACTTGTTTCTATATTCTTCATGCCCATGTTCTAAAAGAACAGAGTTTACCATTTCACGGATAAGGGAACCAGTAAGATATGTTGTTTGATATTTGTAAATTCGATTTTCAACTTCTTCTGTAATCTTTTGAGCTAATTCTAATGGAAGACTGCCTTCACGAACTAAAGATTGAATGATTTTATGTGAATTAAATTCTTCAATTGATTCGTGTGATGTTCGTACATACATTTTGCCACTTTCAATGATGGAACGTTCTTCGATCTGTCTTGCAAGGCTCAAAACTAATTTCCCAAGATTTGTAATTGTATAACGCCTTTCAGACTTGTTTAGCGCCACAAGTGATTGCCTTAACAATTTTCTTAAGTGGTATGCAAATTTTCCGCTCTCTTTTTTTGATTTAAAACCCGCAAGAGACTTTAATTCAGAATATGTTAAAGGCCCTTTAGAATTTAAGATTCTTAAGATGTCGATTCTGTTTGGACTGGCCATTACAGAAAAGATCATTCTTACACGTTTTGATGTAGATTGTAAGATTCCTCCTCGCTTTGGTTGCTCCGCTAGTCCCTCGCTCAGTTCCATATCCATGTCTAAAAGATCAGGGGTAATTAAGATTTGTGACGAAATGGTTATCTGTTATTTAGATCAGTTTTCTCTTACATCTAATGTAAATTCTGATGTAGAAAGAGTCTGTCCACATTCTGGACATTTATTATTGTAAGGCCTTACAACATCTTTTAGGGACTTTAACATTTTCATGTTGGCGATCTTTTTACCACATTTTCCGCAGGTTACTTCAACAGACATGTAATTGGATAATTTTCAAAATAATTAAGAATCTTTTGTGATTTTATTTTATAATTATAATAAATTTGATTTACTGTTTTTCTATTAAAATTCCGCGGTCATCAAATCCGACAATTTTGGCCTTGGTTCCAACCGGAAGGTCTGCAGGTTTTGCAATTCCACCCATAAAACCAGAAACTCGAAGGTCGGCATTATCCAATTTTAGAACAACCCAGGCATATGGAGTGTATTTTTCAAATCCTGCTGGGGGAACAGTGATTATAGTATAGGTAGCAATGGAGCCTTGACCTTCAAGAATAGCATTTTCAAATTCTGGATTTCCACAATTTTGACAAAAATAGACTGTTGCTAAATGTAGCTCTCCACACTTTTTACATTTTCTAGCAAGAACCTTTCCTGATTTTGCAACATCAATGAATTCTTGTTTAGCTGACAATTTACACACTTTGGAAAATATGTACAGCACAACTTGCACCAGTTGCGCCAAAGTTTTGTGTTAAGCCAATTTTAGCATCATTTACTGTTCTTTCGCCTGCTTTACCAGTAAGTTGATCAAAAACTTCTACCACTTGACCAACACCAGTAGCACCTATAGGATGACCTTTAGATTTTAAACCACCTGATGGATTAATTGGTATTTCACCTCGTCGTGATGTCTGGTCTTCTCTAACTCCTTCAACTCCTTTTCCTTTTTCAAAGAAACCTAAATCTTCACTATCAACAATTTCTGCAATCGTAAAACAATCATGTACTTCAGCAAAGTCAACATCTTTTGGAGTAATTCCAGCCATCTTGTATGCTGCTTCTGATGCAATCTTTGTGCTTGGAATTGTAGTCATGTGTTCACGACCTTGAAGAGCTGCTGGAGAGCCGCCCCTGCCTGAACCAATCACTTGAATGTAGTCTTTAGAGTGCTCTTTTGCAAACTTTTCACTGCATAAAATAACAGAGCTTGCACCATCTGAGAATGGACAGCAGTCATAAAGCTTTAGTGGACTTGCAACGACTGCGGACTTCATTACATCATCAACTGTAATTTTCTTTCTTAGGTGTGCTTTAGGATTTAGCAAGCCATTTTCATGATTTTTCACTGCAACTTCAGCAAAGTCTTCTTCAGTTGCTTTGAATTCTGTTAGATATGCACGTGCCATTGATGCAAACAAACCAGGAAATGAAGCTCCTGCTGCACCTTCATAAAAGAAATCAGA
>NZ_JAWWCF010000263.1:0-3110 GCF_033720595.1 Lishizhenia sp. | reverse complement strand
CATACTCTATGTTTAATGTTTTTAGGTTTGAATCGGGTAAGGATGTAACGAAAACTCAATTCCAAACCACCGCGGGCATTACTCGCTGGAACCAATTGAGACACGTTAATATCGTAGCTAATTCCCGCCCAGATATTTTGCCAATCCATTCCTAAAACTAAGTACATTGCATCTCTATTTCTCAAGTACAATCCGCCGTACAATGCCTTATAAATTCCGTTTCTATTTTCTAAATAGTATTTGGCTTGGGCTCCAAAGATGAGTTCTTTGTACTTTCCTTGCGCATTAAATTGCAGGGAAGGAAGAATATCCCAGTCGGGATCTAGTTTACGCTGATAGCGGACCATAAGATTGAAACGCATATCACGCTGCACCTTGGGCCCTATAAAACCTTGATTGGGTCTGTTGATATTAAACAAACCAGACCCCGCGGTGATTTTGTTTCTTTCATCCATGTAAAACTCATAAACGATACCCGCGCCTATGGTTACATTTGTTTTCGATAAATTCCCCAAATTCTCCCCCGTCGGCAAACTTGGGTCGAAGAAAATTCCGTTGAACTGATTATCGAAATAGAATTGATCGAATTGCAAACTTCTGTTATTAATTCCTATTTGAAATCCCGGTCGAATACTATGCGTGGAATCAGGGGTTAATTTCCATAAATAAGAAACACTCGGTACAAATTCAAAGGTGCGTAAACTACCATCTCCAACCACATCGTGAAACAAATAAGCTCCTAGGGCCAAACCGTCAATTTTCTTTACACGTGCTTCAACTGAAATACTTGTGGTTTGAAAAGGTACTGTTACCCTTCTCCATTGATCTTTGTAATTGAAATGAAAACGTAGGTCACCCGTAAATTGTCCTACATTACCTGGATTTTGAAAAACAGGATTATAATCAAACTGAGAGAAGTGGATATCTTGTGACCAGCTCGTGAAATTCATCAGAACTGTCAGTACCATAAGCATTAACTCTACCCCTCTATTTCGCTTCATAAAACCCTAACGAATTAAAGTAATGTTTCCTTTTATAATCTCCTGACTCCCATCTATACAATAGGCTTCCAAATAATAATCATAAGTGTCGGGGTCTAACAATTTCCCTTGAAAAGTTCCATCCCAACCTCGGGTTATGTCGTTACTTTCAAACACCAACTCTCCCCATCTATCAAACACTTTAAAGGTAAGCTCACTAACAATGTTAGAGCGTACAAAAAGAATATCGTTCTCTCCATCCCCATCTGGTGAAAAGGCATTGGGTACGAAAACAAAAGGCTCTCCGCAGACATAGGTAAAGGCTTTTAAAACCACGTCGTCCGTTCGCGTACATATTCCATCGCTTACGCTTACTGTATAGGTAATATCCTCAAAAATCTCTACTGTAAGGTTTTGTTGATTGGGGTCAGAAATACCGCCTGTTGGTGACCATGAATAATTGTAATTTCCGTTCGGCAAGGCTGAAAGGTTTACGGCAGTACCTGAAGGAACAATGGTATCTGAGGCAATGGCCAATACATCACTGGCTGCGATAAAACTTACATTCACCCAAATGGAATCGTAGAGGTGACAACCGTTAGAAACGTCTACTTCCACATATACATATTGACTGGTTGTAAATTGTGCATCTATCTCATTGGTTCCTTCACCAGACACAATTACTGAATCAGGTGACCAATCGAAATTAGACAAAGTAAGGTTAGGGTCTAAACTTTGTACATTAAAACTACCTACCTCATCTTTACACAAGTTAATATCTCCAGTGAGTTCCATAGCTGCGCTGGTAAACATGACTTGAACAGAATCAATGGTATTACAAGCCCCGTCTCCCACAGATAAATAGTAGGACTGATCCGTACTTGGATTTACGATCAAAACAGAATCCGTCAAATCATCATTCAAAGTATCTGAAAAATTAAGGTTACTCGACCATACAAACTGATTCGCTGTTCCGAAAGTATTGGGTATAAATGTCAACTCTTCCGGTGAACATAAAGCTACGTCTGCAGGCATATCCAATTGAATTGGCTCATCTACAGTTATGGTAACCTGAGCGGTATCTGTAATTAAACAAACGGTATCTGTTACATACAAGAACACATCGTACGTTCCTGGAGTATCATATAAAATGCTGGGTTCAAAAGTTGTTGAATCGAGATTACCATTACCAAAGTCCCAAACGAAATCATCATCCGACGTAGAAAAATTAGAAAAATCCACGGTAAAAGGTGCACAGCCCAATTCCATATCCACAAAAAACTCCGCTTTGGGAATTAATTCGAAATCGAACTTAAACACTAAATTATTACAATTGTTGGCTAAGTTCTGACTACTCCATGCATCAGTTGTGGTTGGGAAATCACTCACACCTCCACATCCTGCACAAACAGATTGATATACCACGCCATTTTTATCGAAACGACTTGTACCACCATCCACGTGTTCATTGGCCTGACTCCCTCCAATATAGGTACCGTATAACAATCCTTCTAAATCTCTTTCAAATACTACGAGGTAAAAATCAAATCCATTTGGAGCTGAAGATTGAAATGCATTAGAAGTTGTAGGCATATTTCCAATGGGTGAGGTTTGCAATATATTAGCTCCCCAACCCGAAACATAAATGTTCCCACAAACATCTACCAAAAATGCAGAAGGAGAAATATCAATGTTCGCACTCCCCGTTCCAAAAACCGTTGAACGCTCTAAGGCTGTGAGATCATTATTTAACTTCGCTACAAATTGAGAGCTTCCAGCATTACTATAGGATTGTGGATGTACGAAGAAGTTTCCTCCAGCACTTTGTCCAACCGTATACACCTTATCATTCTCATCCAATTCCACAAAAAAGGCTTGGTCGTATAAATTCTCTCCGATGTAGGTTGTTTGCAACAGCATTTGACCATTACTAGAAATCTTGGCTAGGAATCCATCACTTTCACCGCCATTATATGTTGGGCTGTAAGCTCCGGTAGTATTCGTTAAGTTATTACTCGATGTTCCTCCTGCAATAAATACATTTCCATTCCCATCGAGCTTTACACTGTTACAAGCATCATTTTTAGTTCCTCCAAAATAACTAGACCACAACAATTGAGTGAAATCATT
>NZ_JAWWCF010000262.1:0-3127 GCF_033720595.1 Lishizhenia sp. | reverse complement strand
GGGTCAGTTCCCGAGACTATTTCTGTGCCAACAACTTTAGTAACCCATGTCGTTTGGTAGTCAAAAGTGATAACTTGAAGATTTTCAATGTCCATTTCAAACTCATCCATTTCTTTACTTTTTTCGGCTGTGATGCTGTCGTTTGCACCGTATGATTCAGCCATTTTCTGCATCATTCCTTTCATCATTTCAATGAATTCAGTTAAGTCAAGTTCAACTTCTTGACTAATCATACATGTTTTTGCTTCTTTATTAACAGACTCTAGGGTAAGAAGAGTTGTCGTTGATATTTCTTGCATTGGAATAAATGGATTTTCTCCTGTTTCAGTCGTGGTAATTGTATCTCCAACTTTAAAATTCTTACTAAAAGGTGTTAAGATGTATCTAATGTTATCTTCCATGTACGCTTCTATGTTTTCTTTGCTTTTGAATATTTCTTTTATGGGCATAAATATCATTCCGATATATGATGCCATATCTGGCGTTTTATCTTCAAGTATATTTGTTATTTGGTCTAAGCTTTCATTCATAAATTTTTGAGCTTCTTTCCAATTCAAAAGTTCGGATTCAGCAGTTTCTTTATTAACTGAATAAATCAACTTCAAATCTTTGTAGTCCTTTAATTCTTCTCCAAGTTTATCATATAGTTCAATTGAAGAGCGTAACGCTTGGTTTTCCATCAGAATTTCAAGACTATAACTGTCCTTATTTTCCTTTAAAACTTTAATTGTGGCGTGATTATACGTAATCGTGTCTGAGATGAGTTTGTCATCTTCAAATACTTTTTCAACCTGGGTAATTGTGATTTGCTTAACGTCCCCTTTAGTCCATTTAGGTTGGAAATTGTAGTCCTGTCCAAATCCTAAAGTTGATATGGATAAAAGTGCAATTGTGATTAATCTTCTCATTTCTATTTTCTTATTGGCTATAACAAGTGTATAAATAAACCTTTTTTAATTATTTAAAACCGCCTGAATTCTGGAGAATAGTGGTGGTTGTTGGTCTTTGTGGTTTAAAACTAATTATTTTTTTGAATTTCTTTAGGAGTAAAGTTGGTTTCACTTTGTTGTAGGTGAATGGTTTTGTCATACCAGCTGCGCTTTATCTTCGTTTGAGCTAGTATATCTGTATAACCTAACGAGAATGCGAAGATTCAAGAATTCAAAAAACGTTTGATCTACATATAATTAAATTTAAATGTATTTAGAAGTCGCAAGTGATTAGTGATAATTGATAAGAATTTTTTTCGGATAGGAGATATAGGGTTTTTCGGCTATCGCTCGAAAGCCCAAGAGATTTCCTCATACTTTCATACAGAGGTTCCTAAAGGGAGGCTAAATCATTCACTTAAACAAAAAGTTCTAACGTGAATACCTTGTGAACAAACATTCACGCTCATAAGTCCACATGAATTTCACTATCCTCAGATTTCAATCTTTTAATCTTTTGAATTATTGAATTCTTGAATCAAAAAAAGAGCACCCTTAAGTGCTCTTTTCTGTTTCTATTTTCTACGTTTTTTCTTGGGTTTCTTGTATTTCGCCAATTTCTTGTTTTTCTTACTGTTCCCCCAGTTTTCTTTCTTGTTTTTATCCTTCTTTTCGTGGAAGGCTGGACCCGCTTCGCGTTTAACTACTTTTACTTTAAGTGGTTGGTGCAATGCTGCAGGTTGTTCTTCAAGGATGAGTTCTGAAGAAACCGTTACATCCTCCGGTAAAGGATCAGCAGCGATCTCCAATTTCATCAATCCTTCGATGTGGTGTTTAAAGATTTCCTCTTTTTCTGTAACTAAGGTTAAGGCATTACCTTTGGCCTCGGCTCTACCAGTTCTACCTACACGGTGCATGTAGTTTTCAGGAACTTCAGGAACGTCCATATTGATAACGTGTGTTACCTTGTCAATGTCCAAACCACGCGATACTAAATCGGTAGCTACAATTCCGCGCAATTCTCCCGATTTAAACTCTTGTACCATACGCAACCTGTAGTTCTGTGACTTGTTTGAGTGTATGGTTCCGAACTCTTCTGGGAATTCTGTTTCTAGTTCTTCAGAAACCAAATCAGCCAAACGTTTGTTGGCTGTAAAAATCAATGTTTTGGCATAAGTTTCCTTATCGGCCAATAACATTTTAAGATAATTGATTTTGGTATAGAAGTTAGGCACAGAAACAAACTTTTGATCTATGTTTTCTACAGGAGTTCCAGAAGGAGATGCTTCAATTTTTTCAGGGTTTCTGAAATAAGAATTGATCAAATCTTCTACCTCGTCTACAATCGTTGCAGAGAACAATAAGTTTTGTCGTTTCGCCGGCAACAATTCTATGATACTTTTCAATTGAGGTCTAAATCCAAGGTCAAGCATCTCATCACATTCGTCAATGATCAACTTCTGTATGGTTTTGAAACGCAAGATACCTGTCATGGCCAAATCGAACAAACGTCCTGGTGTAGCCACCAAGATATCACAACCTTCGTGTATCAATTGCTTTTGCGTATTGATGTTTGTACCCCCGTATACACCTAATGTTCTTACAGAGATGTATTGGGTAAGCTTTTCAATTTCTTCACAAACCTGCACCACCAGTTCTCGTGTGGGAACAAGGATAAGTACACGAGGTGTTTTTTGCTCGCTATATTTTAAATCGCGCAATACCGGTAAAAGGAAAGCCAAAGTTTTACCCGTACCAGTTTGGGCGATACCTACAACATCTTTTCCTGCTAAAATTACAGGTAAAGTTTTCTCCTGAATTGGAGTAGGAGTGGTGATCTCCATTTCGGCCAAGGCATTTTGTAACTGCTTGGTGAGTTTAAAATCTTTGAATTCCATTATCGGATTACTTTTACAGAGCTATCAGCTCCTATTTTTATGATGGATGAAGCTTGCTTACAAACTTTATCGAGTTCTTCTTCTACGATGGCATCAACTCCTGTTTTAATCTTTTCAGATATTTCTGCAAAACAAGTTGGTGTTGGTTCACCGCTGATATTAGCACTTGTTGAAACAATAGGTTTACGTATGCTTTGAATCAGTTGATTGACCACCGGGTGATTGGTTAAACGTATCCCTATAGAACCGTCTTGTGCTAATACATTGTTGGCCAATCCCTTTGGGTTGTCATATATAATG
>NZ_JAWWCF010000261.1:0-3164 GCF_033720595.1 Lishizhenia sp. | reverse complement strand
GCATTTAGAACTGAAGGATCCCATCCAGCACCTGCAGGATTTGGAGGATATAGGTTGAGTATACTAAGCGTATCTAAAATTGTGTTTCCTGAGCTTATAAAGAGTTTGCAGTCATTATGATTGTAATGTCCGTATTCAGTTCCCACTGAATGATTGATAAAGCTATACGTCAAGCCTTCTTTATTGATGATGAAATTCGCGCGTTGTCGTCCGCTGGTTTCAAAGTACTTTTCATCAATTTTGTTTTGTGCGAAAGTAAGAAGTAGGGTGAATAGACTTAAAAGACTTAGGATGGTTTTCATTTTGTCGGTGATTTTAAGACAATGATATATAATTTTAACTTTCTCTACAAATATTCACAAAATTTTCAATTAATCGAGCTCCCATATTTCCAGAAACTTCAGGGTGGAATTGTACTCCATAAAGCGGTCTTTCTCTGTGTTCCATGGCTTCGTTTACGCAAAGGTCAGATCCTCCCAAGAGTTTGAAACCTGGAGGTATGCTTATGCTTTCCGTATGATCCTCCATCATTAAAGTGTCCTTGGGGATAGATTTTAACAAAGGACTTTCTTCGTAGAAACTGATGGTTTGCCAGTCTCTATCTTCTTTTTCTAAAGCTGGAAACGCTCCGAATTCCATTCCTAGAATTTGATGACCGAAGCATACGCCTAGAACCGGTATTTCAATCTCCTTTACAAAGCTAAATGCCTCTAAATATGGATCTGGATTGACTTGTGATATAAGGATAGGGGCACCAGAAATAATAATACCCTTAAATTCACTTAAATCAGTTTTTCCAACATCATACATGGATACAGTAGTGTAATCCATATGATCGTTTACTATGTCTTCTAGGTAGGGTACTTTGTTAGATCCGCAGTTTACAATTAAAATCATTAGCTTACAGAATATTTGAACCAATGAAGGAAAGTTAAGAATACTTTTTTAAATTAGGGACTTGTATTATGTATACATAAAAAATCTACTATGGATCTTTCAAAAGTGAAACTTGCTCAAATGTTAAACATAGAAATGCCTATCATCATGGCTCCTATGTTTTTAGTGTCTAATGTGGCCATGTTAAAGTCGGCTGCAGAAAGTGGAATTACCGGTGCAATTCCTGCTTTAAATTTTAGAACAGTGGAGGAACTGAAAAGTGCTTTAGTAGAAATGAAAGCAGATGTGAAGGGTCCAATTGGTATTAATTTAATTGTAAACAAGAGTAATTTTTTATACAAGGAGCAATTAGAAGTATTGTGCGAAGTAGGGGTAGACTACATCATTACAAGTTTGGGGTCTCCCGAGGAAACCATTAAAAAAGCACATCAGCACGGAATCAAAGTTTTTTGTGATGTCACGGATGTGAAATATGCCAAAAAGGTGGAAGCTCTCGGTGCAGATGCCTTAATCGCTGTGAATCGTGAAGCAGGTGGGCATGCCGGAAATCTATCATATAAAGAGTTAATCCCTTTACTGAAAGAAAATTGTTCCATTCCAGTGATTTCTGCTGGGGGAGTGGCAACCGGACAACAGATGAAAGAAATTTTAGAACTCGGTGCTGATGGACTTTCTATGGGCTCTGTATTTATTGCCTCGGATGAAGCTGGAGTTTCTGATGAATACAAACAAGCCATTGTAGATTATGGAGCGGAGGATATAGTGATGACCACCAAACTTTCTGGGACTCCCTGTACAGTTATAAAAACTCCGTACGTTGAAAAAATTGGAACCCAACAAAATTGGTTAGAGCGACTGCTTAACAAGAACAAAAAATTGAAGAAGTGGTTCAAGGCATTTACTTTTTACAAGGGAATGAAAAAATTGAGAAGTGCTGCTTTTAGTGCAACCTATAAAACGGTTTGGTGTGCCGGACCTAGTATTGAGTATGTTAAAAAGATAGAACCCATTACTGCAATTGTAAATCGTTTAAAAGAAGAATACAATGCAGCCCGTTAAGGAAATATCGAAAGCAAAAATGCAACGTCAATTATGGATGTTGGGAGTTTTTAAAATTCCGATGTTGGCTTTTTGTAAACCAAAGCTTATTTCTATCTCAGAAAAAGAGGTAACCATTGGTATACGTCTTAGAAGAAGAACGAAAAACCATCTGGGGTCCATGTATTTTGGAGCCTTAAGTGTTGGAGCTGATGTTTCTGGTGGTATTTTGGCGTTTTACTTTGCGGAAAGATACGGACTAAAGATCTCCTTTGCCTTCAAATCCTTTGAAGCACAGTTTCATAAAAGAGCGGAGTCTGATATACAGTTTTACTGCAGTGAAGGTCAGAAAATAAAAGCTTTAGTAGAAAAAGCCAAAGCGCTTGGGGAGAGACAAAATGAAAAAGTAGAGATTTTGGCCAAAGACAAAAGTGGGACAATTGTGGCAAGTTTTGTTTTGGAGCTTTCAGTTAAAGTGAAATAAGCGTATTTTTGATTGTTGACTATGCAACTAATTCGTGAAAAATCACGTTTTTTAAGGAACTATTTAACAATTCAAACATCCAATGAGTAAACTACATTCACTCTTCATTCTACTCTTACTTTTTTCTTTTAGCTCAAGTTCTCTAGCCCAGTGTTTAGGACTCGATGAAGTAGACCTAGGTGTGGATACAACAATTTGTACGTATGATACATTAATCTTAGCCGGACCAAGTGGTTATGATTTCTATCAATGGAGTGAGCCTGTAGATAATGATTCTCTTTGGGTGAGTCAGTCAGGAACCTATACCCTAATGGCGGGTAATTACGGGAATACCAACTTAGTTCAACACGGAGATTTTGAAGGGGGAACAAACAATACAAGTAATAACTTTACCACAGATTATATTCCCGGACAGGGAGGTACTTGGGGGTTGCTTTCGAATGGTGGACAATATACCGTTTCTACAGACCCAAGTTTAACACACAGTAATTTTGTTACCTGTGGAGATCACACTTCAGGAAATGGAAATATGCTAGTGGCGAACGGTTCACACGTACCGAACACTACAGTTTGGAGACAAACGGTGAGTGTTAACCCAAACACAGGGTATTTATTTTCTTTTTGGGCTACAAACGTGGTAAATAGTACTGCAGTTTCTTACTTACAATTATACATAAACAATGTACCGATTGGAGATACCAATGTTACAACTACAGCTTGTAGCTGGGCAGAAATTGGTAGTTTG
>NZ_JAWWCF010000260.1:0-3296 GCF_033720595.1 Lishizhenia sp. | reverse complement strand
CTAAAATGGGTATGGAACAAAAGGTTGATGACAATAAACTAAGACCAAGCGAAATCGCACATGTAGCCTCTAGTATGTTAGCAATGAATGATGTTGGCTTCATTACGGATGCTGCCGTTTGGGCAACTAACCCATGGAAATAAGTGTACATTAAATAGTCGTATATCCCCTTACTTCACCAAGGGAAAATACCCCTATTTTAAGTAATAGCAACAAGTCTTTCACAAAAGATACTACATTTATCATAAGCAATTCACAGAGCTTATTGAGTTTATTTTTAGTAATATAAAGAGGAGTTTTACTCCTCTTTTTTATTGACATATGTCATGTTTTCTTACAAGTTAAGAACCTAACTTTGTTTGAGTATGAAAACAATTGAAACCAGAAAGGATATAGAGCTGCTTGTGGAAAGCTTCTACACCAAAGTGAGGGCACACAATGAGCTAGGACCTATTTTCTCCCGTCACATTAAAGAAGATGAATGGCCTGAACATTTGAGTAAACTATCAGACTTTTGGGAAACAAACCTTTTTGGAGTTCGAAAATTTAAAGGAAACCCAACACAAAAACACATCAACGTTGACCAGGCACATCCAGGAGGTTTGGAACAAGAACTTTTTGGATATTGGTTACAGCTATGGATTGCTACCCTAGACGAACTATTTCACGGGAAGTTAGCTGAAAAAGCAAAGGATGCAGCGCGTAACATCGCTCACATTCAATTTTTAATCCTCTGGAAGAAGAAGAATACCCAAACAATAAATAATTTAGTTTAATTGAAATAAACAGTTTAACTTTAGTTAGATACCTTTTCAAAATAACCTTATACCACCTACACTTTAAAACTACATGGTTATGAAAACGCTACTACTCATGCTGTTAACAGTGATTACAAGTTCACTGTTAGCACAAACACCATCCGATAGTTCAACAGTTTCGGACACAAATCTTTACCGCTTAGTAACTACCGATGGCGGTGAAATTATCGGTCAAATTATTTCACAAGATGAACGAGAAATTTACTTTAAGACCACAGATGGCCGTAAAATTTATATCCCTCAATACACCGTAAAATCTATAGAAAAAATAAATACAAAGAATTTTAATAATAAGGGGGAATTTATAGGAGAAGACAAGTTTTCTACGCGGTATTTTTTAACGACTAATGGACTCCCAATTCACAAAGGAGAACATTACATCCAATGGAATCTATTCGGGCCTGACTTACAATTTGGAATCGGCGAAAATTTAGGTGTTGGTGTAATGACCTCATGGATAGGACTACCTGTAGTTGCAACCATTAAGAAATCTTGGATAATTGGCGAACAATCACAATTTGCGTTAGGAGCATTAGCAGGAACAGGTTCTTGGGCGCTACCTGAATGGGGAGGTGCACTCCCATTTGCAACGCTTTCTTTAGGAGACAGGTCTAGAAATATCGCTTTTTCAGGTGGGTATGGAGCCATACTCAATGATGGCGACTTAGAGGGTAGATTTGTCGCAAGCGTCGGGGGAATGTTAAAGATTTCTACAAAATTAAGTTTGGTTTTTGACTCCTTCTTCCTCTTACCCGGAGAACCTGAAATGAGAACAGAGACTTACTTAACTCAAGTGTACAACCCAAATACCATGCAGTATGAAAACCAAACGATAACCGAAACTTATCAAGATCAAAAAATGGGATTTGCTGTATTGGTACCTGGTGTTCGTTGGCATCAATCAGAAGGGAAAGCTTTTCAGTTCGGTTTTTCAGGAATAATTTATGACGGTGAGGTGCTATCAGTTCCCATCCCAATGGTTCAATGGTACAGAAGTTTATAGTCTACTCATATTTGTTCATAAAGCTCTTTTTTCAAATGATTTTTTTATCTTGAGACCTCCTAAGAAATCTATGAGCTATGAGCAAATTAAGAGCAATACTTTCTCTCTTTTTATTTTTCACCTTTGTGCATAATGCTTATGCTCAATATCCATTAATAAAGAAGAGAAGAACAAGTATTTCTCGTTTTCACGTGCATGAGCTCTACCCTTTTGCAACCATTACTTTTAAAGGAAAAACTCAAACTGGTTTACAAGAAAACTATGTGGTCGAAGGGTATATGGGAGGACTGGGATATTCCATTGTCTCTGCTCAAAAATTCAAAAAAATCGGATATGGATTTGCCCTAGAACCACAGTACAATAATATTTTATCTGACGCTTTATATGGCACTCCAGTTCGATTAGAAGACATCAAAGTTCCATTGATGTTTAAAATATCAAATGAAAACAAAGCAGATTTTGGTATCTACCCTTTTTTCAACAGTATAAGTTTTGGTGGATATATGAGTAGAAATTTGGCGATAAGTCCTAATTTCAGCATGAATAAGTGGGATTATGGAGCCTGTGCTTCTCTAGAGTTTGGACTTTTCTATGTTGACCTAAAATTTAATTACTTCTACAGTTTCAAGCAAAGGAACGATGAGAATGCAGAGGGATTTACCCGTCAACAAGTTTTTGCCTTTGGTTTAATGCTCCCCCTAAAACTATACGGTAAAGACTAATTTCCAACCGTTTATACTCCACCTGAAGACAAGTATTTTTTGTCAACTCACTTAATTCGAGTAAATTTAGTAGTATATATTAAAAGATATATAAACCCTCATTTTACACTAAATACTACTATTATGAAAACTACTCGCTTTTACATGATAGGGCTATTACTTTTGTTTTTAGCTCTACAAACTGCTTGTACGGATTACGCTGCAAGTAAAGACAATCAAGAAGAAACGGATGTTGCCGCACTACAGGATGATTCCGATGCTGTTATTAAACGAGGTGAATATTTGGTCATGACCATGGGATGTCACGATTGCCATTCTCCAAAAAAAATGGGACCTATGGGACCAGAGGTGATTCCTGAATTAATGTTATCTGGACACCATGGTGAAGATCTTTCACCAGTTTTTGACAGTATTAAACTTCCTCCTGGTTTCGCAGTAATGTTTCCTGATTTAACAGCAGCTGCTGGTCCTTGGGGAATTTCTTATGCTGCCAATTTGACCCCAGATGAAACAGGGATAAAATATTGGACAGAAGAGCAATTTGGAAAAGCTTTAAAAGAAGGTAAATCCAAAGGACTAGACGATACCCGTATGCTCCTCCCTCCCATGCCATGGATGAATTTCAAAGATTTGGCAGATGAAGATTTACATGCTCTCTTTACCTATTTGCAAAGTATTCCTCCTGTTGAAAATTTAGTTCCATTACCTAAAGTGAATATGCCTCCGATAGAGTAAGTCTTAACGGAAATATAT
>NZ_JAWWCF010000259.1:0-3308 GCF_033720595.1 Lishizhenia sp. | reverse complement strand
AGGGTCCACCTCTTCCCATTCCGAACAGAGAAGTTAAGACTACTAGCGCTGATGGTACTGCCCTTTTGAGGGTGGGAGAGTAAGTCGACGCCACTTTTTATAAAGCCTTGTTCCTATCGGAATGAGGCTTTTTTTTTGCCTAACTTTTTTTATCCAAACCTTACAAAAGAACTAAGACTTTATTAAGCTCATTAGTTGCTTCTGTTAGCGGTACCTCGACTCCGCTCGGCAACCTAAGAATAGGGTAATCTTAAACTAGATCGAAACTCTGTACCTATTAGCTTTACATATTCATACTCTTACAGTCATCTGTTATTAGAAGAGTAGCATTAAAGTAATGAATTACCTTTAAGTTATAAGAGAGTTCAGTTGTGTAAACCGTCAATTATTGTTGATCTATACAGTAAGAGACCCTATTGATATTGGATGTGTGACGGGAAAGCTTTCAATATTTTTGATTTTTAACATGTATACTTTTGGTTAGATTAGTTTCATTATTAACTATCTAGAGCATGATTCTTGCTGCTTTTGGTATGAATTATAAAATCTAATATATGAAGTTTACAAAATTATGTTTAGCATTGAGTTTATGCTTTATGGTGTTTGGGTTACAAGCACAAGAGGTTTCTTCTACTCCAGATAAGGTTGCGACCTTTGTTGGAGGCAATGAGGCAATGAAAACCTATTTAATTGAAAACCTGAAGTATCCAGATAGTGCTAAAACTGCCAATTTATATGGTAAGGTGTATGTTCGTTTTATTGTAGAAAAGGACGGTGCTATAAGTTCTGTTCAAGTCTTAAAAGGAGTGGATGAATTGTTGGATAGTGAGGCAATAAGAGCAATATCAGCTATGCCTAATTGGACGCCTGCGGAAACTGATGGAAAAAAGGTAAGGAGCTACGTTACCCTTCCCATTAACTTTGAACTGAGTGAATAACAGAAAAGCACCAAGTACTCTTGGTGCTTTTTCTTTGAATTTTATATTTAGAGCATACGTTTATGTCTGTAAAGTATTAGCCAATGGGATAATTAACCATTCTGTGAAGGAATTCTACCTTTGAAACTAGAATTTCATTGCCATTGTCATCGATAAACTTGGCGTCATTCAATAGAACATCAACGACATAGGTATCGTCACATTCGCTTTTTGGTCTGGCAATACGCATATTAATGTCGCCTTCAGTGGCAGTCCATACATTAGTTGCAATCAAATCAGCATCTAGTCCATCCGTACACAAATTTCCATGCATAGTACTTTTGTTGTAACTTGTAATTTGAGCGAGAATTTCAGGATGCTCTGTCAAAGAGAAATTTTGATATTCGTCGGTGAGGGCAAAGGCTTCAACGTCTACATGAATATGGATGATAGCGTTTTGTACACTGCCTTCATCGAAGGGTTCAAATACGCTAAAGTTACCGCATCCTTTGTAATTTACTCCTTCTGGATTTGTTGGTTCGCAATCAGGTTCTTTAATGCAAGCCGAGAAAATAAAAAGTAGCGATATAAATAATAAATATTTCATGCGGATCGGTTTTTAATACAAACGTAGGTTGTCGTTTTTAAGTTGGTTTTAAAAAGTTGTTTCCATGAAATACATATCGTATCCATCGGCCCAATAATTAGGGTGTTTACTGATCAAATTAAAACCTAGATTTTGATAAAAGGGGTATACGAGTTGAGAAGTACGGACAATACAACGTGGAAATAGTGTGAGTTCTTTAATTCTTTGTAAACGGTGTTTTACCAATTTTGTACCTATCCCTTGTCTTTGATGATTAGGGTGGATCAAGTCCCAAGAAAGTATGGCAGTCTTTTCTTTAGGTAGGTAATTAATTCCTCCAGCGCCTACAATTTTCTCACCTGCAAGAAATACATAATAATCTTCTCTTTCATTTTGAAGATATTGCTCCAAATCATGTTGTTCATCAGGATGAAAGTAAGTTGGGGTATTAAATTGGAATAGTTCAATTACGGCTTGAAAATCTTCAGTAGAAAATTCACGAATCATGTTTAAAATAAATGTGGGTTAAAACTAAGGTAGGTACTACTAAATTACGATTAAAGCCTAAATACTTACTGAATTAGACCACTTATTAAAGTTGGGATGTGTTTTGTCTTCCATGAAAATACGGGTTGTATGTACCCTTGGAAAACAAAACAATCCCCACTTCTTTATTAGGTTTAGTGTAACGAGGTTTTCAGTTTGAATAATCTAAAGCTAGAATTACTAAAACTGAAAAAAATAGCAGTAAGTAGAATTAATTTCTAATGACAAGTTACACTATATATACATATAAATTACAAGGGTATATCTCTTATTTGTAAAGGGGAATTACCTAAAAAAAATATATAATTATCGAAACGGTTATTGTGAAAAATGGGAGTTGAATTCCCTCAATTTATTCTGGAGCTAATAAGGAGTAACAAAGAGAATCAGAGAATTTTCCTTCGTAAAAATAATCTTGACGTAACTCTCCCTCTTTTTCGAATCCAAATTTATCCAATAGACGAATAGAAGCAGTGTTCCAAGCTGCAACTCTTGCTTGTATTCTTTTTAAATGCATGTATTCAAAGCCAATTTGTATGACGAGGGGGACAACCTGACTCATGATTCCTTTACGCTTGTATTTATCACTTTTGAGACTGTAGAAGAGTTCTGCATTTTTATGATCTTTGTTCCATATATGGTACCCCGTATGGCCTATAGTTTCACCTTGCTCATTTTGAACTACGCCTAGTGCGAGGGAGTAACGATAGGTCGTCATTCCTTCTTTATGCATTCGTTCTAATTTTTCGTATTCAGCCTGGGTGCTGTAGCCAAAAAAGTTTAATATATACTCCCTTTCATGCTTTTTAAACAAGTCGTGAATGTCGTCAGGGAAAAGCAAGAGTAGTTTGTAGGGTCCAGTAGTTTTTACAATCATAGCAAAAGGCTTTGACCTAAGATACGAAAAGCAAACGAAGTATTTTTGGTAATTTAACTAGAATTGTAGGCGTGCATTATACCCTTTAAAAAGGATTAATTCCAAGGTTGAATTGTAATTATTTGATATTTAAGCTTGTAGGTTTTTATGTGTACTTTGAAACATAAAATTGTAGGATGTTTAAGGCTGAAAAAAAAATGAAATAAAAAAAAGTCCAGCTCTTTCGAACTGGACTTTTAATCTATTTTTAAGTATTCCTACCAAATTTTACTGATCTTATCAGCTGAATTACGCATCGCATCTTCCTCTGTTACTTGGAAAGCTTCAAAGAATTCTGGACAATTCATCAATGGACCATTTACTCTATACATACCTGGAGAGT
>NZ_JAWWCF010000258.1:0-3318 GCF_033720595.1 Lishizhenia sp. | reverse complement strand
GCTCTGTCCATCGATAAAAATGCCTCTTGACCACTTCCTCCATAACTTTTGGACCAAATACTGTTTCCAAGGCTATCAACTTTCAATAAGATTGCTTGTGATGGACCATCTAAAAAACTACTACTCGCTCCACATAGATAGTAGCTTGTATCTTCCATTTGAAAAAGATCATAACCAAAATCATACTCTGCACCTGCATACACTTTATGAAAGTAAATTTGAGCTGTCGTATTTACAGAAAAATGTACACTAACGATTATCAATATATACCTTAAAAATACCATCCTAGTCCAAATTGTAATGAATTACCAAACCCTCGTTTACTCACAAGTCCTACAATATCTTGAGAAGCCATATAAATATCTAGGTTGGAAGTATGAGCTCTGAAATAAACACCTGCTCTAAAACCTCCAAATCCTCCAAAACTGGCACGTGCTCCTGCAGACAAAATTTTATTAATACGGTAATGTGCTCCAGCATAAGCTTGTGGCACACTCACCAAGGTAGGGTACATTCTAATTCCAAAAATTGACTGCCAATTATCTTCTCTATTTAATTCTGCTCGCTTAGCTACTTCAATGGTAGATGGAAGAAACCTCAAGGATGAAATCTGTTCACTTTGAATACCCAAAGAATCCAGCACCTCATCTCCTTGTAAAGAAAATATAGCTTGAATATTATCTAGGTTTGCTCCTTGAAAACTTATACTTGTATCTACATTATAATAGGTCATTTCTTTGGCATAAACTAAACCTAAATCGCGAACACTAAAAGATAACACTCCTCTAAACTTATCATTCTCTTCTCCAAAGGGCATGTTATATTGAAAGTCAACACTTGCACCATAGGAACTGTACAGTTTTTCTGAATCCATGTATTTTAAAACCCCATCTAAAAGGAGGGCCAAACTATCTCCATTCGCAGAAGAATAGAAATGCGATTGTTGTAAATAACTATTCAATGTATTGTTGCTTCCAACAAAATTTAAACGCAAGTAGCTATTCGTGTTTCGATTAAACACTCCTACTCCGATTTTTTGAAAACTTTCTAATTGAAAGGAAGAAGAGTTAAACATTAAACTATCTCCCAAACGATTGGCATTCCCTTGAAAGGCCATCGTAAATAAATCTTTGGTATACGCTAAACTCGACATGGTTTTTGATCCTGCTGATACCACTACACCAAATTTATTCCCTTCGCCAAAATGCAAGTTATGCAATTTGAGATCTACTGCTCCATATAGACTAAACCCTAAACCATTTACATCTTTCTGATGGGATAATCTATCCTCAATTTCACTATTGGATATATATCCACCTTGCGTAAAATACTGAAGAAATCCTCTGTTCAAGGCAGAGCTATGATAAAATCCCATTCCCTCAATATTCAATTCTGCTGCTCGCGAAGTATCAATAGACAAAGTATTTCCGAAATAAGATTGAGCTTTTACCTGAAGAGGAAGAAAAGCAAGACTTAGAATACCAATTAAAACTATTTTATAAAGCATGTGAAAATTCAAAATCTGTTAATAATTCTAAGATGAGTTTACTCTCCAAATAGATTTGTTGAACATCATTATTGGCTGCATCCACTTTAAATTCTAACCCAATGTATTTTGCTTGGTTCATCAATTCAACATCTCCCTCACTCAAGGTGAATATTAATTGGTTTTCTACAAACGGAAAGTCTGACAAATTGGTTACCGCTGCTGCGTAAGCCTCTTGAATCGTTGACCCCGCACTTAAACTCGTTAGAACTTGTTTGTTTTCATCCAAAACCTTAAGTCCTACGCTTCCTGAAAAAGGAAAGGAATTTTTCGTGTTTAGAATTAAACGACCACTGTTCAAATGATTCCCTTCCAAATCTTGTGTAAGCTCAAAGTCTATGGTGTCTCTATACAATAAGTCTTGTACCCCCAAAGCTAAGGGCATGTTCGACCTTAAATCAAGGGAAAAAGCACTACCCTCTAAAATTTCATCATAACCACCACTAGTGTTCCCCCAAGGGTTAATCTCTATATCGTAAGCTACCGTATAGCTACTTCCTAAATTTTCTATAAAATCTTCAATATTTGAATTGGTAGAAGTAAAATTAAAAAATGCTTCTCCTGGAGTTTGAGTTCCGTTTACCGATTGCGCAGCATTCAAACTTTGCGCTACATTGATTTGTGGATTCTGTAAATCAACGGTGGTTCCATCCTTCGCTTTACTTTGCAATAGCTCCAAGGTTAATTCACCGTTCACATTTACACCATTCTCAACATAAAAACTCAAATCAACATTCTCTACGTCAATTAAACCAGAGATGATATTATTCAACTCATCAACATATAAGGTTTCCGTATCTGTAATATGAATATTACCAAAATACCCCCTGGCATATTTCAACTTTAACTCGGAAATATCTAAAGTGAACCTGAATACATCCGTATTGGTCACATTCACACCATTTCCATCCGGACTTAATGAAACCACCAATTGGGATTCTAATTTATTAAAAGCCGTTCCATTTTCTCCAGTTAAATCCAATTGATAATCTGAAAAATCAAAGTTTAATACGTCCATACCAGGAACACCATTTTGGGCCGCTGGTATTTCTTTGGTTTGGGTAAATACTTGACCATTCTTTGTTACACCTGGAAAAGTGATGGTGAAAATAGTGGGTTCTATTAATGGGTTTTCAATTTCAACACTGGCTTGACCTTCACTAATCACTACATTGTTTAATTCAACATCACCTAGTAAGAATTCAAACTCTGTTACATCCGTTGGAATACTTCCTCCTGGGGCCACATACCAATTCAAAAAATTTAAACTAAACTCCTGCACCACTGATGTGTCTGGAATGTTTAAATACTCAAACAAATCTGCCTCCAATAAATTTTGGTCCAAGGTTAAATTTAAAGAATGATCACTCGCTACTCCAATTTGATTAGAGTCTACCATCTTCTGGAAACTTAGTGTGTCTTGAAATAATGGCGCCCTCCAATTGGTACCCCAAGTTGTTTTTTCCTTTTTACATGAAAGTAAGAGGAATAGAAATGAAAACAGATATATAATTGTCTTATTCGTCATTGTTTGTATACTAACGTATGGAAAAACTTATCGTTGGTTAGAGTTCTGATCCACAAAACTTACAGAATGCTGCATCGTCGTCATGTCCTTCTAAAGAACAATTAGGACAGGATTGTGTATTAACGGTTTTATCGTTTGCTGACTTAATAAATTCATTGGTAACAATACCCGTTGGCACCGCTAATATGGCATAACCAAATATCATAACTATTGAAGATATCGCTTGACCCAATGCCGTAACCGG
>NZ_JAWWCF010000257.1:0-3325 GCF_033720595.1 Lishizhenia sp. | reverse complement strand
TTTATTCAATCCGCAGATTGGATTGTTGAGTTAGGACTTAAGGCTGGAGCTGAAGGTGGAGAAATTGTGTTTAATGGAAGTAAAAGCGAATTCCTTGCGGATAAAACATTGAACACCCCTACAAAACTTGCTTTGAGCGAAGATGAGCAGATAGCCACTCCCATTGCGTTGGAACAGGGAATGGAAAAGTTAAAGGGTGGACTGACAGTTTTTACTCGAAAATCGAAGGAAGTAGAAAGAACTTTGAAGGAATATGCTAGAAAAGAAGCATTCAATATTCAAACGGTAAATGATCAAGCTATAGGTAAAACTCCGCGCAGTAATCCTTCTACCTACACAGGGCTGGCAGATAAAATTAGAGATCTCTTGGCAAAAACTTCTACTGCCAAAGCACTGAAGTTGGCAAAAGGTGCTTTTTCGTTTAACAACAAAGCAGGAAGGTGTGCGAATTGTGAAGGGGCAGGAGTGATAAGTCTGTCCATGAGTGTAATGGGAAATGTAAATCAAAGGTGTCCGGTTTGTAATGGAAAGCGTTTTCATAAGGATGTTTTGCAGGTTAGCTGGAAGGAAAAAAATATTGCAGACATCTACGATTTAAGTGTGCGTCAAGCGCTAAGCTTTTTTGAGGGAGAGTCTAAACTTGTATCTATTTTAAGCTTGATGAATAACTTGGGCTTGGGGTATTTGAAATTGGGTCAGCCATCTAATACTTTATCAGGAGGTGAAGCACAGCGTATTAAGTTAACAAAGTATTTTGCCAAATCATCTCAACGAACCTTGTTGTTCTTAGAGGAGCCCAGTATAGGTTTACATCATCAAAATGTAAAAGAATTGATTGCGGCCTTGCATCAATTAAAAGCAAAAACTGCTGGAATTATTTGTTTTGAGAATCATCCTTTGTTTCAAAGTAGAGCAGATGTTTTTGTAGAAAATGCACGTGCAGTTGAAAGGGAGGTTTTGCCAGAATTGAAGCCGGAGGACAAAAAATATATTCACATAAAAGGTGCGCGTACGCATTTTCTGAAGGATGTAAATGTTAGTTTTCCCAAGTATAAAATCTCTGCAGTTACGGGAATTTCAGGTTCCGGAAAATCATCTTTATTGATAGATACACTTCATGCCTATGGTATGCAAGAAATGACACAACAATTTTCTAGTTATGAGCAAGGAAGAGTGGGCGGACAAATGCCCTTTGAGGTAGACGATGTTGAAGGATTAACCCCAACGATTTGTATCACTCGAAAGCATAAGAATTTCTCCGATAAGACTGATTTAGCTCAGCAGTGTGACATAGACAAACGATTGCGTTTTGCTTTTTCTAGAAAAGCTCAATTTGAAGGTGAAGAGTTATCTGCCTCTCATTTTTCTAAAAACCATGAACTTGGAAAATGTAAAGTTTGTGATGGTTATGGAGAAGCTTTGGTTCCTGATTTACAGAAAATAGTAGTTGATGAGAATTTGAGCATAGATGAGGGATTGTTTGAACACAATAAAGCCTTGGCCTATTACGGTCAAGCTTCTGGTCAGTATATGGCCATACTCCAAGAAGTGGGGAAGGAATACGGGTTTACATTGCAAACACCTTTCAATGATTTTACTGCACAACAATTGGATGTTATTTTGAATGGAATTCCTGAGAAAATATGGGAAACGGAATGGAAGTTTAAAACAAAGACCCGAGAAGGTGTTCAAGAAGTGAAAATGGAGTGGAAGGGGCTCTTTACTTATTTGAAGGAAGAGTATTTTAAAACACGCAAGAACAAAAATATTGCGACTTTAACAGCTCTGTTCTCTGAAGAAAGGTGTAGGGAATGTAAAGGAAGTGGTTTGTTAGCTGAACGTTTGAAGTTTACCCTTGATGGATTGAATTTTCAAGAGGTCAAAATGATGGATTTAGATCAATTTGAAAGTTGGTTAACACAAACGGATGGTGCCTCTGAAATTGATGGGAGACTCAAAGCTCAATTGGTTCATCATTTACGAGGATTGTTAGAGAAGGCCAAACAATTACACATCTCTTATTTGCAATTGAGCCGAAAAGCTAAAACTTTGAGCGGTGGTGAGCACCAACGAGTGGCTTTGATTCAACAGCTTAATTCACCGCTAAAAGGTATTACTTATTTACTCGATGAACCCTCTGCAGGTTTGTCGCAAAATAATATTGAAGATTTACAAAAGATTTTAAAGGAGTTGGTAGCCAAGGGGAATACAGTAATTCTTATTGAGCACAATAAAGAACTTTTAAAAACAGCAGATTATTTGGTGGAAATTGGTCCAAAGGCAGGGAGTTATGGAGGTGAGGTTATGTTTGCAGGATCACCGAATGAATTTGTTCTACAAAATGAAGTGCATCCTTTCTTAAAAGCGGAGTCTAAAAAACTTGTTTTAAAGCCTGGTAAGGAAAGCCTTGTATTGAAAGAAGTAGAAAAGTTTACGTTGAAGAAGAAGCTTTTAGAAATACCAGTGGGTGGAATCACTGCCCTTACGGGTAATTCTGGTGTTGGAAAAACAACCTTGGTCAAAGAGGTTGTCATGCCATGTGTAAGGCAAGAAGAAGCCGTGAATTGTGCTGCATTTCGTTTTCCTAAAAAGTATAGTGGCGTACAATATTTTGAAATGAAAAAGCTTAGAACCCAGAAGGCCACCTTAATGGTGGAATACATGGATGTTTTGAAAGATCTAACAAAGTGCTTTGCTAAAGGGAGTGGTGAGAAAGCCAAATTCTTCTCTTGGAAAACAAAAGGGAGTGAATGTGATAATTGTAAAGGGCAGGGAGTTTTGGTAACGAGTTTAGATGTTGCAGCAAGCACCTTAGAAGTGTGTGAGAAATGTAAAGGTACACGTTATGCAGATGAGGTTTTAGAACATAGGCTGGAAAACAAAAATATCGCAGAAGTTTTGTCTCTGAATGTTTCAGAAATGATGAGTTGGTTGGAAAAATACTTGCCTAAAACCAAAGCAATTGCTCGATTTGAAAAGTTGATGAAGGTTGGTTTAGGGCATTTGCAAATGGATCAACGTGTGCAAAGTCTTTCTTCGGGAGAAAAGCAGCGATTGACTTTGTTAGATTGGATGGATGAAAAAACAGAAAATCAACTGTTGATAATTGATGAACCGAGTATAGGGTTGCACTATGCAGATATCGATGCGCTTCTGAATATCTTAAGAGATCTGGCAAAGAAGAACGATGTTTTGGTGATAGATCATAATACTTATTTGTTAGAGAAGATTGGTGTAGGTGTGGTTCTGGCATAGTCGCGAGTATTCAAACAGGGATAGTATGGAAAGGAGGTGAAGCGAAAGGTTAGTAACGCTAAGGGAGGCG
>NZ_JAWWCF010000256.1:0-3356 GCF_033720595.1 Lishizhenia sp. | reverse complement strand
TGTTTAATGACAACATTATTTTCAACCTTGGCGGTGAATTTTACACTGGAATCAACTCTATAAAAAAATAGATCATGCAAAGTAATTTCCCTAAGAAAAAGACGATTGATGGTAAAGATTACGAAAAGTTCTTTACTGGATCTCACAAGCAAGTAGAAGAATACATTGAGCAATACAATGTTGCAGACAACTACTACTTCAGAACCGAAAAAGACGGACACAAAAAACACTTGTACTTACGTCGAAAACTGAAATAGAAAAACCAAGAAAAAAAGCCCTGAGAACAGTTGATATTTGTATTGAATTAGGTTTGTTGAACAACAGTCTTGGGGCTTAAGAAACTGAATACTTTTTATCAACTTAAATCTATAGAATGCCATTAGATCATCTAGAACTCCAAGCGGAAATAAACCGCCTAAAATCAATCAATGCTGAACAACGCACTAAAATTTCGGACATTGAAGCTGACCTTGTTACTGTAGTGGGTACACTCGGAAACTTTGCAGGTCAATTAGGTATTGATTTTTCGCAATTCAAGGAAGGTGACGACATTGCATCTGTCCTACCTAGTTTAATTTTTAATTTGATGCCTAAATTGACCTCTGGAGGTTTAGACTTGGGCGAAATCAAAGAAATTATTCCAATGATTACTAAATACAAGTATTTGTTGGAGGAAACCAACCTAGACCATGCCTAACCCAAGACTTGATGAAATAATGAACGCTCCGAATCTCTTGGACGTTATTGCTCAGCCTACCGAAGAAAAGAATCCTAATTACTCAAGTACCATTGATTTAGAAAGTAATTTCTCTGAGGATTTCGATTTTGATGCAATTCATCAGGAACAAAGAGAGACTGAACAGGAGCAGCAAGCAGCTGCGCCTGTTGTCCCTCTTCAACCTTATGACGCAAAGAAACATGCAACCTCATTAGTGAATGGGTTGGTTGTTGCTGAAACACTTGTACTCTCTCCTATTGCAACCGTTAAGGCTCGTAAGTCTATAGGCGGAAACAAAGTCATTAAAGCAATGCGAGCCGCTTATCAAAAAGAGTTCAGCGGTGAAGAATTAGACGATCAAGAAAAACGACTTGTTGAGAAATACAAAGATTACGAAGCAAAAATGAAAATGCTAAGTGATGATATTCTCCCAAGTGATTCGATTAAAAAACAGCTTATTGATGCAGCAATTCCGTACATGGAAGAAGTTCGTTGGGAGATTGGCCCAGGAGCAGGATTCTGGACAATGTATGTAGGTTCATTTGCATCTAAAGTTGCCAAAATACTTATGACGTAATGGGAGTAATTGGATGGATAGCAGTAGTTCTGCACACGCTTTTATTTCTCTTTATGCGAAGTAAAACCAAGAAGAAAGCCAAGAAGCATGCCGCAAGAAATGCGAAATTGGAAGTAGAAAACCGAAGATTAAACGCTAAAATAAATAGCCTAGAAAGGAATTAATCTAACCACTAACCCACCATGAACCGAACCAACAAAGTCAATTTGATTGCGGGCGGTCGAGGTACAGGAAAAACCGACTATACTAAACAAGTAATTCAGGCTTCAATCATGCCAAAGAAGTTAATCGTTGATACTTTCGATAACCCACCTTGGCGAAACTTTAAAACTTGGAATCATCCAGAATGGGAACGGCTTAAAATCCCGTTGATTCCAGATATAAAGTATTTGAAGAATTGGAAACAAGGAACGTATAGAATTGTAGTAAAAGATTTTGAGGAGTTTAACCAGTTTATTGAAGAACACGTATTTAATGCGCTTATCTTATATGAAGATGCGACAAGGTTTATAGGTTCTACACTGGATCCAAATTTGAAAAGTTTTATCTACGATACGAAACAGAAAAACATTGACATGCTTTTTGTTTTTCACTCCTTGGCATCCATTCCACCTGAACTGGTAAGAAGTTCCGACACCTTGACCCTATTTAAAACAAATGAAGGTCATCCAGACAAAAAGAAATACCCATGGCCAGATATTCCAATTGTGATGGATGGTTTAAGAGAGTCAACTAACCGATTTTTAAACTTTACGATTCACCTAAGTTAAACTAATGCTTTCGCCACTACGCAAAAACGAACTTGCAGATTTGTACCCTATTTCACAATCTTACTTACGTAGGTTAATGAATGTTGTGTACTACAAGGAGCTACAAGAGGTTGGTTACAATAAGTATTGTATAACCCTTAACCCTAAAGTAATCCGCAAGTTTTTTGAATTGTACGGTGAGCCACTAAACGAAAATGAACTTGAAATCAATTAAACAAATAGCTATTATTGGTTGTGCCGGTGTAGGCATGGTTTCGTGCTCTGCATCAAAACGAGTGGCACGCATTATTGAACGTAACCCTGAGTTGATCGAGGAAACGCAAACAGTAGTTGTAAAAGATACCATTCGGGATACACTGGAGATAACTTACGAAATTGAACAAGTAGACACATCTTTTACCCTAACTGAAGTAGACACCTTTAATTTTGAAAACGATGAAATAGAACTAACCCTAACCCGTAGCGAATTTGATGAGTTTTGGCTTCAAATCATGCCAAAGCCTATCGTAATTGATACTATACTGGAGAAACCAGTAGAAAAAGAAATTGAAGTACAAAAAGTAGTTTACCGTAAAGCTCGTGATGCGTTGATATGGAAACTAAGCACTTTATTTTTGATAATCATAATTGTATTTCAATTTTATATAAAAAGGTCAACTAGATAGTTGACCTTTTCTTTTCAACCCACCCAAAAGGTCTACAAAGGGCAACAAAGAGTAACAAAGGCCTACAAAGGTCTACAAAGGCGCTACTCACGGTTTTGAAACTTCAAATATTTGTATCCAAGCAAAAAAATTAAAACGCATGAACATTAAAGTTTTAGCATGGATCATCATAGCACTTTTACTGGGATTAATCGCAGTTGAGCTTTTTGTTCCAAAGAAAATTCAAGGAGATAAAATCTCCGTAATCGGAAAATCTGAAAACGTTTAACAAGATGGATAAAAACGTAAGTAGAAAAGCGGCACAATTAGTCGCACAGCACGGAAACACCCTTGACATGGGAAGACAATTGTCAATGGGTCCAGGAGGAGCAAAAACTTTGTTAGACGAAGGTGAAAAAGCTCGTCCAACTTCAATCACAATTACCAACCATGGTACAGCTGATAGAGCAATTGTTTTTGGTGTACCGAGACACACTATTTATACAAGTGTTACAGGAACTCCTGACACAGCAGCCTTCTTAGAAGCAGTTGGAGCTGATTTAGTATTAACTGACGGAATTTTGGAAACTGGTGCAGGTGATGTAACAGTTGTTGAAGCAACTTCTAACGACTCTGGAAGAACCATT
>NZ_JAWWCF010000255.1:0-3357 GCF_033720595.1 Lishizhenia sp. | reverse complement strand
CCCTACGATTATCCATAGATCAATCAAACTATCACAACCTACAGCATTGGGTATAGTAATGGCATAATTTCCTGAAGATGTAAGCACAGAACCATCTGGTGCTGTGTAAGACCCTGTACAAGAGAACTCATACATGGTAGCGGTTGAATTACCCTGCATTAAATTAATGTACAATACACTATCACAACCTTGACTATTCATTAATGTATCTGTAACTAAACCTGGTGTTGTATATACTTCATCACCACTTGGGACCGTGTAAGCACCAGCTCCACATAAGTAAACGTTTTGAGAAGACCCCGTTGAACACACTTGATAAACCGAAACATCATCTAAAAGAAAACCATCATTACCTCCAGCAAAATAAAAATTATCATGTTGCTGAATTTTAACGACATAATTTGCATTAAAATTTAAATTATGAACTGCATTAATACTATCTAAACTCCAATCGAAATGCGTGTATTGTAAATCAGTGTACTGAGTCCCATTATAATGAAAAACCTCCGTGTAGGTTGTTCCCCCATCATCAGAAATAAAAATTCCATCTTGAGGATGATCTTCTTCGTTCCATTCTGACAAATAAAATGACAAACGCACTCCCGATTCTCCTGCCAGGTCTAAATGAAGTGCCGCATGCGTAGTTTCATAATTACCACCTACCGCATTGTGCAAGCCAAGAAAATGAGTTCCTGTATGCGCATCCGCCGAACTTCCACTCCACGTATAAACTCCACTTGCATAAATACTTACCTCACAATTAGCAGATTGAACATAGGTACTCCAACAAGCATCCAATGTGCTTTCGAAGCCTGTACTATAAGGTATTGTTGTGGCGGTTTGAGCATGCACCCTGCTCTGTAAAGCAAAAAGCGCAAGCATTAAAACAAATAAATAAAATTTCTTCATAATTAGTAGTATAATTAGTTTAACCACAAGCTAAGAATCTTTAATTAACTGACCAAAAATAAGTTACGAAGCACTTTGGGATATAATCAATAAAACAACACCTCTATATTAAGGTATAAGCAACCCCATTCTCACATCTATTTTTTGTGAACTTTCTGTCTGGTTTTTGTCCATTTTCAATCAAAAAACTCACTAGATTCAATAAGAAGATCTTTTTAAGCGTCAATAAATTTCACAATTGTTATTTTTTTTTCATCTTAGTGCAACTTTTAAAAAACAAGTGTAGTCTAGTACTATATAACACAAACACAGCAAAACATGAAAAAGCTTCTTTTAGGTTTGACCTTTTTATCAGCAATGCTGATTTCTCAAGGGTCATTTGCCCAAAACCAGATCAACGACAGTGAGTTAACGACAGAGTTTGTTCAAATTGAAGAACAAGACGGAGTTATATTTTCTGTATCCAAACAAGAATGTATGATTTTCGAAGGACAAAAACCTTTAGTATACATCTTTGTTAAAATAGAAAACACTACCAATGTTGAAAAAACTGTAGACTTCGGAATTGCCTTGAATTACGCAGAAGGTTGTTCAGGATGTTCTTATGATAGTGAATTTAAAACGTCATTAACTATAGGAGCGGGTGAAACGATTACAGGAGACTGCAACTTTGAAACAAAAGGTACTTCTCGTGTTGTTGCCAACCCTAATTTAGAAGGAGGATGGACATTTGAAGGTGTTCAAATCATGTTTATTGAAATTAAATAAGAAGGACTACGATGAAAAAAATATTATTATCACTCATAGCTTCCGCAACAGCAGCCATCGGTGCATTTGCACAGACTGATTACTGTTCAGCGGTAGTCTACCCAGACGACTCTACGGTATGTATAGGAGATACCGTTGAAATATTTGCCTTTGCCAACTTAGTAAATGGTAACCAGGCCTTTAACTTTAACAATGCAACAATGCCTCCAGGATGGAATGCAGCAGGAGGTACAAGTTTCGCTGAACCATGTGGACAAAGTTTAGATGCTACACCATACTACTGGGCATCTACTGCTTCTACTACTCCAGGTATTACAACGGCAGGTTTCGACGTTTCATGTGGTGGATTTATCATTTTCGATATGGTATTCTCTGTTCAGAGTGACCCCGCACCGTGTGAAGGTCCCGATTTAGCGAACGAGGGAGTTGAGCTACAATACTCAGTAAACAATGGTCCTTTCCAACCGATTGCTTACTTCTCTCCATCAGGACAAATTTTACCGCAAAACCCAAACACTTCAGGTGGTGTTTTACCTCCAGGTAACATTACTCAGTTTACTTCATGGGATACATACACTATTCCAATTCCGGTAAACGCATTAAGTACGAACACACGTTTTAAGTGGGTACAAGAAGCATCTTCTAGTTCTGCAAATGATAACTGGGGATTGGATAACATTATTATTAACGCAACAGGTACACCTTGTGGAGTTACTACAAACCTAGAATGGTTTTACGGTACAGGTCCAGCATCTAACTTCAACACAGGTTTAATCGGTAACGTAACCTCTTTCGAAGCAGTAATTACACAGGATACAAGTTTCGTGGTGGATGTATACGATACATTAACTCCATCAGCATACCACTGTTCTTCTGATACTATCTCTATTTACGTGCACCCTGATGCAATGACCTACGATTTAGTTGATACGGTATATTCTGATTGTCCAACTACGTACCCAGAAGTATCTGTAACTAACTTTGCAGACGGTGTAGCTCCATACAACGTAAACTGGCCTCAAGTACCGTCTACAACTCAGCCAACAGCACTTCCTACAGGTGGAAATACATACGATACAATTCTATACTATGTTGAAATTACTGATGGTTGTGGATACGAGAGATATGATAGTACTTTATTAATCGTACACCAAAACTTGAAAGTTGACTCTATTCAAATTGGTAACACTTCTGGTTGTTCTCAAGACGGGTATGTTTCTGCTTACTATAGTGGTGAATTAGGAACAGAAGATTTGAACTGGTCAGGACCAGGACCTAACTCTTCAAATGGAATCGATGGATCTGCTTGGGGTAACTTAGGACCAGGATGGTACTACTTTACAATAGAAGATGACGCTTGTATTGCAAAAGATAGTGCATACATTGAAGCGCTTAACGCACCAACGGCTATAATTACACCAAACCAAACGGAAGGCTGTGTTCCGTTAGAAATAGTGTTTAACAACGAATCTACAAATGCAGATGAAGGGTACACTTGGGACTTTGGTAATGGTAATTCTTATGACGTAAGTACGAACGCTGCACAAACGGAATCTTTCAATGCTTCTACTACAGTAACTTTAATTGCTCACCAATCTGCAACTTGTGCGGATACAGCAACGGTAGATGTAACAGTATTACCTTGTGGTTGTACAGACCCTGCAGCATTAAACTACAGTG
>NZ_JAWWCF010000254.1:0-3362 GCF_033720595.1 Lishizhenia sp. | reverse complement strand
GAAGTACAGCCTAATTCTATTGCTTTAGAGATGTAATTGTGTCCGTCAACTGTAAATCCTTTGATGGCAACAAAAACAGTATGGGCTGTCGCTTTTCTTGAATCGAAAACGATAGCTTCAATCGCCACATCTGTGCTACCTATCACTTGGATGAGGTTTACACCGTATAATATGTCTCTTAACTGTTGCATTACTTTAATTCTAGTTCTATAATTCCACCAACTACTGCTGCGCTACCAGGGGCGAGACTTTGAGTAACTACTCTTCCAACACCTTTAGCTCTTACTTTTAACCCTGCTTGTTCAAGAAGGATAACAGCATCTTTAAGTCCCATTCCTAATACTTTAGGAACAAGGCTTTTTTGTATTTCTGCGTTTCTAAATTCTACTCCGTTCGTTTGTTGGAAAGTTCTAACCCATTCTTGTGAAGTGCTACCGTTTGTTCTGATGTGTAATTGGTCAAGCACTTGTTTTAATTCGTACCCATTTCCGCTTTTAGTGATTGGGGTGTCAAATGTTCCACTTCCTTGGTTAATGGCTTCTTGATATTGTAAACTCGTACTGTATACTTTATCTGCAATTTCAGCGAAAACAGTTCCTGATACAGAAGCACCATAGATGTCGTTAGTTGGAGCACTGACCACTACTATACAAGAGTATACTGGGTTTTCTGCTGGGAAATAACCGCAGAAAGAAGCGATGTATTTCTGGTCACCAATTTCTCCGTATCCTTTGTTTCTGTTTGCAATTTGTGCTGTTCCTGTTTTACCTGCTAATTTGAAGAAAGACTTGCGTAGCGCTCTTCCTGTACCGTGTTCTACAACTCCGGCTAAACATTTTTGCAAAGCGTCTATTGTAGGTTGACTACAGATCTTTTCTTTCAAAACAACAGGTTCATAATGCTTTATTACTTCTGTTCCTTGGCGGATCTCAGAGACGAACTGTGGCTTCATGAATTTACCATTGTTGGCAACAGCGTTGTAGAATGCTAAGGTTTGTAGGGGTGTTTGTTGCACCTCGTAACCGATAGACATCCATGCAATAGATCCTCCCCACCATTGTGGAGTGCCTGGTCTGTTAATCATAGGAGCTTTTTCTCCGGCGATATCTATACCTAAGGGTTGCGTTAGTCCAAATTGATCTAATCGAGAAATGAATTGTTCTGGCTCATTTCTGTAGTTGTCAAAAATAATTTTGGAGATAACGTTAGAAGACTTTTCAAAGGCACGTTGTATTGTGATTTTTCCATATCCCCATTTGTTGTCATCGTTCAAAGCTCTATCGTAGTATTGGTATCTACCTACAGCGTTAACAGTATCGGTGAGTTTAATTTTCTCATCCTCTAATGCAGCCATTAAGGAAGCGAGTTTGAATGTTGATCCAGGAACCTCTATCGTACCAATGGCATGATTGTAAGATTCAGAATAACCACCATCTCTGTTCTCTTCTAAGTTCACCATGGCTTTGATGAATCCTGTTTTCACGTCCATAACGATGGCACAACCGTATTTACCTCCTTTGGTTTGAAGTTGACGCAGTAACTCAGTGTGTGCTACTTCTTGTATGTCTTTGTCTATGGTTGTAACCACATCTGCTCCATCTTGTGTTTCCTTGGTGATAGGACCTGTAGTTTTCCAAGAGTTAGAAATCTTTTGTTGAATGATTTCTCCATTCTGACCTTGTAGGTATTCGTTAAATGCACCTTCAATTCCAACTTCTAAAGTGTCGTCCTCACGGTAGCGCACGTAACCTAAAGTTCTTTTTAAAAGATCTTCATGGGGTTTTTGACGGATGATGATTTCTTCTTGGTCTATGATTCCACCCTTGTATTTCCCTAGTTTGAAAATAGGTAAGGCACGTAATTTTTTACGTGTGTCATTGGTTACTCTTCTTTGAATGCGGCAGTACTGATTGTTTCTTGCGCGTTCTCTAGAAAGGTATTCTCTCCATTCTCTGGCAGTGCGCTCTGGAAAGATTTGAGCTAACCCCTGTGTTAATCCTTCAATTCCTTCTCTCCAAACATCTTCCTTAACTACTTTGGTATCCATGTAGATGTCGTAAAAAGAAACTGAGGTTACTAATGGACTTAAGTTTGCGTCTAAAATCTCTCCCCTTCTCGGGATGATTTCAGCAGTTTTAAACTCAATTTTTTCTGAAGATGAAACGAAAAGATTGGTTCTACCATCTTTGTAGATCATGAAAGATTTAACAATAACTGTCAACATGATAGCTACAAACCCGAAGTAAATCAGATAGGTTCTTAAAACTATATGTTTGTTGTTCTTGTCCATTTATTCTTCCTCTTCCTTTTTTATTCTTACAACTTTCGTTGGTTTTCTTGTTTCTTTTAATCCGAGTGGTGTTAGTTTGTCTACCAATACCTGTCTTCTTGTTTCTTCTTCTAACTTGGCTTTGGTTTCTACATAGTCTGAAGTCATTTGGTTGAGCTCCTTTTCCATGTTGCTGGTTTCCTTTGCCAGTTGGTTTACGTAATATCCTTTTCCAACAATAAGTATGAGGAGCATTACGAAGAAAACGATGTACGTAAGGTTGTTGAGTACAAAGTCTTTCGTTAGAAAATCCCCGTTGATGATTTGCATAAAAGTCTTTGAGCTTTCACCTAAAGGCTTTCTTGTGCTCTTCTTCCTTTTCTTCTTCTTCGGGCTTTCTTTTTGAACCTCTTCTTTATTTTGGTATTCGTTAATCATCGTTGCGTTCTGCTATTCTTAGTTTGGCGCTTCGCGAGCGATTGTTTAACTCTAACTCTTCTTCTGTTGGTGTGATGGGTTTTCTATTTACCTCTGTGAAAGGTTTTAAGATGTTCCCATAAAAGTCTTTCTCTATTTTCCCGTCAAAGCTTCCTCTCTTCATGAAATTTTTCACCAACCTATCTTCTAGAGAGTGGTAAGACATGATTACGAGTCTGCCGTGGGGTTTTAATATCTCTGTGGTTTGTGTTAAAAATTTCTCCAACACATCCATTTCATTGTTTACCTCAATTCTTATGGCTTGGTAGATTTGTGCTAAGAATTTATTTTCTTTTCTTGCAGGGGCGATAGGAAGGAGTATTTCGTTTAATTCTCCCGTTGTTTCTATCTCTTTGCGAGAACGAGCTCTGCAAATGGTTCCGGCTACCTTGCCTGGAGATTTTACCTCTCCGTATTTTCTTAGAATAGAAATGAGTTCATCTTCTTCGTAGGTGTTCACGATGTGCTTGGCGTCTATTTCACTAGATTGGTTCATGCGCATGTCTAGCGGGTAGTCACCTCTAATGCTGAAACCTCTGCTTCCTTCATCGAATTGATGAGAAGAAACACCAAGGTCTCCCAAGATTCCATCTACTTTTTGAATACCTAAAAGGCG
>NZ_JAWWCF010000253.1:0-3371 GCF_033720595.1 Lishizhenia sp. | reverse complement strand
GCAGGAGTGATGTTTTTTGTTCCTCAAGCTGATTTAGGATCGGGTTGGACCAATTTAAGACCGCTCAGCACAGAGGGACAAGGACTGCCGAATGGGGCAAAAAAATATAGCAACTTTACCGTTACTGTTCCTTTAGGATTTGGAATGCGTTTGGCTACAGGGAAATATTGGAGGTTAGGTATAGAAGCTACCTACAATATTGCATATTCAGATTATATAGATGATGTATCAACGGTTTACTATGATCCAGCAGTACTCGCGGCAACGATTGGTCCGGAAGCTGCTTTGGCCTCCAATCCAGCGATAGGAAATCAAAACTGGTTTGCGCCAGGACAACAACGTGGAGATCCCAGTACGAAAGATGCAATCTTGTATGTAAACTTGGTGTTCTCAAAAAATATTACCATCTCTTCTTTCAGAGTGAGAACAGAGCGTTGGAGAGGTAAAACGAAATTTTAAAGTTCTAGAAATTACAATAGTAAAAAGAGGGTTTGTATCCTCTTTTTTTTGTGCTTATTTTTGCACAAATCTTACGACGAATGTACAAGTTAATAAAGCCAATTCTTTTTAAATGTGATCCAGAGAAAGCGCACCATTTTATTTTTAAGATGATGAAAATTTCTTTGAATACTCCTATTGTTAAATCATTATTTAAGAGTGCTTACACAATAGAAGATAAACGTTTAGAAAGGGAAGTATTTGGACTGAAGTTTAAAAACCCTGTTGGATTAGCTGCAGGTTTTGATAAAGATGCCAAGCTTTTGAATGAGCTGGAAAACTTGGGATTTGGATTTATAGAATTAGGTACCGTAACCCCTCGTCCGCAAGAAGGAAACCCTAAGAAAAGATTATTTAGATTAATTGGAGACGAAGCGATAATCAATAGAATGGGATTCAACAACCAAGGAGTAAAGGCCATGGTTGAAAAATTGAAAAAGCGCAATACTAATATTATCGTAGGAGGTAATATCGGTAAAATGACGAGTTCAACACCAGATCAATACACAGGTGATTACGTAGAGTGTTTTACAGAATTACACCCTTATGTAGATTACTTTACGGTAAATGTGAGTTGTCCAAATGTGGGGAGTCATGCTAAATTACAGGATAAAGACTTCTTGGTAGATTTATTAAATGCTTTACAAGAGATCAATCAGAAGCAAGGTACACCAAAGCCTATTTTATTAAAAATTGCTCCAGATTTGAACACGATTCAATTAGATGAAATGGTTGAATTAGTTGGAGAAACGAAGATAGATGGAATCATCGCGGCAAATACCTCTGTAAATAGAGAAGGATTAAAGGCCGACAACTTGGAGGAAATTGGAATGGGTGGACTTTCTGGAAAGCCAATTGCGAAAAGATCTACGGAGGTAATTCGTTACTTGTCAGAAAAATC
Organism: Lishizhenia sp.; assembly: GCF_033720595.1. Classification (GTDB taxonomy): domain Bacteria; phylum Bacteroidota; class Bacteroidia; order Flavobacteriales_D; family Crocinitomicaceae; genus Lishizhenia. The sequence continues at coordinate 1,972 of NZ_JAWWCF010000253.1, read as the reverse complement.
TAAAGGAAGCTTCCCCATTATTGGTGTAGGAGGTATTCACTCTGCAGAGGATGCACTTGAAAAGTTAGAGGCAGGAGCAAGTTTGGTTCAGGTATATACAGGTTATATTTACAAAGGCCCTAGCTTAGTGAAAGAAATTAATAAAGCTGTTTTAAAGGCTGGTAAATAAGCCGTTGAAATATAAATACGTTATGCAAGCCCATCTCTTTTGAGATGGGTTTCTTTTTGCAGGATGTTTATACACAAAGGTCTGTGGTCTAAAACCTTTCAAAAAAGTGTTAGAATATCCCTGATAATTCTAAATTTGTACCAAAGCATTAATTATGGCAAATAATTTATTGAAAGGAAAAAGAGGGATTATTTTCGGTGCCCTAAATGATATGTCTATCGCCTGGAAAGTGGCAGAACGTGCGCACGAAGAAGGAGCGGAGTTCGTATTGACAAATGCACCTATCGCTATGCGTATGGGAGCAATTAACGAATTAGCCGAAAAAACAGGTTCTAAAGTAATTCCAGCGGATGCAACAAATGTTGAAGATCTAGAGAATTTGATTAAAGAATCTATGGAGCACCTTGGTGGTAAAATCGATTTCATTTTACACTCTATTGGAATGTCTCCAAACGTAAGAAAGAAAAAACATTATACTGAAATAAACTACAACTACTACAACCAAACATTAGACGTGTCTGCAGGTTCTTTACATAAAGTATTGGCTACTGCACAAAAGATGGACGCGCTTAACGAATGGGGTTCTGTAGTTGCTTTAACGTATATCGCAGCACAACGTATTTTCCCAGATTACAACGATATGGCTGATGCTAAATCATTGTTAGAATCAATTACAAGAAGCTTCGGTTACCATTACGGTATCAAGAAAAAAGTAAGAGTTAACACGATTTCTCAGTCGCCAACGGTTACAACGGCAGGACAAGGAATTAAAGGTTTTGACGAGTTCATTAACTTCTCTGAGCAAATGTCTCCATTAGGAAACGCTTCAGCAGAAGCATGTGCAAACTACTGTATTTCTATGTTCTCTGATTTAACGAAATACGTAACAATGCAGAATTTATTCCACGATGGAGGTTTCTCTAATACGGGGGTAACACAACAAGTAATCGAAAGATTCGGAAGCGAAGATTAAATTCAATCATTATAATTTAGGGGTGGCAATTAAGAGCTACCCCTTTTTTATTCTCGCTAAAACCGACGCTATTAAACACCGTAAACTATGAAATTTATCACCTTTTGCTTTGTACTTCTTGCAGTACTAAGTGTACAAGCACAATTAGATTTTAGTAATTACAAGACCATTAAGTCTAAAGGAGAAATTCCTGAAAGTTTTAAACTTACTTTAGATGAAAGGTACAACCAAGACCTTGAGGTAGATTATGGCCTTACAGGTTATGAACAAAAGGAGTACGTCTTTATGAAGGCATCTTCTTTGGATAACCTGATTCAATCTGGTTTAGTAGTCTATGGTGATGAATTAACCGAATATATTGAAGACCTTGCCAAGAAGTTATTAAAAGACGATGAATATTTGTTCGATGAATTGAGTTTTTTCACGCTGCGATCAAATGTTGCCAATGCCTTTGTTACCGGAGATGGAATGGTATTCGTTACGATGGGACTCCTTTCTCAATTGGTTTCTGAAAGTGATTTAGCCTTTGTCTTATCTCACGAAATTGCTCATTACGAAGAAAAACATGTATTGAATTCCTTCAAAAGAAGAAAGGAATTGGAAAGATCTAACATTGAATTAGAAATAGAAGATTTTAGTAGTTACAGTAAGCAACACGAAACAGAGGCAGACTCATTAGGTCTTATTAGGTATCTAGAGGCGGGATATAGCATTGAGGATATAGAACAAGTTTTTGATATCTTAATGTATTCTCACTTACCCATAGATGAAGTAAGTATTGGTAAAGAATTTTTGGTGGGTGATCTGGCACACATTCCGGCTGATTATTT
>NZ_JAWWCF010000252.1:0-3376 GCF_033720595.1 Lishizhenia sp. | reverse complement strand
GCAAGAACTAATTGCGAAGCAAGTATAGCAAAGGAGAACGTAAAGTTTTTATGGTTTGAGGGATGTGAGGGATTTGAGGGATTTGAGGGATTTGAGGGATTTGAGGGATTTGAGGGATTTGAGGGATTTGAGGGATTTGAGGGATTTCCTCGCAGAGCTCGGAAAAATATTGTAAATTACTATCTCAACCTAAATTTAAACAATGTCAACTTATTCAAGCTTTGAAAACTTAGAAGTATGGAAACTGGCAAGAATTCTAAACACTGAATTATACAAAGTTCTCAATAATAAATTAGAGTTTTCCAATGGTTATTTAAAAAACCACTTACTCAAAACCTCTGGAAGCATTATGGACAATATCGCCGAAGGATTCGAAAGAGAAGGCAATAAAGAACTCATACAATTTCTTTTCATTGCGAAGGGAAGTGCTGGAGAACTTCGCTCACAACTCATCAGAGCCATGGACTTTAACTTTATCACTCCTATTGAGTTTAATGAATTGACAGATCGTCTTAGGTTCATCTCAATACAACTAAAACACTTCATTAAGTATCTAAAAACAACTTCACATAACGGAAATAAATATAAAAAGTAATCCTTCAAATTATCAAATCTTCAAATTTTTCAAATTAAGTGTGTAACTTTTCATTTACTTGTCAGTCTTACTTACAAGCATCGCTGCTATTATGACGGTAAAAGAGTACAATAACGCTGTAGATTTATATTCCGATGGGATATACAGATTTGCTATTAAACATTTGAGAAATGAAATGTTGGCCGATGACGTTGTACAAGAAACTTTTGCCAAAGTTTGGCAAAAACATGAGGACATCCAAGGTACGAAAGTAAAGAGCTACTTATTCACAACGGCTTACACAAGTACTCTTGATGTTATTAAAAAAGAAAAACGCAGTGGTGATATGGAAAATGTAAGTCAACAAGAAGTGGGAAGTTCCAATATTCCTAATTTTGATATTCAGGAACATTTAGAACAAGCACTAGGTACTTTACCTGAAGTTCAAAAATCTGCTGTGTTGTTGCGCGACTATGAAGGATACAGTTACGATGAGATTGCAGATATATTAGAATTGAACGCAAGTCAAGTAAAGGTGTACATTTTTAGAGCAAGAAAAAGTTTAAAGGCGTATTTAAAACGCATAGATATATTAGTATGATAACCAAAGAAAATTACGAGCTATTTTACATGGATTACCTTGAAGGTGATTTAGACCCTGCTTTGACGCAGGAGCTTGAAGCTTTCCTTGTGCTTCATCCTGAATTGCAAGTGGAAGATGATTTTCTGGATCCTATAGCAACTCCACAAATCGCTTACTCGAATAAAGCAGCTTTAAAATTCGAGGCGCTTCCTAGTTTTGATAAAATGTCTAACGAAGATAAAATTATCGCCTACCATGAAGGAATTTTAACGAAGGAACAGTCAAGCCTAGTTGAACAACTTGTGGCAAGTTCTAAGGCATTACAGGAAAGTTTTCAGCATTATGCTCAAGTTTACCTCAATCAAAACACACTAACATATCCGAATAAAGGAAAACTGAAGAGAAAGTCGACAATAATTTTGTGGCCCGCTTTAGTAGCAGTTGCTGCGAGTTTCACCTTATTATTCATGATGAATACGCAATTAGACACTCCGGATGTTCAACACGCTCGTGTGATTCCCGCTCAAAAAGACACAAATAAAATCAATACACCGGAAGAAAAAGAAGAGTTACCTGTCATTACTATGAAGGATGATAATCCAATTCGTACAAAAGGACAAGAAACTATCTTGACACAAATTACAGCTTCGGAAACTAATGGCAAGAAGAAAAATAACGCGTTAAGTAATAAAAACGAATTGCAACAAGGAGCCCTACCTAAAGAAAAGCAAACTCCTACAAAGAGTATTGAAAAAACAGGAACTACTCACCTACCTCAAAATCCATCACTTAACGATGATGAAGTAAAAACACAGCCTGTTGAACACGTAGAAATTAACACTACACCAAACAACAAGGCGATGAATAATAACAAGGAGAACGGCACTTATCTAGAAAACGCCTTACCTCCACTTGTGGATTACGCTTTAAACAAAGTCAGTAAAAAGACAGGGAAAAAGCCAATTGAAATAAAAAAAGAGGAGAACAAATCTCTTTTCAAAGGAAGGTTTAAAATAAAAATTGGTGCAATAGAATTAAAGAAAAACTAAAACCACTTCATACCGGCAGGATGTCGGATAAATTTCGAAAAAGTTCAGCTTAGCAGTTGAACTTTTTTTATGCCATATTCATTTCTCCACCTCATGTTCATGATAGTGAAGTATTTATCCTTATACAGGCAAATCAACATTACGATTGAACTCTGCCCCTGATAGAAAGGGCACCCCGCAGTGCAGCACGGTTTATTTTTATGCGCGCTCACAGGCGACCAAGAGAAGCCTGATGAAGTGTTTAAAAATTTCCTTGATGCGCAAGGAGTATACTGAATAGCAGGTAAAGGCAGCATAAACCAAAGTCAAAACCGTCTCAATCCCTAATAAAAACAGAGGCTTGCGCTAATACGGGTATGAATTGTAAAAAAAATAATTTAACCTGTAACAAATGCGTGACTAGTGAGTCTTACATACAAACACTACAACAATTGAATTCAGTTAAAAAATTAGAAAAGATGAAAAAATTTATAGTTATAGCAATTTTGAGCGTTTTAGGTGGCGCTGCATTTGCACAGGAAGATCCAGATACTTTAACGGTGAAAATCGGGAATAAAGTAATTATCATTAAAAGCGGTGAAAACGAGGAGGTGGTAATTCAAACAGATGAAAACGATAGCACTTTCCAAGGAGAAATTAATGAAGATGATTTTGAAGTTCCGAAAAAAAGAAAAAGTGAAGCAAACTGGTCAGGATTAGAAGTTGGTGTGAATACTTTTGTAAATCCGAGTTACAAAGCAGACTTTCCCAATGCTCAGTTCTTAGAAATTGATCCTTCAAAATCATGGAATTGGAATTTGAACTTCATGGATGGAAGGTTGGACATTATAAAAGGTTATGTAGGGATCACATCTGGATTGGGGTTAAACGTAACGAACTTCAGTTTTAGAAACAACTATATCTACAACTATTCTCCAGACCAAATTACGGCGGAGATGGACACCCTTGCAGACTACAGTAAAAACAAGTTGCGTATGACTTATTTGACCGTGCCTTTACTCTTAGAATTTACAACAAATCGCGAAGATGATGACAACTTTTATTTCAACGCAGGTATTGTAGGTGGAGTAAAATTGATTTCGAAATTGAAAAGAGAAACAGATACGGATGGCTACCAAAGAAAGTTCTCTGAAAAAGGAGATTACGGTACGAATCCTTTCAAAGCCGATG
>NZ_JAWWCF010000251.1:0-3397 GCF_033720595.1 Lishizhenia sp. | reverse complement strand
CCGTGTTGAATTAAAGCATTTCTCATGCTATGAAATTGAGTTACAAATTGATCCATGAAAGTGTTGAAATTATCAGGACTAGCATTATAATCTGTAGGTACTAGATTTGTGGCAAAATCTACGTCAACGTATTTGAAGAGTTTTATTTTATCTCCCGATGAATTTTTAACGTAGAAAACCTGCCCGTTTCCATCTCCAAAATCAAAAACACCCGTCGATGAAGCATTTGGAACAATAGGATTCTCAATTGAAGATACTCCTTGATAAAATCCATTACCAATTCCCGAAGAATACGGTTTTACTATATCTCCCAAAAAGAAATTATTTCCTAATCCCTTGTTAACACTCAAACCATAATTTGTATTGTCGTCTGAGGTCATGGATATTTCCTTTCCATTTGTGGTATGCCCTATTTCGAATAACCTTCCATTTCCATGATTTTCAATTTTTGCATATGCACCACCGCCCCATGTTTGTGGCATAAATAAACTACCACCATTTGAAATTATTTGCTTATCTCCAGTGATGTAAAAAGAATCTATTGAATCAGGGGTTTTAACTAATAAGGCTTTATCAGTACTTAACCCGCCTTGTGCTTGTAAGTGCAGCAAAGCTTGGGGTTGTGTCATATAACCACCAACAGACACCCATCCATAATTTGGATTAGTTGCACCTCCAGTAAAATTAAAATGACCATTTATAGAATAGAATCTATTTATACCTACTCCATCATACCCTCCAATAGTTGATATGTTGTTAGCATTATTCCCAATTACAGTACCACCATTTTGCCGAACCCCCAATGCTCTTTGAGAAGCGTTTGTCCTTACATCAACAACATAATCACTTAAACTTCTTCCTGTATAGTTGTTGATGAGTAAGCCTTTCAGTGGTGCACCTTGACTTGATGAACCTAATTCAAAATTACCTAATGCATCAAAACTAAAAACGTTTTGAAGTCCATTTTTATAACTTATGCTATGGCCATTCATATCAACAGTTCTATCTGAAGACAATTGACCATCCCCAGTATAGAATGTTACAGCCTCGCTACCTCCCGAGGCTGAATTAAAACCCGATGTTGCCTCTGTTGCCCATGCTTCAAAAGCATCTGCATCTGCATAAGGATTTCCATCCTCCATTAAGATGTCTGCAAAATTGAGGGTAAATAAATAACCTCTGCGGTCGTAAACATGGAACTGATCACGAAACACATCGTCTCGTCTAATTTCAGATAAAGCGGCAGAACGGGCTTGATAGCCTGCCATTCCATCAATGTATAAGTAGTTGTTGTATGTATATACGTTGTACATAATCTAGGTATTACCAGTTGTAAACTTCATTTCTTAATTTGTCTCCTGGGCAGCTTGTTTGCTTAAAGTCGCCATGTGGGGCAGAGGTTAGGTTTTTACCTACCATTTTACGTATTTCACGGCCTAACCATGTAGCTGATTGCATCTGTTCTGGAGTCGGCATTGAATTAGAGAAATCACCAACCAAACAAACACCAATTCCATCTGTATTTCTACCCGGGCAATGATAACTCACGGTTGTTAGTGCGTTGGTTTGTTTAATGGTTCCATCTTTTTCAATTACAAAGTGGTAGCCTATGCCTGGCCAATCATGTTTTTCAACATGGTATTTTGCGAATTGCTCCGCTGATCCAGAATGTGTGGCACTATGATGCCAGATGATATAAGCTATTTTTGAAAGGCTACGCATTCCGTAGCTCTTGTTTGAATTCTTGGTTAACTTATTTGCGACGTTTTCGATTTTCATAAATCTGTCTTTAATGATTTGGTAGAATAGGATGAAGGATAATGCGAACATGTAAATCAACATCACCACTCTTAAGGTTTTATCGTTCATACATTTTCTAGTATGATATTGGCCAGAGAAATGAACTTTTCTAGGTTTATTTTACCGCTGGCCAATGCAGTTAAAAGAACCCAAAGAGTCAAAGCCGTAGTAAATCGAATTTGAAATATTGCTTCACCGTTATTTGTGTTTTCAAGCTTTAATTTCAAATGCTTCAGAGGTTTGATCTTTAGGTTCTTCATTTTAGTTGTCTTTGTCTTTTTTGCTTTTCCGAACAAAGAGGATGGTTGAGAATACTACGGGTGCAATTAATGAAACAATTCTTGCGACCGCTTCAACAGCTTCCAGAGATACAACCCAACCCGCTCCCGTTGCTAAAAGCATCTGTACTGCAGTAAGTGCTTTTTCTTGCATAGGTTAGAAGCGTTTTGATAGTCCTTGGAAACTCAATTGACTGTTAATCACACTCACATCAACTAAACTTTCATCTCTTAACCAAGTTGAAAGGTCGGTTGCAGTTGGATTAATGAAGTCCCAACTTGACGAGCGTAATCCGAATGCTTTGTTTAATTGGATAAAGTCAGCATCGTTTTTAAGTTTTTTCAAAACAGAATAGACTTGATTGGCATCATCTGTATTACTAGGACCAGTCATAGCTTCCTCTAAATCGTCGGCCATTGCATCAAAATCGCTGTCAGAATAACTAGGTGTAACACCTTGTTTTTCCAGTTGTTTGATTTCAACTTTTCCTTGTGTTTCTTCGGCTGAATTCTTCATTTGAGCTTTAGCCCAGTTGTAAACATTCCATCCAATAACAAGTAAAATGATGGCAACAACTATTTGTACTACTACAGGCTGTTGTTTATAAATTTTGATTAACTCATTCATTACCTCGCGAGTTTAGTAGCTAATACAATCAATACTCCTGCTAGTGCTAATCCTAAAGAAAGGATCACTACAGTTTCGGTTGAAATTTTGGTTTCTACAGTTGCATCAAACATGATTAGCGAATTTTTGTGAGAACAATAAGCAGAATGATCAGCGCAGCGAATAAACCGCCCATGATGATTATAGTACGCTTTTGCTTTTGTTCTTCGGTTAATACTTTTTCTTGGGCTGTAGGCGTGTTTTGAGCTCCAAACGAGAAGGAAAGCAACGATGTGTTGCTATCTCCTGCGTTCATGATGTCCAAAACTGCCTGTTCTAAAAAGGAACTTTCTTTAGGCATGATTAAAAGAATTTCTTGTAAACAAATATTCCTATGCCCAGTGCAGCTAAAACAGCAATTACAATGAACAAAGTGTTGTTGTCTTTCTTGGTTTCGGCTTCAGCTATAGCTTTAATTGCCTCGGCCTCTGCTGTAGTACCCATTTTGGCAAGGCTTTCTTCAACCGTTCTTGATGTAGCTGCTTGGTCATACAAATCGGCATTTTCTAATGTTAAGGCATTGATTTGAAATCCGTAACTATCTGCGGCATCTTGGCGTTTTTTTGCCATTTCTGCCTTATAAGCACGATCTTTTTCACAGTCTGCCTGTCTTCCTTTTAATTTGTATTCACAAGGAATATTGGCTTGTCTT
>NZ_JAWWCF010000250.1:0-3425 GCF_033720595.1 Lishizhenia sp. | reverse complement strand
TTCAAAACTCACTATACCTCCTCCAAACTTCATTTGCTTTTTGGCCAAAGCATACTGTGGATGGGTTCTAAAATGTGGATACTTTAAACTTTCAACCGCCGGATGAACAGCTAATCGTTCCGCTAAGATTAAGGCATTCGACGAGTGTTTTTCTATACGCAAGGCCAGCGTTTCTAAAGACTTACTTAAAATCCACGCGTTAAAAGGACTCAAACACGGGCCTGTATGTCGCGCAAATCCTTCCACTTTTTCAATGATTTCCTGCGTAGATAAAATCACCCCTCCCATCGTTCTACCTTGACCATCTATCCACTTGGTAGCCGAATGAATAACGACATCTGCTCCAAACTCAACAGGTTTTTGAAGTATCGGAGTTGCAAAGCAATTATCTACCACTAAAAGAAGTCCATACTTTTTACAAATCCCACCCAAGTATTCTAAATCCACAATATCTAACCCAGGGTTGGAAGGCGTTTCCACATAAATCAATTTGGTAGTGGGTAAAATTGCACGTTCAAAACCAGCATAATCTTGACTACCTACATAACTTGTATGAATTCCCCACTTGGGTAAAATCTCCGTAAACAATTTGTGTGTACTTCCAAAAATGGCACTGCAGCTCACCACATGATCACCTTTTTCTAGTAAAGCTCCCAAAGTAGAAAAAACGGCAGCCATGCCAGAAGCTGTAGCAAAACCTGCTTCTGTTTTTTCGAGTTGACACATTTTATGGATAAACTCACTTACTGTAGGGTTAGAGTAACGCGAATAAATATTTCCCTCTTGTTCATCGGCGAACAACGCTCGCATGTGTTCCGCATTTTCAAAGGCGTAACTACTGGTTAAAAACAAGGGCGTACTGTGCTCTCCAAAAAGAGACTTCTCATTTTGTAAACGTATGGCCAAAGTTTCGTCTCTCATGTTTTCAAGCGTATTTTGGTTTCAATTTTCACTTCGTCTTTTATCATGTGCCTTACAGAACAGTACTTATTAATACTCAAGTTCACAGCTTTTGCAACCTTAACCAAGTGCTCCTCTTCTCCAATTACAAACTCCAGAATTATTTCCTTAAAAATCGCAGGTACTTTATTCTTCACACGCTCTGCTGTTATGTTCACTTCAAAATAATCTAAATAAACACGTTGTTTATTTAAAATGTGCAGGGTATCTATACTTGTGCATAACGCTAAACTTGAAGCAAACATTTCCATAGGTCGCAAACCATCGTCACTTCCACCTACGGCCAAACTTGCCGTTGATCTTCCTGCTAAACCTCCTTCTTTATAAATATTGAAGTCTATTTTTTCTTGATCTTTTACTAAGGATAATTTCATTTCATGCATAATTTAGGGCTTCTGCTTTCGGTAACGAAACCAGTTCTACTTCATTTTCGGGTAATACAGCAACAAATAAATCTGCTGCCGCATTTAAATTTAAGGGAAGTAAATCTTCAAACCTAATCCACCCTGTTTTATAGTAGTAGGCAGCACTTTGGTAATTTTCTTCAACTTCCAAGAAAGGCAGTCTTTCTATACGTTGAGCATCTGTTGCGCCTATATAAACCTTCACTTTAAAATTTTGGGTTAAACTTAAATCGGTTAACACATTCGATTTTTTGTATTCATATTGGTAATCATAAAGCAAGGCTGAAATATCACTCAACACCGCGCTCGCTGTGGGCAAACTTCCCGCACCTTGTCCTTTAAACAGTTGTTCATCTGAGAAAAGTCCTTCTACGGTTACCCCATTCAAAGCATTATCTATAGCGTAACAATTGTGATTAGCAGGTATAAAATGAGGTGCTACATAGGCTAAAAGTTTGTCATTCAACTTTACTGCTTTGGCCAAAAGTTTAACTTTCAAACCTTTCTCTTTTGCATATACTACATCCCTGGGTTTAATATGTCTGATTCCATAATTAAATACATCCTGCGGTTGTAAGGTCAGTCCAAAGGCATGTTTCACCAAAATGCAGAGTTTAAACTTGGCATCAAAAGCATCCACGTCTAAGGTAGGATCAGATTCTGCATACCCAAGATCACTTGCTTCTTGTAAAGCTTCATCATAGGTTTTTCCAGCATCTGTTTGGGTAAGGATATAATTCGATGTTCCATTAAAAACACCTTCTAAACGAGAGAGAACATCTGAAGTGTAATACTCTTCTATGTTTCTAATTACTGGAATACTGGCACAAACTGCCGCTTCATACAAAAAGGATACACCATTGGCTTTGGCAAGAGTTATCAATTCATCCAAATGCTCGGCAATTAACTTTTTATTGGCACTTACCACATGCTTTTTCTTGCGTAATGCTTCTGTAACAATATCATAGGCAGCGTCAGCATCATCAATCAACTCTACCACCAAATTAATGCTGGGATTCTCTAAAATCTCTGCTTTATTAAAACCATACAATGCAGGTGCAATACTTCTCGACTTGGTTTTATCTTTAACTACGATACGCGCTATGTTTGCTTTTACTTGTTGGGTTTCGTGTAACACCTTATACAACCCGCTACCTACACATCCAAATCCGAATAATCCTATATTTAATTTTGTACTCATACTGCTAGCTTCTTAAATTTTGTAATCTTGTTTCTGTTAAAATTGTTGTTGATGTAATCATCCAAGTATTCTATGAGCTGCTCTTTTTCAATAAGAAAGCCATCGTGTCCGTAGTTTGACGCTATAATACCCAACTGCGCATTAGAAATATTTTCTGCTAAAAACACTTGTTCTTCTTTTGGGAATAGTCCATCACTGCTCACTCCTAAAATCAAACAAGGATTTTGAATAACATCTAGGGCTCGTTTTAATCCACCGCGATTCCTTCCAAGATTATGGGCATCCATACTTTTGGTTATCGCGTAATAACTAAAGGCATCAAAACGCAGCGCAAATTTCACACCTTGGAACTGTTGGTAGCTGGCAGCTTTAAACTTTCGGAGTTCTCCGTTAAAGTTTTCTTCCTGTGTTTGGTTGTACAAAATACCGGTGCGGTAACTCAACAATGCAATAGACCTTGCCGCTACTAAACCCGTTTTACCTCCCAATAAACTTTTGCGATAAAAACTCCCATCACTTTCTATGGCCAAACGTTGTGACTCGTTATAGGCAATTCCAGATGGAGAATGTTTAGCATTGGTAGCTATAAAAATGGAAGATTCAAAGACATTGCTATTGAGAACATTCCATTCCAAAGCAATTTGACCTCCATAAGATGTACCGATGAGGTGCTTTATTTTCTTAATTCCAAGGTGTATTCTTAGTTGATCAAATGCTCGTGCTGTATCTCTTGTTGTAACTAAGGGAAAACTTCTATAGTAGCGTTCTTTGTTACGCTGGAAGGACAAGGGATGGGTAGATCCATACGGTGACCCTATATTATTTGCACAGACCACAAAGTACTTGTTGGTATCAATCAC
>NZ_JAWWCF010000249.1:0-3448 GCF_033720595.1 Lishizhenia sp. | reverse complement strand
TGCACACAATAAAACTGCTCCCATAGAAGCTGCCATTCCTGTACAAATTGTAGCTACATCTGGGTTGATGTATTGCATCGTATCGTAAATACCCAATCCGGCATAAACAGAACCTCCAGGAGAGTTCAAGTAAATTTGGATGTCTTTTTTAGGATCAACAGATTCTAAGAACAACAATTGGGCGTTAATGATGTTGGCAACTTGGTCGTTAATACCAGTACCCAAGAAAATAATTCTATCCATCATTAAACGCGAGAACACGTCCATTTGGGTCATGTTCATTTGTCTTTCTTCTATGATATATGGTGTAAGAGAAGATTCAACATAATGCCCTAAATGCATGCTGTTAATCCCCATGTGCTTGGTAGCAAACTTATTAAATTCGTTATTATCAAACATTGTAATTGGTGTTTCTATTAATAAGTAACGAATATAAAAATGATTTATTAAAAAGGGGAGTTTGTAGCGGACTATTATAGGGAAATGATTTGGGAAAGTTGGGTTGGGGTGTTTGGGGGACAAAAGGAGGTGATTTTTGTAGATTATATTGATTAGTCGCATGTTTGCCAATCTCTAGGTTAGAATTTGCTCAATTATGGGATGGAACTTATCTTGGTAACGGTAATTGTAGTTAAAAGAAAATTCGAACATATATTTCTGAATATGTAGTAAACTAACACCGTGATGGATGCCGTTGAGCAATTTATTAGAGTTTCTAAGTAGTTTTTTCATCCAAATTTGAACAGAGGGTTTGGTTGCTGTGTACGCTGGTTTGATTTCAATTTGATTATGTAAACCCAAAACTTTTTTACATCTATAGTTTTTTCGAATTAACTGAACTTCTTGAGCATTAACTTTTTGATGGATATGAGCTGGAGCAATTAGGTTAATTTCATCCCTTCCAATTTTTTGTTTTTTGGCAATGGCATTGATGGATTTATGTCGTAACGAGTTCATGTTGTAGTCGGACTGATTTTCCTTAGACAGGATGTATAGGAATTGAAAGTATTCTCGCGCCAATAAATCTTGGGCCATAGCTCTTCTAATTTTCATGCTCAGATACCAAACCGTTCTATATCGTTTTATACCTAGAAGTCTTGATAGTTCTAGTGTAGAGTATGATTTTTTAACGTGGGTCATAAAGAAAATAGCTTTAAACCAAATGGAATATTTGAGCTTGGTAGATTCCATAATAGTTCCACTTTTTAAACTGATTTTTTTGCCACATTTACAGCGCCAAAACATGTGTTTTTCTTTCCAATTAGTAACTTTTGATTTACACTTTGGGCAAGATACTCCAGATTTTTCGCGGTGTTCTTTGATGAAAGAAATGCACTTTTTTTCCGTGCCATAAAGGCGGATGAATTCATTGATATTCATGGTTGTAAAGATTAGGTTGATTCTCAAGTTACGAAAACCAGATGCGTTAATCAAATGAAATTATGTGGCAAACATGCGACTAATCAATATATTTCCTATTCCCCCAAACAAAATCTCACCCCGCCCACACTGCAAATCTCCCACATTAACCCTATCTTTGCATTTTCTTTAAATAAAGAGCTTTGAAAACAGTATATATTACACGTAGAGAGCATTTTAATGCCGCACACAAATTGTGGAGAGAAGAGTGGAGCGACGAAAAAAATGAAGAGGTGTTCGGGAAATGTGCCAATAAAAACTGGCATGGACACAATTTTGTGATTTACGTTACCGTAAAAGGAAAACCAAATCCTGACACAGGCTTTGTGATTGATCTTAAAGATTTGAGTAAAATCGTTAAAGATGAAGTGGTAGAAAAACTTGATCATAAAAACTTGAACCTTGACGTTCCTTTTATGAAAGGGAAGCTAGCTTCAACAGAAAACTTGATCATTGAGATTTGGGAACAAATCAAAGACTCAATTCAACAGGCTGGCGGTGAGTTGGCTAAAATTAAGCTGGTGGAGACAGAAAATAACTTTGTTGAATATTTTGGGGGTAACGAACCATTTTAATTCTAAGTTTGTTCATCAAACAACTAACATTTTAATACTCGAAAGTGCAAGAAAAACTCATATACGACGATAAAGTAACAGATAAATTAAGCGCAATATACAAAGAGGTATTGGGAGAAATTGGAGAAGATCCAAACCGTGAAGGACTCCTTAAAACTCCCGAACGTGTAGCAAAGGCATTGCAATATTTAACTAAAGGGTACGACGAAGATCCAGAAGAAATTCTAAAAGGAGCACTCTTCAATGAGGAGTATTCTGAAATGGTGATTGTGAAGGATATAGAAGTTTATTCTATGTGCGAACACCACATGTTGCCTTTCTTTGGTAAAGCACACATCGCTTACATTCCAGATGGTAAAATTGTTGGACTTTCTAAAATTCCTCGTGTAGTAGATGCCTTTGCCAGAAGATTGCAGGTGCAGGAGCGTTTGACTATTGAGATTAGAGATTGTATCGAAAAGACCCTAAACCCAAAAGGTGTAGCAGTTGTAATGGAATGTAACCACATGTGTATGCAAATGCGCGGGGTGCAAAAACAAAATTCATCCACAACGTCATCTGCATTTACAGGAGATTTTTTAAACAACGATTCTACGAGAAAAGAATTTATTAATTTGGTGCAAGCTAAATTACATTAATCACATATTATGAGTAACGAAATACTTGACTTCACCGAGTCGAATCAGTCGCTAAGTAAAGCGCAATCCAAGGAGTTTTTTAGAAGTGTATATACTTACATGGTGTTAGCGCTTGTCGTTTCAGGATTTTTGGCCTATTGGATGGCTGCCTCAGGAAACGTAATCAAATGGTTCTACAATGAGCACACGATGTCAATGAGTCCATTGATGTACGTTGTTATTTTTGCGCCTGTAGGCTTAGCTTTCTTAATTCAAGGTGCCTATAACCGTTTATCCATGCCTGTATTGATGGGGCTATTCGTCTTGTATGCAGCCTTAATAGGAACGAGTTTGTCTACCATTTTCTTTGTGTATACCTCAGGTCAAATTGCTAGTACTTTCTTCATTAGTGCTGGGGCATTTGCGGCAATGGCTGTGTTAGGATATACAACAAAAACAGATTTAACAAAAATGGGAAGCTTGTTGTACATGGCTTTCATCGGGATTTTCATTGCGAGTATTGTTAATATTTGGGTGGGTAGTGACGGTTTAGACTGGATTATCTCTATTGTAGGGGTGTTTGTATTTACAGGTTTAACGGCCTACTACATGCAAAACTATAAAGCGATTGCGCAAGACACGTCCATAGATGCGGCAGATAAAAAGAAACTAGCATTAATAGGAGGTTTGCAATTGTATATATTGTTCATTAACCTATTTATGTCATTATTAAGAATCTTAAACAGAGATTAGAGATTAATGAGGCAAACGGGCGCGCTATCCATTATAGTCCCCAAGCCAAAACTTAAGTAATATTAAAGCAAGAAAGGCACTTCC
>NZ_JAWWCF010000248.1:0-3521 GCF_033720595.1 Lishizhenia sp. | reverse complement strand
TTTTTTTTAATAACAAAACCGATGGTAATATGTTGTGTTTTTGTAATATTTTTTCAACCTTAACCTGTCTTTTAATCGACTCTATTTCTGTAATTCTAATTACCTATTATTTCGCGAATGGTCTACCCATGAAAGAGGGGGCAAGTATTGCTTTTCAACTCTTCGCGTTTGTAATAAGTAGTTACTTGTTCAAGGTGGTATGTGCTTTACTAGATACCCTTCCTTTCTATTACGGAACGAGATGGTTGAAAAAATACCTACAAGTAGAACATGAGATAGATTAATAGGTTGTTTGTTGCTTTCTAAATTTTAAATGCCAAAGCAAAAAGAACAAGGCAAGGATAGAAAATCCGGCTCCAACCATAAAGGTTTGGGGAACGGATTTAAAGGTACTTTCATACATATATAAGGTGCTTGAAGCTCCAACCATGATACCTACCTCTAATGCTATAAACAAAGTTCCTGCACTAATTCCTCTTCTATGAGCTGGCGATAAATCTGCCATCCAAGCAAAAAGTGTTGGACTATTTATTCCTGTAGCTACACCAAATACAATGGCACCTAAGGTGAAGGAAAGCATACTTTCAGAGTATCCAACCATGAGCATACTTAAACAAAGTACAATGCAGCCTGCAATTAAAGTCTCTCTTCTACCATACTTATCAGATACCTTACCTGTAAATAGTCTTATTCCTATGGTAGATATTACATAGAAAAAGAAGAACCATCCTTTATTAGAAATGCCTAAATATTCTGACATGTCAGGAGAAAGCACGAAAATAATTCCAGAACATGTAGCGGTTAATATCATTACTATTCCAGCTGGAATCACATTGGTTTCTATGATTTCTGTTTTCTTTACTTTCAAAAGTTTAGGAGCGAAAACTTGAGGATTTTCTAAAGTTTCTCGTACGGTTAAAATCATTAATCCTGCGATGATAGCAAGTATACCACTGATGATAAACAATCCGTCAACACCTGCTAATTTGGTGATGGGTGTTCCTAAAAATTGACCAATTCCAATACCAAGGGATGTAGCTGTTCCAAACACACCCATTCCCTGACCGCGCTTATCGGCTGGTAAAATATCTGTAACTAATGCAGTAGCTCCCGTTGGTAAGAAGCCTGTAGAGAAACCATGGAAAAAACGCAGCGTTAAAAAGAAGAGTACACTTCCGCATAAAGGATAGAGGAAAGTAACTATGGTACTAACGGTAATTCCTATATACATGGTGGATTTTCTACCTATGGTATCGGATAGTTTTCCAGAAAATGGTCGAGAAATGGCGGCCGATAAAGTGAAAAGTGTAATAATTAAACCTTTGTATTCGATACCTCCAAGGGCGGTAATGAAATCATTGAGCTCGGGAATAATCAAGTTAAAACTTGTCATGAACAGCAAGAGAGATGTACAAATTGCCCAAAAGTTCTTACTGTATTTTTTCATGCTCAAAAAATTTGTGGCAAAGGTATCTCTATTTTGGAATTGAGCTCAAGGTTTTGGATGTGTTTTCAAGACAAAAGAAAGAAAATGAAAATTATTTCAGTTTTCAAAATCCAAAAGAAGTTTGTGGGCGTAGATATGTAAGAAATCCGTTTAAAACACGTCTATATAGTATGAAGAATTTTGTATGGATATCTCTAATAGTTGTGTTAAGTGCGTGTGGAGGAGTGAACTCATCTCAAACCGTACACTTAACCAATGCCGATGTGGAAAGGGAAGTTGAAGATACGCTTACCAAAGTGGTGAAGACAGATGAAGAATGGAAAAAAGAACTTTCTCCTGAAGCCTATGATGTGCTAAGAAAAGAAGGAACCGAGCAGGCTTTTACTGGGAAGTACTGGGATCATAAAGCCGATGGTGTTTATCACTGTGCTGGATGTGATTTACGGCTTTTCGACAGTAAAACGAAATTTAAGTCTGGAACAGGTTGGCCGAGTTTTTACGAACCGGTAAACCTTGTAAATGTTGGAGAGCTTGAGGATTATAAATACGGATGGCAAAGAATAGAAGTGGTGTGTAACAGATGTGATGGTCACTTGGGACATGTTTTCAACGATGGACCTGAACCAACTGGATTACGCTATTGTATAAATTCAGCTGCTCTAACTTTTCATAATAGGTAGTAAAACAAGTGAATAGTGTGTTTTTTGTTTTAGCCCCGACGTAAAGTCGGGGTTTTTCTTTACCAATAACTCTACGCTTGATTTTTACTGTTTACCAACCCAAAGGTTTTATATAAATGATACAATCCTGGCAAAACAAAGGCAGAAGCTATAAGTAAAGCCATTCCTAGACTTTGAAATACAGCATCAGGTACAGGGTTTTCTGTTAATCCCAATTGTCCTTCTTTAAAAATGATAAGGTTGGGAAAAATATCGATCACCCAAACGGTTAAAATCATTATAATTTGAAGCGCCATCCAAGCTCTAGGCATCCATCTATCTCCAGCGTTTATTCCTTTCCACATCGGTATAAAAAGTAAACCAGCAATGAATAGAATGACCCAAGTCCACCAGTTTTCCGCATAAATAAGAAAGAACGCACGTCCATATAAAATGCTTTCAACAAATACAAGTGCTCCCGAAATCAAAACAAACAAACTCGCTCTTTTGGCTTTTTTGATGTAGTAAAATTTCTCTTCACCCAAACTTTCTGTACTTAAGAAAACAGAAGAGATGTATGCCGTTAAACTTAAAACGAAGAAACCTGTGCATAAACTAAAGCTGTTGAACCAAGTCGCGATGTATAAGGTGTAAAAATCATTTCCTTCCACCTTATCAGGATGTATCATTTCTCCACTTAAGATAGCACCTATGATTACTCCAATGATGAAAGGAGTAAAGGCACTGGCATACTGGAAAATTTTATCGTAGAATTTTTGACTATCATCCTTATAGGCATCGTAATGTCTAAATACAAAGGCTGTTCCACGGGCTATGATTCCGAGCAATAATAAACTCAGCGGAATGTGTAATTGAGTAACGATAATGTTGTAGTAAATAGGGAACCCTATCCACATCACTACAATAACAACAATTAACCAAACGTGATTAGCTTCCCAAACCGGACCTATTATTCTATAGGCTGTTTTCTT
The DNA here is from genome assembly GCF_033720595.1 of Lishizhenia sp. Taxonomy (GTDB): domain Bacteria; phylum Bacteroidota; class Bacteroidia; order Flavobacteriales_D; family Crocinitomicaceae; genus Lishizhenia. The sequence goes on along the minus strand of NZ_JAWWCF010000248.1, from coordinate 423 downwards.
GGTGATTTCTTTGTTTTGCTTGCTAGAGAAAAATTCCAAGACACCTACGCCAAAGTCTGCTCCTCCGAAAAGTAGGTAAAACAATATCGCTAAAAAGAGAAATGTGAGTACAATGAATTCCATATTACAAGCTATTTAGTTTTTTTATTTGTCTATTCATTAACCAATACACCGTAATGCTTAAACCAATGTAGATAAGCATGTATAAATAAAAACTGTATTGTATGCCTTGAACCGGAGTTACGGCATCTTTGGTTTTCATAATTCCATTGATTATCCAAGGTTGTCTCCCCAATTCCGTTACAAACCAACCTGCTTCTAGTGCTACAAAGCCAAGTGGGGTAGCGACTAAAAAGGCGTACAAGAACCATTTCTTTTGGCGCCAACTTTTCTTTTTTATGCTGATTAGGAAAATAATACCCA
>NZ_JAWWCF010000247.1:0-3522 GCF_033720595.1 Lishizhenia sp. | reverse complement strand
GGTGTTTCCCACATAATTAACACTGGCATATAAAGATAATTGATCACCAATCTCAACGGGAGTAAGAAAATCAACCGTTTCCACAGAGGCTGTTACGCAATAATTCCCTGCATGTTTGGTAGCGCAGGCGTAGGCTACTTTGTCCATCATAGATAGTATGGTTCCTCCATGAACACGTCCCCCAAAGTTGGCGTATGAAGGGACCATAAGCTCGGAAAGTACGGTTTGAGAAGCTGAATTGTGTTTGTATTCTCTCATAAGTTTGCTTTTGATAAATGAAGATAAGGAATTCAATTTAAATTCTTTTGATGAGAACACTTGGTTCGTGTTTCGTCTTGTAGTTGATGGACAGAAGGTTTTTACGAAAAACTAAGTTTTAAAGAAAGAATAACTCAAAGTCTTTGTTGGAATTAATCCAGTAAAAGTAATTTCTGCATGCGTTCAAATTCATCAAATAAAGGGGCTTCTATCACCATATTTTCAAAGCTGTAAGGATGTTTAAGTCTAAAGTCAACGGCATGTAACATCATTTGCTCCAAGCCAAATCGTTCTCCCAATATTTTATTCTGTTTGTTACAGCCGTGGGGTCTATCTCCAATAATTGGGTGGCGTAGGTGATTACAATGTTTTCTAATTTGATGCATTCTCCCTGTCTTTGGAAAAGCTTCAATTAAAGAATAGCGTGATGTTTCAAATTTTCCCGATGGAAAATCACACTCTGACTGCATTAAGCATCTAAATTGAGTTTGTGCCTCTTGCGCTTTGCCTTTTAGATTTTTTAAGGAATAGTCTACGTAAATTTCTTCTGGGAAATGACCGCGTACTATGGCTAAGTATCTTTTTTGAGTATTTATTGAAGCTAGAGTTTCTTGCATTTTCTGAGCTGCTTCTGAACTAAATGCAAACAACAAAACTCCTGAAGTCTTTCTATCTAATCTATGGATAGGATAGAGGTGTTTCCCAGTTTGATCTCGAACAATTTGCAATGCAAACTCTTCGGCATCAGTTGCCAAATTAGTACGGTGCACCAGAAGTCCGGTGGGCTTGTTTACAGCAACATAATACTCATCCTGGTAAAGTATATCCAGCTCCTTTATATCTTCGGTATTCTCCACGGTATAAAGCTAAAAAAAGCAGGTTGTATTTCTACTTCCTGCTTTTAAATTTTATTCGGTAACCGCGGGTGTATCCGTCATTACATAATATCTAGGATCATCTATACTTTCTTCAATGATATCTTTAAATCCTTCGTTGTTCTTAATTAAAAGTGTTTTACAATCAGGACTCAAATGCGTTAATTTCACTTTCTTGTTTTGTGCTTCGTATTTGTTGACCAAATTCACCAAAGCTTCAATACCAGAGTGGTCAGATACTTTAGAATCTAAAAAGTCTATTTCAATATTTTCAGGATCTTCTTTAATGTCAAACTTCTGATTAAAGGCCTGAATACTACCAAAGAATAGGGGACCAAAGATTTCATAAACTTTCGTTCCATCTTCCTTGTATTTCTTTCTTGCTCTAATTCTTACGGCATTTTCCCATGCAAATACTAAAGCTGAAATGATTACTCCTGCGAATACTGCAATGGCTAAATCGGCAACAATGGTGATTACAGATACAGCTACTAAAACAAAGGCATCCGATTTCGGAATCTTTTTCATGATACGGAAACTCGACCAAGCAAAGGTGTCAATTACCATCACAAACATTACACCTACTAATGCTGCGATTGGAACCATTTCAATGTATTCTGCTGCGAAAACAATAAAAGATAATAAGGTTAAAGCCATCATAACTCCAGATAATCTACCTCTACCTTTCGCGTTGATGTTAATCATGGTTTGACCTATCATACCACAACCACCCGTTCCTCCAAAGAGTCCACTTACAATGTTACCGAATCCTTGTCCTACACATTCTCTGTTTCCGTCTCCTCGCGTTTCTGTCATCTCATCTACTAAGTTCATGGTCATTAACGACTCAATTAAACCTACAGAAGCCGCTAAGAATGCATAAGGGAAGATAAATGCTAAAGTATCTAAGTTCAGGGGCAAGTTTTCCCACAACTCTAAATTAGGAGTAGGGAACTTACCTTTCAAACCTTCACCACCACCTTCTCTAATGTATGAACCAATGGTAGCTACATCCATTCCTGAGAAAATTACGAAAAGCGTAATAATTAAGATAGCTGTAAGTGCTGCGGGCAATTTAGAAGTTGGTTTCCATTTTGGTAAAAGGTAAATTATTGCCATGGTCACTGCTACCAATAGTGACATTTTAGTCAATGAACTCCATGAAAAGAGATCACTAAAAAATACTGAAAACGCAGATTGTGTTTCTGTACCTGCTTGAACAGGGAACATTTTTAACTGCGCTATGAAAATAACTACAGCCAAACCGTTAACGAATCCAAGCATAACCGGGTGGGGAATAAGTCGTACAAAACGACCTAATTTAAAGTAACCAGCAGCAACTTGAATAATACCCATTAATATTACACAGGCAAAGAGATAGAAGAACCCCATATTTTCAACGGGTGTATCAAAAGCAAGTCCTCTTTCATGACCTTCAGCGATCATATTTACAAAAATTACCGCTACCGCTCCTGCTGCTCCTGAAATTAACCCAGGTCTACCGCCGAATAAAGCCGTAATTAATCCAACAATAAATGCTCCAGACAAGGCTACTAAAGGATCTATTCTTGCCACAAAGGCAAAGGCTACAACCTCTGGTATCATCGCCAATGAAACGGTCATACCTGCTAAAATATCATTCTTAGGATTTGCAGTAAACCCTTGGAAAAACTTCTTCATACCAAAATTTTAAGGGGGCAAAGATAGAGAACTCAAAATGCAATAGCGAATGATGAGGGAGAAATTTGAGAAGGGGTTTGGTTTGAGGTTGGATTGAGCGAGGAGTACTTTGAGTTTTATTACTCTAGTTGCTTAACCCTTTCAATAAATTCTTCATACGAATCTACCGGAGGATTTTCATGGTCTATATACCCCATCTCCGCATGAAAAAAATACTTCATTCCTTTTAAAAATTCCTTTTCGTCCTTCCTAGAATCAACATATCTGGAAATTCCAAAAATCATACATCCATCCTCCGTATAAAAGATCATTCCATGCTTATTCCTATCCTGTTTATTTAGGTTTTGCCAATAAATACTTTGAGCATATTGATTATTTGACTCAAGATAGGTCATTAAATCATGAGCCTTGTCAAAATTTTGTACAGGACTAACTGAATATTGCGGAATGCTGTACTCATCTGCACTCTCCGAATTCAAGGGGAGAAATTGGTTTAAGAAATCAATTCCAAGTTGTTTAGATCTTGACTTTTTTATAACATATATGTCGGCTAGATGTCCCATTTAATGTTGAGGGTAATTATACTTTTTTATTCTTAATACTAGAGAAAATAATATTGAATAGAAATAATACTTGTGCGAATATTACAATAATGATTATAAGTGTGAAACAAAAATTGTAATCAGGAAAATTTTTGAACTACAAAACT
>NZ_JAWWCF010000246.1:0-3539 GCF_033720595.1 Lishizhenia sp. | reverse complement strand
GATTTATCTGTAAAGGCTAAATTCAACATTCTATCGCTCTCTAGCCATAATGCAGTTTCTATATTCTGAGCAGGAATGACGTCGTAATAATTGGTTACATCATTACTGGTAAATGCATTACTTTCCCCTCCGGCTCTTTGCAAGGGTCCATCAAAGTCTGGGATATTTGCCGAACCACCGAACATCAAATGTTCAAATAAATGGGCAAAGCCCGTTTTGTTGGCGTCTTCGTCTCTAGCACCCACATCATAAATCGTGTTTACCACAGCCATAGGAGTTGTTACATCCCTATGAAAAATCACCCTCAACTTATTCTCTAACTCAAATTTGTGATATTCTATCATCGATTAAAATTGAAATTTATCCGTTTGCATGGCTGCAATTGAACTTTTATATTCTTCTATAATTTCTTTTACTATTTCTGCAGCGGGCATTACCTCGTGAATCAGTCCAGATATTTGTCCTATCTCTAACTCACCTTCCACCAAATCACCTTCAAACATTCCCTTTTTGGCTCTTCCTCTCCCTAATAAATCTTTCAATTGTTCAGGTGAATTACAAGCTTCATAGGCCTTTTCTACTTTTTGGTAGAATTCATTTTTAATCAAACGTACGGGTGTAATCTCCTTCAAGGTTAACATGGTGCTACCCTCAGCAGCATCTACTACAGTTTGCTTAAATTTTTGATGGGCAGACGATTCTTCCGACGCTACAAACCTACTACCGATTTGAACGGCATCAGCTCCCAGGGTCATGGCTGCCAACATTCCTTTCCCCGTTCCTATTCCTCCTGCAGCAATTAAGGGAATATTAATGGCTTCTTTGACCATAGGAATTAAACAAAGGGTTGTCGTTTCATCCCTACCATTATGGCCTCCAGCTTCAAAACCTTCGGCTACAACTGCATCTACTCCCGCTGCCTCTGCTTTTTGAGCAAACTTCACACTAGACACAACGTGTACTACCGTGATTCCATGTTCTTTTAAATAAGAAGTGTAGGTTTTAGGGTTTCCTGCCGAAGTAAAAACAATGGGCACTTTGTGTTTAATAATCGTTTCAATGTGTTTGTCAATATCAGGGTAAAGCATGGGTAAGTTGACCGCAAAAGGTTTATCTGTTGCCGCTTTACATTTCACCACGTGCTCTTCTAAAATTTCAGGATACATACTTCCCGAACCAATAATTCCGAGTCCACCAGCATTAGAAACAGCCGAAGCTAATTCCCATCCCGAACACCAAATCATTCCCGCCTGAATCAGCGGATATTCTATCTTAAATAATTCTTTAATTCTATTCATCACTCTAATTTTACGTCCTCCTCAAAGGTTTACTAAAGTTGAAAACCACCCCGAAGAGTGGTTTTAATATTATTCTGTTGTTTTTCTTTTGTTGACCCAAATGAATAAGCCTACCCCTAAAATAATAAATGGGACAGACAGCCATTGGCCTGTATTTAAAATCATACCTGCATCTCTATCGGCCTGACCTACTTTCACGATTTCGACCAAGAATCTTGCTCCAAACAATAAAATCAAGAAAACTGAAAACATCAATCCTAATTTTTCTTTGGCATTGGTCTTCCAATACATAAACATCAATACCATAAATATGAAGATGTAAGAAATTGCTTCGTACAATTGAGCTGGATGACGTGGAACGTGTTCTCTAATCCCATCGCCATTTTGATCTATCATTAAACTAGCTGATTCATTGTTAAAAATAAACCCCCAAGGTAAATCTGTAGGAATCCCTACAATTTCATGGTTCACCAAGTTCCCCAAACGAATAAAGCATCCGGCTATCGCAATCGGTGCAACAATTCTATCTAAAATCCACAACATTGGTTTCTTAGACACTTTTTTACTGTAAATGAACAAAGCGATTAAAATGGCAATTGCGCCACCGTGACTGGCCAAACCACCTTCCCACACTTTAAGTATATTCAAGGGATGTGAAAAGTATCCTTCTTGCAAATACCCATCTGGATGCATACCATCCCAGTACGGCCCATAAAAGAGAACATGACCTAAACGCGCTCCAATGATGGTAGCAAGTACCATATACATCAACAACTTATCCAACTGTTCGTCAGGAATACCTTCTTTTTTAAACATGCGTTTAACCACAAAGAAGCCAAGAAATAATCCAGTTACGAAAAGGAGACCATATAAGTTAGGCGTACTCCATCCATCAATTAATTGTGCATCCACCTTCCAATCTATTGCTAAATTCACTGTGTTTTGTTTAGGATTAAAAGCGAAAGATAATAGTTTTTATCCTTTCAGAGTCTCGAAAGAAAAGATATGCAGAAATTGTAAAGAAAAGACCAGAATTACATCGATAAAACGAACCTTAATTACACTACTTATTGACTTGATAGTGCAATTGAACTAAACCTGTTTTAAAAGCTTTCGTTGCCTTCAACTCAAGACGACGTTCTGGAATTTCGTTTTCAAATAAGGACACACCTTCTCCCAAGGTTACAGGAATAATTGAAAGAATTATTTCATCCAATAAATCGGCTTTCAGGAGACTGTTAACCAGTTGAGCTCCACCATCACAATAAATATTCTTCCCTTCTTTTGCCTTAAGGGATTGAATCAAGGTTGTTAAGTCTCCGTTATAAAAATGTGTTAAACCTTCTTGAGGTTTTTCTTGGGTAGTAATAACATAGCTTTCTTTGTCTTTGTGCGGAAAAAACCCCACTTCTTTCACCACCCAATCATAGGTTTTTCTACCTACAATAACGGTATCGATTTGACGTGTAAAATCTGCATAACCATAATCCTCACCTTCCTCCGTCATGGGGTTTAAAAAACTGAGGTCATCATTTGGCTTTGCTATAAAACCATCTAGTGACGAGGATATATACAGGACTACTTTTCTTTCCATTATAACATTACGATATCTATCTGATTTCCTTTTACCGCAGCCTTTTTATCCATCTGATTCCCCAACACGATTCCGATAAACATCCCAAAAGGAAAACCTATTCCAATTAGGCCTGAATTATCCAAAATATTTGAAAGTATTAAACCTATGGGAACTCCAAACACGGCTAACCCTAGCGCCAGCCACATGTTTCTATAGTGATGTTTGGTTACAATTTTCGCTTTGCGCTCAAGTTTGGAAAGAATTTTATTTTGAGATACGCGCAGTTGCTTTTTGAAAACCCTTGGATGATTTCCTATTCCGTTAAGTAATTCAATCTCCTTATTTAAAACGGCTATTAATTCGTCTGACAAGTTGCGCTTTTTAAGTTCTACAATCAACTTTTGTAAATTCTGAAACTTTTGCTTCTCTTTATTTCCGTTGAACGAGGTTCTGTCCTTTAAACTTTGCAACTGCATCTTCTACTATTATTGAATTTTTGTACTTAAGTCTTGATTCAATCTAATTTCTAACACTTCATTTGTGAGGGTAACGATATCGAAAACCAATCCTTTATTCAGCTTAAAATAAATTAGATTTTTGTCTAAATTAACCAATAAATTAGAACTGATAAACTTGTAACTTTTCTCGTTAGCAAGGGATACATT
>NZ_JAWWCF010000245.1:0-3548 GCF_033720595.1 Lishizhenia sp. | reverse complement strand
GGCTTGTACTTGCCCTTGCGACCTTGGAAGCTGGGGTGAGCACTTAGCCGAATCCACAAAAGCCAAGGGACTATAAGGAATAGCCCGGCCGTTTGCCTAAAAATCGATCACAATTTTGGAGTAAAATAGATTTTGAAAGCTACTACTTTACCAAACCTTTTAAAAAGTTGAGTTCTTGATCTTTAAGGCCTTCTTTTTTAATGATGTAGAATACTTGTTTACTCTGTTGCAGGGCAAAAGAACCTTTAAATTCATGTACCTTTTTTAAAGGAAGTTCTAGGATGGATTTACCTGAATTACCGGTAATGATGAGTTGTTTTTTCTGAAAGTTATAACTCACCGGATGTTGTAAATCTGTGTTTTGGTTGTAAGCTCTTTTATAGGTGTAATTAATGAAAACACTGAACACTACAATGAAGAGTAATGGCGATATTATTTCTTGGTAGTTGCCTGTGTAAAAAGCAGAAATGATGGGAAAGAGGATCATACCTACCAGAAAAATAGCTGTCGCGATGCGTACGCCAATTTTACTCCATAGGATATTAAGACTCGCGTTTCTGAACTCTTTTTGATTTAATGTTTGTGTAATTGTCATTGCTTTATTTTTCTCTCGTTTCAGCTATGGCCTGTAAGATTATTTCTCCGGCCTTGATCATTTCTTCTTCTGTAATGTTAATGGGTGGACTCAATCTAAAAGAGTAGGGGTGAGATAGGAACCAGAAAGAGATGAGTCCTAATTCTAAACATCTATTCACTACTTTTTCCACACGTTCAAAGGATTCCATATCGAATGCGAACATCATTCCAACACGACGAATTTCCTTTATTTCTGGATCTCTACTGAGCATATCGACCAAAATTTGTCCATTCGCTTCTACCTGCTTGTAGTCTATTTCAGTGGTCAATACCTCCAATGCCGCTGCAGCTGCTGCACAAACCACGGGGTGACCACCAAAGGTTGTGATATGTCCTAACATAGGGTCGTGAGTTAACTCTTTCATTTTCGCTTGAGAAGACACAAAGGCGCCAATGGGCATACCTCCTCCAAGTGCTTTACCTAGGGTAAGGATATCAGGAACAACATCCTCGTACATCTCAAAGGCAAAATTGTGAGCGGTTCTACCAATACCACACTGTACCTCGTCAAAAATTAGTTGAGTACCTGTTTCTGTACATTTATCGCGTAGGGCACGCATAAATTCAGGGTTTGCTTTTCTAACTCCAGCATCCCCTTGTACGGTTTCCATGATTACTGCGGCAGTTTGTTCGGTAATAGCATCTAGCTCCTCAATATTGTTGAAGCTAAGGAATTTAATCCCAGGAAGAAGGGGTCTAAATTTTTCCTTTTTCGTTTCGTTACCAGAAACACTTAAGGCACCATGCGTTCCACCGTGGTAGGCTCCTTTAAAAGCAATGATTTGAGACCTTCCCGTAATGCGTTTTGCCAATTTAAGTGCAGCTTCGTTGGCTTCTGCACCAGAGTTTACCGTGTAAACACAATCTAATTGTTCGGGGAGAATTTGAGTTAACCTTTCGGCCATTAATAAAGGGGCGTCTTGAATAAATTCGCCATAGACCATTACGTGGAGGTGTTTATCTATCTGCTGTTTCAAAGCTTCAACAACTTTGGGATGATTGTGACCGATGTTGTTTACAGCCACACCTGCGATCATGTCCATAAATGCTTTTCCTTGCTTATCGTAGAGATAAATTCCCTTGGCGTAATCGATATCCAAAAGGTAAGGAAAGGGCGTTGTTTGCCCCTGAAGCGATAGAAATTTTTCACGTCTGTCCATGGGAGCGAATTTAGTGAAATATTGAATGAGTGGAGTAGAATGGAGAGGTGATAATTGTTCTTTTCTACATAAAAAAGGCAGAAAAGTTTCTTCTCTGCCTTTGCTTGTAAATTGTACTTATGTAAACTAGAAAATCATTTCTTTACTGTTTCTTTCTGGCTCTTAATTCTTCGAGTAATCGCTTCCTAAATTGATGCTCGAGACAAGTTATTCTCAATGCTTTTTCATAACCTATAGTTTCACCTATTTTAAGCATGAATTCTGCCTTAACTTTAGCTTCTTTTTTTTCGAGTTCTACTAATTCCTCTACTAGTTTTTTGTATTCTGCTTCTGAAAGTTGATCTTCGGATTGACATCTATACTTTGCCTTGATTTCATGATGTAAGGCTCTCAATTCCTTCGAGTAATGGTCGTAAATAGGCCAAAAGGCAATTGAATCTTCTGTGTTTAAATCTAGCTTTTCAGAAAAATAAGCTCGTTTTAACTGCTCTATTTTCGCATGTTCGGCTTTAGTTGGTCTGTGCTTAGGGTGCTCATTTTGAGCATGTATAGTTGCGAAACCCACAAGGGTTAATAGGAGTAGTATAACGTGTTTCATGTTTTTCATATTAAAAATCTTCTAGACTTAATTCATCATCTTCTGATAGGTATGCAGAGATGTCTTCAATATCTAAATCACTTATTTTAGTTTCAAAATTTTGTTGGGGAGAAGTGCTGGCAACCGCAATATAACCGGCTTCTACAAATAATTCATCGTCAAAATGCTGAATATTTTCTTCTATGTAACCACCAATTTCTTGTGTTTTAAGATCTGTGATATCTGCAACTGAAGCTGTTGGTGTAGTAGTGTTGGGTTGTATGATGCTGAAAAAGAGTAAGAGCACAGCAGCAACAGAAGCAATGCTATAGAGTACTATTTTGTAGCCTTTGTTCCTTGTTTCAGCCTTTGGTTCTATTTTGTGGTTCAACTCTTTGTGGAGTTGTTCAAAATAACCTTGCGGAACGCTTGGTTTTTCGCTGGGTTTAAACTGTTCGAATATGTTTTTATCCTTTTCCACTGTACTTTAGACTTATAGAATTATAATAGGTTTAATGCGTTTTTTAAATTTTCTTCAATTTTTTTAACAGCATGATGATAAGATGCTTTTAACCCACCTACGCTTGTACCTAATTGTTGACTGATACTTTTAAAACTCATGTTCTCAAAATATTTTAATTGAAAAACTTGAGCTTGTTTATCGGGTAAGGTGTCCAATGCTCTAAATAATAAAGCTTCTATTTGTTCAGGGGGGAGTCCGCCGAGGTCTCCGGGTATAGTCAAAAGTTCAAGACTTGCGTCGTCATACTCTTGTTTAACTTGCTTGTTTCTTTTTTCTAAGAAAGTATAGGTTTCATTTCTAGCAATGCTATACATCCAGGTAGTAAGAGCACTTTTACCTTCGAATTTATCGAGAGCTTTGTAAACTTTAAGAAGTGTGTTTTGAAGTACGTCGTTGGTATCTTCGTGGTTCTTGGTTTGTCGACGTATTTGCCAATACAATTGTTCTGCGTATTGAGCAACGATGGCGTTAAACGCCTTTTGAGAAGAAGCTCCTCCTTTACGATGTAATTTTAAAATTTCTTTATCGTCAAGGAGGAGCATATATTTTTGTTACTTACGTTTAATTACTTTTTCGCAAGCTTCAACAATATTAACAGTATCAATACCGTATTTCGTCATTAATTCGTCTGGTTTACCACTTTGACCAAATT
>NZ_JAWWCF010000244.1:0-3548 GCF_033720595.1 Lishizhenia sp. | reverse complement strand
CTTTTCCCCAACTACACATTTTTTGTTTGTTTTTTTTTTGTTTTGTGCTGATCCACCAAACAACCACGACTCCGTGTACCCCATAAAACCTGCAGAAGCATCAAAAAATCCTACAGACCCTCCACGAGGAACATCGTTCGTACCGTAAATAAAACCTCTACGCTGATCAATCATGTCACCAAATGTCAACCTACTCCAATCCAAAAACTTTTGGTTCCATGTTGCCTTGGCTCCAAAAAGCATCGTGAATTTTCTATTCACTTTCAAGTGGTAAGAGTATATCAAGCTCAAAGTAGAATGTTGTATTGTACCCTGCCCTTGTTGATCGTGTGTTGCTATAACACCAAAACCACCGTTAATATTGTTAAAATATTGGTCGTATGATGCTGAATAGGTAACGTAATTTCCTGATAAGCTCGGCCATTGGTTACGGTAGTTAGCAGCCACTCGAGGACATCCATTTGTTCCCGCAAAAGCAGGATTCAAATAAATAGGGTTCGCATAGAACTGTGAGAACTGTGGATCCTGAGCATTTGCATTTGCTGTCACAAGCGTGAACAGCAGCAAAAACAAGCCTTTTTTAATTATTTTAATAGTCATTTGCACGTTTTGATGCGTTAACATAGCGTTTAAAACCTCCAATGTTACAAAAAAAATTCAGAATTGAGGTAATTTGAATTATCAATTTATAATATCCCTAACAATTTAGCGTTTTACTGTGGAGAAATTAGCATATTCGCTTTTCTTGCGCTACAATTACTTAATAAATCACATTAAGGACACATGATGATACGACAAATTTTGCTTTGGGTTACAGTTCTTTGTTTTGGAACTACTGTTTGGAGTCAAAGAGAAATCACAATTCCAGTTGACTGGAACACAGACAACACGTCTTTACAAGCTCAAAATTTCATGCAATTGGAAGGAGAATTATCTTTCCAATGGAAAATGGAAAAATCGTCGCGTAACTGGGCTTTACAATTTGTAAGTTATTCCACTACACCGGCAAGCCAAAACGAGATAAAAGAACTTGAGGCAAACAACATACTAATACCCACTGCTTTTCAATTTGAAAGAAGAACTACAGACAACAGAGCGCAGTTGTATGAAAGTGTGAGTATATCACCTTATATAAAGGTAAACAACAACATCTTAAAGGTCACCTCTGTTCAAGCCACACAAAACACAAATTATTACGCCCCCGCCAAACAAAGAGATTTCAAAGCTCATTCAGCCTTGCAGCCAGGCTCTGGTGATTGGTACAAGATAAAAGTTACGCAAGATGGAGTGCATGTCATTACCTATGATTTTCTTCAATCAATTGGTGTGAACGTAAGTAATTTAAATCCAGACCATATTAATGTATACGGGAATGGCTTTGGAGAACTTCCGTACAACAATTTTGAGGAAAGACCTGATGACATCCTTAAAAACGCGATTGAAGTTATAGGTGGAAATGATGGATCCTTCGATCCTGGAGATAAAATTCTCTTTTATGGAAAAGGTCCGAACCGTTGGGAAAGAATTGGTTCTCTAGGTTTTGAGCGCATTCAAAATCACTACGCTGATTACAGTGCTTATTTTATTAATGTGAATGCAGCTGAACCTCCCTTGAGGATTTCTTCTGCTCAAACAACAACTGCGGCGGCTACGCACACTGTAACTAGCTTTAACGACTATGCTCGCCACGAAAAAGAAGAAGTAAACTTAATACACTCTGGGAGAAGATGGTATGGAGAAAAGTTTGACGTCGAACTCTCTCAAAATTTCAATTTTAATTTACCCAACATAGCTGTAAATGCCCCAGCTAGTTTGCGATATGCCATTGCTTATAACGCGGGAGACAACACCAGTTACTTTGGAATCAATTATAATGGAAATAGCATAGCTAGTGATACCTTAAATGCATGGAGCGGTGGTGAAACAGCATTTGGGAGAAAAACTGTGAGTGTTACAAATGGAAATTTCGCACCTACCTCTGGTAACATTACCTTGAATTGTGTATTGAATAGAAACCTCCCTTCTATTTATGCCTACCTCGACTTTTTGGAAATCAATGTGAGACGACAGTTGAAAATTGCGGAAAATCAACTTGACTTTAGAGACATTCAAAGTGTCGGTTCTGGAAACATTGCCAACTTTCAAATTAGCAACTTCACCTCTAACCTTAAAGTTTGGGAAGTAACAGATAATACACAACCTTCTCTTGTCAACGGAACTTTAGTAGGAAGCACCTACTCATTCTCTGTTGATGCGGATAGTTTAAGAGAGTTTGTAGCTTTTAATAACAATTACCTTTCTCCAAGCTTTATAGAAAAGGTAGCTAATCAGGATTTACACGGACTTGGATATGCAGATTATTTAATCATTACCCACCCCTCTTTGAAGTCGCAAGCCCAACGCTTAGCCAATCTTCATGAAGCGCAAGGACTTTCTTACCACTTGGTAGACATCAATGATTTATACAACGAATTTTCTGGGGGTGCACCAGACATCACAGCGATTAGAATGTTTGCCAAAATGTTTTACGATAGAGCCAATGGCGACCCTAGCCTTATGCCCAAGTACATGTGTTTATTTGGAGATGGAACATATGACCCTAAAGACAGGGTTGATAACAACAACAATATGATTCCAACCTATCAAGCTTTAAATTCAGAACATCACATTCAGTCTTTGGTAACAGATGATTACTATGGATTACTTGGAGACAATGAAGGATTAAATAACAATGATGATTTAGATATCGCTATTGGTAGAATTATCGTGAGCAATGAGTTACAAGCCAAGCAAATGGTGGATAAGATAGAACACTACATGAAAAATGGATCTACACTTTTTGCCAACACTTCAAGTAATACAGACGAAAACGGATATTCATCAACACAGGGTTCTTGGAGATTAAACTACGCCTTAATTTCTGATGATAGGGATGATGTAAATGACAACTTTCTAAACCAAGACATTGAGCCTTTTGCCAATTACATTGAAGCCAATTACCCAATGATGAATGCGAATAAAATTTATTTAGACGCATTAACACAAAAAACTTCAGCTGCAGGCGAAAGATACCCTCAAGCCAATGAGCTAATCAATAGAAATTTTGCAAGCGGAAACTTGGTGATGACCTATATTGGTCATGGTGGTGAAGCAGGCTTGGCTCAGGAAAGAATTTTAACCAACAACCAGATAAACGCTTTAACAAACATTGATAGACTTACGCTTTTTGTGAGTGCTACGTGCGAGTTTACGCGTTTTGACAACAACAAGTTAATCTCTGCAGGAGAACACCTGTTCCTCAACCCTAACGGTGGAGCCATAGCTTTAATGACAACAACCCGTTCTGTCTACATTAGCGTAAACTCCATTGTAAACATCGCCTTCTATCAAAATATCTTTAAACCAGATAGTGATAATCGTCCACAAACATTAGGAGAGATTATACGACTAACCAAAAATCAAGCATCCACGAACGAAAATAAAAGATGTTTCACCCTAATTGGTGACCCTGCTCTGCGTTTAGCTTATCCTCAACACAAAGTTGTAAT
>NZ_JAWWCF010000243.1:0-3552 GCF_033720595.1 Lishizhenia sp. | reverse complement strand
GTTTTAGGAGAGTAAACATTCTTTTATAAGATACTATTAAGGCATCCCAATTGGGATGCCTTAATAGTATCTTATAAAAGAATGTTTACTCTCCTAAAACTTGTAGTTAACACCTACACTTGGTAGAATGGGTAACTGGTAAATTTTTTCGTTGGTAATTCTGTTTACGTAGAAAATGTTTTCTCTATTGTATACGTTCGTTACACCTACAATGATTTCTAATTTGTTTTTATTTTTCAACTCGTAGTTTTGTTTCAAAGTGATGTCGAACCTGTGGTAAGTAGGAAGTCTTGCGGAGTTAATTGTTCCAGTAAGTAAACTTAACTCATTCACATTAGAGGTGTTTACATTTGTATTCAATCCATCGCTGAAGTCTTCTCCTTGGAAGTAACCCGTAGTAGGAGTAAACGGAAGTCCTGTCCCTAAGTTCCAACGTACACTTAATTCAATGTTTTTCTTTTTACCAAAAGCATAAGTACCTACTAAGTTAATGTTGTGACGTCTATCAAAGAGTGGAGTATAGTATTCAAAACCATCCCATCTTCTTGTTTTACCATATGAGTATACCCCCCACAAGAAAAGCCTGTTTTTAGAATACTTCAACAATACATCTACACCATAAGCATATCCAGATTCAATGAGGAAGTCTTTCTTGTACTCGTCTGCAATGTCAGCAAATTGAGATACATCTTCATAAAGTTTGTTGTTATTGATATTTGCAAGTAATGGGAAGTATTTATAATAACCTTCTACGTTCATAGAAAGGTGTTTGGTGAAGTCGTATTCAAATCCTCCTATCGCGTGCCACGCAACTTGTAAACCATTATCTATATCTCTAACTTTTCCGTTCGGGTAAGTAAACGTGGAAGGTACACTGTTCGGTGCACTTAAGAAACCGTAGAACAAGTTTACGATATCTCTATCAGAAGAAGCCGAGGTGAAGTTTTGCGTGTATCGACCCCCAGAAACTTTAAATCTTAAATCTTCAGTCGCGTTGAATTTTGCAGCTAACCTTGGTTCAGGCATCATTTCAGATAATGACGCATAGTATTGTAAACGAATTCCTGGTTGAATAACCCATCTTCCCGTAATCAATCTATAGTTAAGGTATCCGGCAAATTCTGTATTGTTGTCTTTGATCTGAATTTTTGTTTTAGCGGAGTTGAAGGTTGTAAAGTCTGTATTGAAGCTTCCTAAATTGATTCCGTAATTAATTTCAGATTGATTTTTCAAGAAATAAGTGAAGTCAAACCCTAAATCAAATCCATTGATAGAACTTTCTCTTGGTGCTGAATTATTGTCTTCTTGGAAAAAGATTTTATATCCAGATCCATTTAAGTGTCCTTTGATATAAATAGGAGAGGAACTGGGAACGAGTAAGAAATTCATACCTCCACCAGAACTTGTCCAATTTAAATCAGCCACATTAGCGTAGTTTACCCTATCGTTATTGTTGAAACCAAAGAAGGAAACCTTTGATCCCATGTCTCCTTTAAAAGTTACTTTTCCGTATAAATCTGTAAAGTCGAAAGGAAGCCCGGTACCATCGTTCACATAAGGATAAGCTGACCTTGAAGAGTAATCAAGTAATGATTTTTTCGCAGAGAAAATAAACGTTGACCCCGCGTGTGAATTTGAATCTTTAGATTTTGAAAGCGGACCTTCCATCACAGCTTTGGCCATAAATGGAGAAATAGAAAATTTACCGCCCAATTTATTTAAGTTTCCATCTCTATATGAAATATCCATTACAGAAGAAATCCTTCCTCCGTATTGTGCATCGAAACCTCCGGTGTATACATCGGCACTTTTTACTAATTCTGTTTCAAATACAGAAAAGAATCCAATGGAGTGGAAAGGATTGTAAATGGTCATCCCATCCAGTAATATTTTGTTTTGAATTGGAGTACCACCACGCACATAGATTTGTCCTCCTTGATCACCAGTAGTAACAACACCTGGAGTTACGCTAATGGCTGAAACGATATCATTTTCTGCCCCAAAACTTGGTAATCTTTCCAAACCTTTTTGGTCAAGTTTTACCATAGAGATTTCAACTTCCGTTGTTTTAGATTTATCAGACGCTGAAATTTCAACTCCTTCAATTTCTTTAACATCTTCAGGCTTTTTAAGGTCAAACCTTAAGCTTTGAATACTCTTAACGTCTTTTAATTCAATGCTATCTTTTATTTCAATGTATCCAGAAGCTCTTACGCTGATATAGTAAAACCCTTTGTCTATTTGAGCCAACGAGAAAAATCCATCTAAATCTGAGTTTGCCCCTTGTGTAGTTGGGTTAGCTCCTTTTGATTTTAATATTACTTTGGCATAAGCAATAGGTTCTTGTGTTTCATCATCGAAAATAAAGCCTCGAACCGTGTTGTCTTGTGCAAAACTAAAAGTGCTCAAAACGAGCAGAGAAAGTAAGGAAAGAAATACGTTTTTTAATTTCATAATTTTGGTTTCATGTCCATTTTAGCGTGGAGGCACATAGATACTGAATATATTTAGTTTTTTTAACAGTAAAATTGTCAATTGTAGGAGCTATTGACTTTACGGTTGGTGTTATGGAAATTAGGACTTTAAGATTTGCTTTGCTTTTTCCCAGTAAATATCCATTTCTTCCAAGTTCATATCGTTAAAATTGGCATTTTCCTCCTTCATTAGGATTTCCATCTTTTGAAATCTTTGAACAAACTTATTGTTGGTTTTAGAAAGCGCATTTTCAGGGTTAATTCCCATGAATCGGGCATAGTTAATCAATGAAAAGAGAAGGTCTCCGAATTCTTCTTCTGCACGATCAGATTGAGCATCCACTTCATCTTTAAACTCTTGCAATTCTTCGTTTACCTTATCCCAAACTTGATCTTTGTTATCCCAATCAAAACCAACTCCTTTTACTTTTTCTTGAATTCTACTTGCCTTAACCAAAGCAGGTAAAGATGCTGGGACTCCTTCCAAAACCGATGTTTTGCCTTCCTTAAGTTTTAATTTTTCCCAGTTGGCTTTTACTTCTTCTTCTGAATCGGCAACCGTATCACCGTAAATGTGAGGATGTCTGTGCACTAATTTATCACAGATAGCATGTAACACGTCTGTTATGTCAAAGGCTTTTTGTTCACTGGCAATTTTACTGTAAAAAACCATGTGTAACATAATATCACCGATTTCGCCTTTGAGTTCATCCATGTCTTTGGCTAGTATAGCATCTGCCAATTCATAAGTTTCTTCAATGGTTAAGTGTCTAAGAGATTCAAGAGTTTGTTTCCTATCCCATGGACATTTTTCTCGTAAATCGTCCATGATATTTAATAATCGTTCAAAGGCCTCTAATCGCTTATCCATTTGTCTTTTTTTTAATTAATACAAATAAACTAATTCTTAAAAGAAGGAGCTTCTTATTTTTGTAGATAATACCCATGAAGAAAAAGATTTACATTTCATTCATTCTCTGCTTTTGTACTTTGGTTGTACAAGGTCAAAACTTCAACCTTGGAGTGGGTGTAAATGGATCGCGTGGATTTTTACTTGCCCATAGATCTATCATGGCTC
>NZ_JAWWCF010000242.1:0-3573 GCF_033720595.1 Lishizhenia sp. | reverse complement strand
CCTTTGGACAGCGCACAAAACCTGGAGAACAATTTATACCCGTTAATACAATTTTTAACGACACCCCAACACCTACTACATTTGAACTCGGTGATTTTTTTGGAGAAAACCAAGATTTGGACAGTTTGGTAAATCACTACTTTAACGGTATGTCTTATACTGAACGCGTTGGTCAATTACTAATGCCTGCAGTGGGTAGATACGGTCAGGATTACTCGAAAATTGAGCGTTTAACACAAGAAGGAAAAATTGGAGGTGTTCTGATGCTAAATGGTAGTAAAGTGCAATTTGCAAACTGGATACAAGATTTAAATGCCATTAATGATAGCTTAAACTACCTTCCTTTTTTATACAGTGCCGATGCAGAACCTTCTTTAATAAATCGTAAGATTTCGGGGACCCCCACTATACAAAAGGCCAATACCTTAAAAACAAAAGCAGAAGTTGAAAAATGTGCTCAAGACATTTCTAATGAATTGTTGGAGATTGGTATCAATTACAATTTTGCACCTGTAGTAGATATGTCGCCAAATAAAACAGTAGGTTGGAGAAGTTTTGGTCATGAACCTGACAGCGTAATCTCATGGTCTTCTGCTTTTATACATCAAACACAAGCTAATAATATCCTGGCCACAGCCAAACACTTTCCAGGACATGGTTTCGTAACTGGAGACACACACAAACAGTTGGTATATATAGACGGAGAGTTAAAAGAACTTCACAATTATCCTCAACTTATTGCAGATAGTGTTATGAGTATCATGGTTGCACATATAGCAGTTAAAAACAACGCTACTTACAATACCAATGATATGCCGGCAACTACTTCTAAAAAGATCGTAACAGACTTATTAAGAGACAGTTTAAACTTCGAAGGATTAATCGTTACTGATGCAATGAATATGGGAGGAGTTAGAAACGTTGATAAGGCAGAAGTACTTGCAGTTCAAGCAGGTTGTGACATCTTACTCATGCCATTAGATGCAGACTTAGCACACCAGAGACTACTTGGTCTATACAGTTTAGATGCTGATTTTAGAAATCAAGTTGATACTGCTTGTAAACGTATCATTAGAGCAAAAATAGCTCTGGGGTTAATGCACTAATATAGACAGCAAAACTCCCGCAATTAAACTGATCAGTTTTACAAAATTAAACTTGTGGTTTTCTGAAGATTCGAAGATGATAGTTGTTGAGATATGTAAAAACATACCCACCACTACGGCTAGGATAATATCTAAGTCTATTCCTATCTCCGGAAAGCCATAAGTCCCAAATAACATCCCTAGAGGTGCCATTAATGAGAAAGCCGCAATTACCATCCACGCTTTAGATTGTTTAAATCCAGAACTTAACAACAAAGTCATTAAAGCAATAGCCACAGGTATTTTATGTAAAACAATCCCCATTAATAAGGTATTGAAACCCGAATGAACGCCATGATAATGCCCATGAGCATGATGCATCACCTCGGCAGCACCACTCGCTTCAGCGGTTAGCGGTATTCCTTCTATAAATGAATGTAAACTTAGAGAGATAAATAATCCCCACTGCATTGCACCGCCAGCTTTTGCATGTATATGCCCATGCTCTATACCTCCTGAAAAATATTCCAAAAACAATTGAATCAAAAAACCGAGCAATATATAATACCCAATACCAAACTCATGCTTGGAGTAAATCTCAGGAATAAAATGTATGAATGCTATAGACAGCAAAAACCCTCCACTAAAGGATAGAAACAGTTTTATAGTTTTGTCTTGACTCTTATTTTTTAAAAAGACCACTATAAACCCTCCCAAAAAAACGGAAAGGATAAGGAATAATATATTAATTAGCTCCATCTTGCTTTTTAGCCACAATAATTAACCTTTCTGAATGCTCTTCATCAAAGGTGTTTAATTTAAAATCTCCGAAGGTAGTCTCAATTTTAAAACCAGCCTCTGTAAGTAGTCGATTAAAGTCATCATAACTTACAGCCTGTACTTTTTCTGTATAATCAAAATCTTTACCCTCAGCTGTAAACTGAATATTTTTCAAGATATGACTTCCGTTAAAATTTCGCTGTATATGAAACTCAATACCCTCAACCTCTTTTACTTCATCCTCCACTAAATTAGCTACGGTATACTTGGCATTTAAAAAATCTATCAATACTCTACCTCCTGGTTGAAGCATTTGATGCACAGATTTTAATACTTGTAAGTTATCCGACTGATCATCAAAGTATCCGAAACTCGTAAATAAATTAAAAACTACATCGAATTTTTCATCCTTATATACATCCCGCATATCATGGGTGTCAAAATGCAAAGCACCGTTTTCATGTTTTTTTGCTTCGGCAATACTTTGAGCTGCCAAGTCTAATCCTAAAACACGCAGACCTTTCTTATTTAAATAAACCGAGTGCCTACCCTTTCCACATGCCAAATCACATACATATTCATTACTTAAGCCCATAAAATTGTACAGGTTATCTATAAACAATTCAGCTTCATCGAAATCTCTATTCTTGTAAAGAATGTGATAGTATTTTGTGTTGAACCATTGTTCAAACCACGGTTTTGACATGTATGGATACTTTAAATTATGCGGGGCAAAAATAAACAAAGTTCCGAGCTGTGAAAAATTAAAAGCAACAGAAGAAAGTCTAGTAAAAGATATTTCTATATTTGTTGGGTACGGCTAAATTATACTACTACATTACACTTGATGGACAAAGAGAATATTATTAACTTTTATGAAGATACTGAAAGGGAGCATTTGCTTTTCTCGTACAAGGGAGAGGTTACGCCTGAAGTTATCTTGGAGTTAATAAGAAAATCTGAACAATTGTTAGGTGAGAAAAAGGAGAACAAACGCATTGAAAAACGATTGTGTAACATCGTTATTGAAAGTCTTCAAAATCTCTATCATCATCAAATTGATCCATTTGAAAACTCCAGTGAAATTCAGGAAATTCACAAGAATATGATATTCATGATAACATTCAAGGATGGATTTTATCATGTACATACAGGGAATTTTATGAATACTGCTGACACGAAAAAAATTAAACAAAGAATAAGCGAAATAAATAACTTAAGTGATTTAGAACTAAAGGAAAGTTATAAAAGTAAATTAGCTAATGGTGCTCAAAGTAAAAAGGGTACCGCCGGTTTAGGTTTTATTGATATGAGACGTAAATCAGGACTACCATTAAATTATAACTTTCATGAACTTAGTGCCGGCTTAAGCTTCTTCTGTTTAGATATTACTATTAACACACTTTAAAACTCGGAATATGGAAAATTTAATCATTGAAGGGACCCCTAAAACACCCAGCGTACATTTTTCGAATGAAACAGGTACTTTAGAAATTAAAGGTAGATCTATTCCTGAGAACTCTATAGAGTTTTACAAACCCATTAACGAGTGGATTGCTAATTACGGAGAAAATCCAAAAAGCACTACTACCGTTGATATCAAATTGGAATACTTCAACACATCCTCTTCTAAATGCATCTTAGACTTCTTGAAAGCTTTGGAAGCTATTAACGGGCAAGGAACTGATATAAAAGTGAATTGGTTCTT
>NZ_JAWWCF010000241.1:0-3581 GCF_033720595.1 Lishizhenia sp. | reverse complement strand
TGTAATAGATTATGCAGTGGCGCATTTAAAAGTAAAACATGTCGTTGTTTGTGGCCACTATTACTGTGGAGGTGTAAAAGCTGCAATGGAGTCACAAGATTTAGGTGTTTTAAATCCATGGTTAAGAAATATTCGTGACGTCTACCGTATCCATAAAACAGAATTAAATGCCATTGATGATGAAGAGTCAAGGTACAAAAGGCTAGTGGAACTGAACGTTCAAGAGCAATGTATCAACGTGATAAAAACAGCACAGGTACAAAAAGCTTCATTGGAAAGAGATTTTACTGTGCACGGATGGGTGTTTGATATTCACTCAGGAAAATTAATAGATTTAGAAATAGACTTCCCTAAAATTTTAGAGGACGTCATGGAAATCTATAAATTGGGATAATTCTATATTTTTTCAAAAAAAACTTCTAGGCAAGCTCTGGTTAGATCCCTGTATCTTTTCTGTTTATCGGTGGTTTAATTGTAAGTTTTAGGGATATTCAATTTATCCATGTTTTACTTACCGTATATCGAATTTAGATTGATACTTATCTATTTCAAATAAGACCTATAGCTGGATGAATTAAATTGCTAAAAATAGCACAACAACTACTACAATGAAAGAAAAAAGGAGTTACCTATTCCTTTTATTACTGAGCCTATTATTTATTCAACTTTCAATTGCTCAAGAGAAACAACTCTTAAAGCATAAACATTTATGGAATACTGCCATAGGTGATATTCAAATCAAAGAGAAGTGGTTCTTCAATAGCGAAGTGCATGTCCGCTTCACGGATGCTTGCAGTGAATTTCAGCAATACTTATTCATTCCAGGTATAAAGTACAACTATAAACCACATATAAGCTTCTCTAGTGGATTTACGTACTTTAAAAATTTGCCCCACGGAGAAGTTCCCCTTCCCATAGCACAGTCAGAAATCACTTTATGGCAACAGACAACCTTGAAACATAAAACGCATCAGTTTTCCTTCTTTCACCGTTTGAGAATGGAAGAACGTTTCACTCAAAAATTAATTACAGGTGAAAATGGAGATACTTGGATAGATGGAAGGGTTTATAACAACAGGTTTAGGTACAGGTGTCTGGTGAACCGGCCAATTACCAAAAGTAAGAAGGTGTACCTTATGAGTTTTAATGAAATATGGCTGAACATCCCTAGCAAATCTTTAGAGGTGAGTTTAAATCAAAACCTATTTTATTTGGGGACTTATTATAAGTTCAGGAATGGAGTACGTCTTGGAATTGGCGGAATGCATCAATATTTAAATCGAGGAAAAACACTGGCCGAGAGCAATTTAATGCTCTCCTTTTTATGCTTATACAAAATAGGAAAAGGCAATTGATCTTTGATGGTTTTATGATATAGGTCATAAAAAAAGAGACGAAAAAACTTCATCTTTGAAGATTGTAAACAAAGGAAAATGAAAGATACACTAGATAAATTAGAAGAGAAATATAAGGGTTTGGATGAACCTATGGAGACTTATTTAAAAGGACTCCTATACCAAAAGCCTATCACATACTGGGATTATATTGATACTGAGGCTTTACTTTCTTTACAAAAGCCAAGAACTGATTTTCCGGATGAGATGGTTTTTATCATGTACCACCAGGTAAATGAGATTTTGTTTAAAATGATGTTGCATGAAATAGAGCAATTACAAGAAACAGATAACTTAACGCCTGAGTTGTTTTCTTCTAAATTATCAAGAATTTCGCGTTACTTCGATATGTTAACTTCATCTTTTACAATCATGAAAGATGGAATGGAGCCTGAGCAGTATTTGTTATTTAGAGATACTTTAACACCAGCAAGTGGTTTCCAAAGTGCGCAATACAGAATGATTGAGTTTTCTTGCACCAATGCTTTAAATTTGGTTGATCCTAGGTTTAGAAATGAGGTAAATAAAGATTCTGAAACGGAAGATATTTTCAATAGACTTTACTGGCAAGCCGCAGGTAAGAACTTCAAAACTGGAGAGAAGAAACAATTGCTGTTCAATTTTGAGAAAAAATACAAGAGCTTCTTTTTAGATTACATGGAGAAACACAGTGAAAACAACTTGTATTCTATGTACTTAAGCTTACCCAAAGAAGCTAGGGAGAATGAAAACCTTATAGCTGCAATGCGTCATTTAGACTACACCATAAATATTACATGGGTCATGGCACATTACAATACAGCTAAAAAATACTTGAACTACGGTCAGGAAGACAAACCAAAAGCGGCAACAGGTGGTAGTGATTGGACCAAATACATGCACCCAAAATACCAAAGAAGAGTATTTTTCCCAAGTTTATGGTCTGAGGACGAATTAAAGAATTGGGGAGAAGATTTAGAACAATAGATCGAATTAAGAAAGATTAAAAAGCCCGCTTCAACTGTAGTTGAGCGGGCTTTTTGTTGTTGTTGTTATGGAGTTCAATTTACATACTTAGTAAGGCGTATATTAGAAACGCTGTGGCGCTAATAATACTCAATACAAAAGTGTTGAAAATGAGTTTCATACTCATTTGGGCAATTATAAATGCGTTAGAAGCCATGGTAATCATTGCCAATAGAATTAATGGGATTAAATCCTTATCGTTTTCTAATTGAAGTAAATAATTTACAGCTACTGCACTTAAGCAAGATTGTAGCGTCATTCCTATTGTAGTTAAGCCAAATCTTCCTTGTTCTAATTTGGTGTAAAATCCATTATCTGCTGTGGCTACTGCTGTTTTTGCACTCATGATATCTATGTTTTGTTTTAGGTAAAATTAAGACCAAGTTTTAGCAGTTTTTATGACCTTAATCATAGCTTTTAAATGAATGTTGAGCTACCTTTATAGCTATTTTGGTATAGAAAATGGTAATATTGCAAGTGTAAATTAGAACTATGAAAAGATTGATTTTTGCTTTGTGCATGCTTTTTAGTGGTTTGGCAGGTGCCCAAACGTATTATCAATATGTCGGACCAGGTTTGGTTTATTCTCACTACCAGCAAGAATTAGAGTTTGTAGAAGGAAATGTTCCTGCGGGTACATTGAGGTATAATTCCATTATTTATGGTTTTAGTTATGGCGGAAAAATATTGGTTAATAAACGACCTAATTTTTCTTACGGTGTGGGAGCTTATCCATTTGGAGGTGTTTATCTAGCATCTTTTTCTAACAATGTTTTTGGTAATATTGGTGTAAACCTTCCTGTATATGGAGAGGTAATGCTAGGTAATCCAGAAAGCTATAACATGTTTTTAGGATTAGGTTTTGAATATAATTTCTACAAAGAATTTGGATTCAATATGGAACACGTGATTGGTCCAAGTGTTGAATTAGGAGGTCAAATTGATTTACCCAACCGTATTATTGCGGTGAAACTGGCTTATACGTACGGACTAAACAAGGGGAGATATGACGACCCAAGTCTTCGTGTGGTGAGTGGTAGAAGAGGTTCATTTACAGCTACTTTATATTATCCTTTTTAAGTAATGATTAAAGAAGAAATGATGCTTCGCTACGGAGCTGAAAAAATACATTTAAAAAAAGGGGAGGTCTTGTTTGAGAAGAATGATGTTCCTCGTTTCTTC
>NZ_JAWWCF010000240.1:0-3602 GCF_033720595.1 Lishizhenia sp. | reverse complement strand
GGAGATAGATAAATCAGAACGTCTTGAGAAATTGGAATCGGTTAAGGCAAAGTTGGATGATTTGTTTGAAAAGAAACACGGAAAAGGAGGATTAACGCTTTGGAAGAACAATAAAGCTTTCTACGCTCAGCCTATTTTACAAATGGCTGCTGTTGTAATTCTTATCGTGATATTTTTCAACAATCTGAATTTTAACAAAGAGTCCTCTTTAGCAATGAAACAAGAGTCCAAGAAGGAGTATAGACCTGAACCGAATTCTGTTGTACTAGAAAAGGAGGAAATAAAACAAAAAGAGGAGGTGGCTCCTGAAGAAATAAATCCCAAAGAACAAAAGCTTGAAGAACCAGAAGAGGTAGATGATCAAATACAAACGGAAATAGCACCAGAAGTTGATGCTTTTGCTAAGGTTATGGATGATATACCTGAGGTGAATGAAGAAGCTGAAGAATTAAACATCATTTTGTCGCCGGATGAAAAAGCAAAGTATTTAGAAAGTAATCAAGTGAGTTCAGTACAATTGAGCTCGGAACAGAATGAAGTGATTTATGCCTTTTCATCTAGTCCAGATGCAGCAATATTAGTGAACGATTCTTTAGTTGGTAATGTGGCGCCGTTAAATACGGGGGCCGAATTGAGTAAATCTTTGGCTAAAAAGGTAGCTATTAAAAGGGATGTTAAACTAGAGGACAAGCAAGATGAGTTTGCTATTTTGACGCCTTTATTCTAACATCAACCATTTCTTTTAGTTGTTTTTTTAAAGATTTGATACGTTCCTTTTTACCACCTAATCTGATGTTAATCGAGGTGTCGGTATAATATCTATGCGTATTTACAAGATAGTCCAATTGGAATTTAATCCACTCTTCATCTGTCATAACAGTACCCTTTTCTTCGAGTTCTTTACGCAGTCTATTGGCTATCGTTGTGTAGTCTGGTCTACCTAAATAGTCATGATCAGCATCACACATGATCTTTTCTAATAGGGTTTTGGGCTCTACAGTAAATTTCGTGCTTTTAACGATGTTTGAAATGATTTCTATGTGTTCATCATTGTAACCATAATTGGGTAACATAGATTGAAGCAGTTGAATGGCGATGTCTTCGTTATTATTGTAACGCAAGATAAAACCTGCATCATGAAAAAGTGTTGCCGTTCGAAGAAGTATAAGTTCCTCCCCTGATACACCTTCTAGTTTCGCTATTCGAATGGCACTTTTTTCAACATTTAAGGTGTGTTTGATATCGTGATAAATAAGTTCTTCTGGTAAACTTGTTTTAAGTTTATTGAGGATGTCCTTTCTGGAGTGTTCAAAATCCATCTCCATTAAGTCTGCCATCTTTCTTATGTGTGAACATGCAATTTTACCTTCTCCGTATAAACTGTATTTAGTTTTAATAGTTTCGAGGGTATACATGTCTAAAGAGCCACCATGCTTCATAGGTATTTCCCCCCTATGGTTCAAATTGAAGTACTTACTTATTTTCTCAGCAATTACTTTTGTAATGTTTATGGTGTTGGGTTCGGCATGTTGTTCCGCTCTTGCAGCAATGTTAACCGTATCTCCCCAGACATCGAAACTTGTCTTTTTTGTACCAATAATCCCCGCAACCAATGGTCCAGAGTGTATTCCTACTCTCATTTCCCAGTAGGGCTCATTCATAGCCTTTGAGATTGCAATACGCGTGTTAATGAAATCACGCATTTCTATGGCCGCTAAACTTGCCCTTATGGCAGGGTGTTGATTATCTTCGGTAACCCCGGCAAGCGCCATGTAGGCATCTCCAATGGTTTTAATTTTTTCTAATTTATAACGCTCAACAATTTCGTCGAATTTGGTAAAGTATGTTTCTAGTTGTTTTACTAATTCTAAAGGAAGCATGTCCTTTGAAATTTTAGTAAACCCAACGAAATCTGTAAACAATACTGTACCATCATCAATTCTTCTCGGTGAAAATTTACCGTAAGTATTTAAATCGTTGAGAACGTTTTCCGGAAGAATATTAGAAAGCAACTGATTAATGCGAAGATCTTTGAAGTAAAGTTTTTTCAAAACACCAACTTTCGCTCTGGTAAGACTCCTTTTATAAGGGGTGTGAATGTAGTCTATAGCCCCTTGTTTGAGTCCTTTAACAAATTGGTATCCATTTACATCTCTGGCAGAAGTGATGATTTTATAGCTGTCAATTCCCAACTTTTCCTTGGCTAATTGTTTGATAAAAGCTAATCCTCCAAAGGCTTCATCATCAATGTTAATGATCATGATTCCAAATTCTCTTCTGTTAAGTTCTTCGTAAACATCTTCTGGGGTTTCAACAAAAACTAAATTATTACCATTTCCACTTAAAATTCGTTTCAAGTCGGCAATATTCTCTGCTTGATTATCCAGTACAAGAATGTTTATAAATCGCTCCACAATGTGAATATATCATTTTCCATTAAAATTTCCTTTATCTACAAGAAATATTAGGTGTAAGTGTGTTAAATGAATGTTGTTTAGCGGTAATATAATGACGAAACGTTGAGTAGGATAATCCATTTTTAAAGTAAGATTTCAAAAACTTAGAGAGCTCTTTATTCAGCATTGATTATTTTAGCAGGGAATTAGAACTAACTATGGATAAAATTAAATTTGGTACAGATGGTTGGAGAGCCATCATAGCAGATACATATACTACTACTAATGTTGCTCGTGTGAGTTATGCAACGGCTCAATGGGTAAAACAAAACTATGAAACACCTCGCATCGTCATTGGTCATGATTGCAGATTTGGAGGAGCTTTGTTTATGGAAACAGCAATTAAAGTTTTCATTAAAGAAGGTATACAAGTTATTAAGGCGGAAGGCTTTGTTTCTACACCAATGATTTCATTAGCGGCGAATAAATACGATTGTGGAATAGGAGTGGTAATTACAGCTTCTCACAATCCGCCGAGTTACAATGGATATAAATTAAAGGCTAGTTTTGGTGGACCGCTGGTTCCTGAAAAAGTGGCTGAAGTAGAGGCCATCATCCCTGATGTTATGCCTTATGATTATAAGACTGTTAGTTTAGACGGACTTTCGGAAGATCAATTGAGAACGGCTGATTTAGAAACAGAATACGTTAAACACGTAGAGGCTAATTTTGATATCGAGGCAATTAAAAATTCAGGGTTGAACTTGGCGTATGATGCCATGTATGGGGCTGGACAAAATGTGTTAAAACGTATTTTCCCAGATATGCATTTCTTGCATTGTGATTACAACCCAAGCTTCATGGGACAAGCTCCAGAGCCTATCGCGAAGAACTTAAAAGAACTAGAAGCGTTTATTAAAGAACGTGGAAATATAGATTCTGCATTGGCTACAGATGGTGATGCAGATAGAATTGGTTTGTACAACAAAGAAGGAGAGTTTGTTGATTCTCATCACATCATTTTATTGTTGATTCATTACTTAGTGAAACACAAGGGGATGAAGGGTGAAGTGATCACTGCATTTAGTTGTACACCTAAAATTGAAAAATTAGCCAAACACTATGGTTTAGCATCAACAACTACTAAAATTGGATTTAAGTACATTGCTGGATTAATGACAGAAAGAGATGTATTGTTAGGTGGTG
>NZ_JAWWCF010000239.1:0-3655 GCF_033720595.1 Lishizhenia sp. | reverse complement strand
TTTGACGACCTAGTTGTTTCTTTGGTAGACAATCTAGAAGGCACCTACCAACGTTATGACGTGTTATTGCAATACAAGGAAGGAAAATACCATTTAATAGAGGCTTTAGGAGATTTGCAAGGTAGCATAGACACACCCGAAATGAAGAAGAATGCCAAAGCCTTTTTTGAAGAGCGTATTCGAAAAAATAAATTAATGTTTTAATGCGAAAAATCAGTCTTTACCTCTTCCCTTTATTAATGGGAGCATGCATACACGAAAGTGAATTGAAACCTATTCTACCGTTAGAATTCTTACACGACGACAATTCTAAGGTATGGGAAGTAGATCAAGATGGCCAAAGGCTAGATCCTAATCTACCACATTACAATACGCTCATTTTCTACAACACGGGCTATGTGTTTTTTCACCCTAAAAACAACCTCGATGTTAGTACAGGAAAAAAAGGTACCTATGCTTTATCTTTAAAGGATTCAGACACCTTGCTTACCCTAGATATAAACGGCACCCAAGCGTTCTATAAAATAACTCAATTCTCAAAAGATAATATTCGATTTGTGCCAAAAAAAATGGACACATCTTCTAAAGATGCATCCATTCATATCGTTCCATTTACAATGCCTTATTAACTATTGCTTTACAATGCGTTCAACACCGTAAGTGCCATTTACTTCATACTGTAAAAAATATACGCCCTGTGGTAGGTGAACCAAAGAACATTCTGTTTTAGTTTGTTCTGGAATCACCACTTTTCCTTCCATATTTACGATAGAGTACGTCACATTTGAGGTACTCGAGATGAACACCTTATCTGCAGTAGGATTTGGGAACACATTGACATCAACTAACTCAACCTCTTCTACACTTACAGGATCCTCTATCCTTACTTTCACATCATCAATAAACAGTTTAAAACCATTAAATGTAGTATTTACATAAGCTATGTAAACTGTTTGATCATTATATCCATAATCAGATAAATTCACTTCGCGTTCTAACCAGTATGGTACTTCGTTATTTACCAATATCAATGTATCTGTAAAAGATGTAATAGCATTATCTGTGGTAGAAATTAAAAGCTTATAATCATCCGGATAAGATGGGTCTGCAGACATTGCTTCCCATGACAATATATTACCATATACTCCTAAATTTATTGCAGGAGAAATTAACCAGCGATCCGCTCTATCAATAGGGTCAAAGTAAGAAGTACTCGCCGCAACAGTATCACCGTACAAGCTATCTTCTGTATAAGTAATCCAGGCAGAATCAAATTCTTGCACCGAAGGATCTACGGTTAAACCATCATTATCTACAATCGTCCAGGTATTAGGTATTCCCTGTTGAAAATCTTCATTAAAAACCTCTGTTTGCCCCATTACAAAGGAAACTACAAACAAAGATGCAAAAAGCATAATTTTATTCATAGTCACAAAAATAGGAAAATTGCTGATGTAGGATGTATCATTACCTCCCCCCTGTTATTCTTTAACAAAGATTGTAAAAATTGGATGTTTATAACTCTCTGAGAACCCTTACCATACTGTCCTGTCCTTCTTTATCTTTGAAACAAAAAAGCGATGTCAAGCACCCTCATTTTAACGGTTATTGCCTTATACTTTGTTGTATTAATAAGTATCTCTTATTTCACTTCTAGAGGAGCGAAGAACTCTACTTTCTTTTCAGGAGATAGAAATTCGAAGTGGTATTTGGTAGCTTACGGTATGATAGGAGCTTCACTGTCTGGGGTAACCTTTATTTCTGTACCTGGAGAAGTGGACAGTTTAGGTTTTAGCTATATGCAAATGGTAATTGGTTACCTCATAGGTTATGTTATTATTGCTTTTGTACTGATGCCTTTGTACTATCGACTTAACGTCACCTCTATCTATGCCTACTTAGGCGAACGCTTTGGAAACACGGCACATAAGACGGGAGCTGCTTTTTTCATTATTTCTAGAATTCTCGGTGCGTCTATACGCTTATTTCTGGTAGCAGACATATTACAATATTTTGTATTCAAGGAAATGGGCGTGAGTTTTTACGTAACTGTTTTCATCACACTTGTATTAATCTACCTCTACACGTACCGAGGTGGAATTAAAACGATTGTTTGGACAGATACCTTGCAAACCACATTTATGCTAGTAGCGTTGGGGATTAGTATTTATTTGATTACCCAACAATTTGGTACAGCGCAAAGCTGGCAACACTTGGAAGGAATTGGCGCTATGGATTGGTTTGTTACCGACGATGGTAATGCTAAAAACTATTGGTTAAAATACATATTGGCCGGAATGTTTATAACACTTGGTATGACAGGTCTAGACCAAGATATGATGCAAAAAAACCTCACCTGTAAGAACATCAAGGAAGCGCAGAAAAACATGATGAGTTTTTCTGTAATTCTCTTCTTTTCTAACTTACTCTTTTTAGTCCTAGGAGGCATGTTATTTCTCTATATTCAAGAAACACCTGAGCTTATGGAGGTATTCAACGGAATGGAGGCTGACAAGCGTAACGATAGACTCTTCCCCCTCATCGCTTTGAAAGGACAATTGGGTACAGGTCTAGGAATTACCTTTTTATTAGGATTAATCGCTGCAGCATACTCCAGTGCAGATTCTGCTCTTACTTCCTTAACTACATCTGTGAGTCTTGATTTGTTTAAAATAGACCGTCTTGAGGAAAAGAAATCTCAACGCTATCGAAAAATCATACAGTTTTGTATCACCGTATTAATCTTTATCACCATTTGCCTGGCAAACATATACAAAGAACAAAACGTTCTCCGTACTTTATTTGTAATGGCGTCTTATACCTACGGTCCCCTTTTAGGTCTCTTCTTCTTTGGAATTTTAAGTAAGAGGAAAGTTAATGCAATGGCTCTTCTAGCTATTTGTATCAGTATTCCCACCCTACTTATTATCCTTATGAACAATTCGAAGCCAATTTTTGGTGATTTCTTAATTGGATCTGAACTATTAGGAATCAATGGACTCCTCTGTTTTACAGCGCTATACATCGCTTCATTATTAAGCAATCAAAAATAAAGTAAAAGGAAGTTATAAGAATGAACTAAAGCTTCAATTGAAATTACTAAATTGCTCCTATCTATAAGTAAAACAACATGACGACGCATTCAATTTTACGTGTTGAAGAGAATTTAAACTTCGTGAATACCCATGGTATCGATGGTTATTGGGTATATGATTTTTCCCAACAGAAAATCACATTCGCTTCCTCATTATTGATAAAATTGTTTGGATACAATTATAGATTATCATCAGACATTGAAAAAGCGCTGATTGATATCAATAACAATACTTTAGCACTTCAACCCTATGTTGATTACTTCCAATTTAACAAAGCTCATAAAAGTGGAACAATAAATTTTCTGAATGCAAAAAAGGAAAAACTTCATTTCAACATTGATTGTAAACTCTACACGAGTGTAAATGAACAACGCTACATTATTGGAGCTTTATCAGAGTATGTCAACACAGAGGGGGAATTAAGCACCCTTCAATTACTTCAGCAACAAGCTGAAAGGTATAAGTTTATCATCGCAGGTACCGATGTAGGTACATGGGAGTGGAATATTCAAACGGGTGAGACAATTTTCAACGAAAAATGGGCCAATATCATTGGATAC
>NZ_JAWWCF010000238.1:0-3682 GCF_033720595.1 Lishizhenia sp. | reverse complement strand
GGTCTTACACGGTAACGTACACAACAACTGGAGTTTGTTCAGCAACACAATCTGTACAAATCAATATTACAAGTATAGATCCAGCGGTTTCTGTAAATGAAATTACGTTAACTGCAGATCAAGCAGGTGCAACCTACCAATGGTTTGATTGTGCAGATGATTCATTTATTGCTGGCGAAACTGGACAAAGTTTTACAGCTACGGCAAATGGAAACTATGGCGTAATAATTACTTTAAATGGATGTGTTGATACATCAGAATGTATCGCTGTTACTACAGTAGGTGTAGAGAAGGTTGAATTGGCAGAAGCCTTTACAGTTTACCCTAACCCAACACAAGGAACATTTAATGTACGCTTTGATCAAGTTCAAGATCACGTTAGCTTTAGAGTATTTAACTTGGCGGGAGAATTGATTCAGGTAGATGAGATGAGTTACTCAGATCACATCACTATGAATATAGATCTTCCTAAAGGTGTTTACTTATTAGAAGTAACGGATAAGAACGATCAGAAAGCTATGGTGAGAATAGTGAAACAATAAACCTCTACGTTTATATTTAGTAAGAGCAAGCTTCGAAAGGAGCTTGCTTTTTTTATGTATAGTACCCCAGTTTAAGATTGTTAGGAATAAGGTATAGGTTGTGCTCCTTATGAAGGATAAGGGCATAAAAAAAGTCCTGATGTGAACACCAGGACTTCTTTATATCGTTATAGGTTTACTTATTTAGTAACACCCATTTTTTCGAATTTCTTAATTCTTTCTGCAGAACGTTTGTCGGCATCAAGCTTAGAAAGTGCAGCAATCTCTTTCTTCAATACTTTCTTCAGTGTAGCGAAGATTTCATCTTGCTTTCTATGTGCACCGCTTAATGGCTCTTTAACCACTTCGTCAACGATCTTCAACTTCTTCATATCTGTAGAAGTTAATTTCAATGCTTCAGCAGCTGTTTCTTTGTAATCCCAACTTCTCCACAAGATTGTAGAACAGTTTTCTGGTGAAATTACAGAGTACCAAGAGTTTTCTAACATCAAGATTCTATCACCAACACCAATTCCTAATGCTCCACCAGAAGCTCCTTCTCCGATAACTACACAGATTACAGGAACTTTCAATTTCATCATTTCATAGATGTTACGCGCGATAGCTTCACCTTGACCTCTTTCCTCAGCTTCCAGTCCTGGGAATGCTCCCGGAGTGTCAATCAACGTCACAATAGGCTTGTTGAATTTCTCAGCCAGCTTCATTAAACGTAAAGCTTTTCTGTACCCTTCTGGGTTAGCCATACCAAAGTTTCTGTACTGACGCATTTTCGTGTTCGCTCCTTTTTGTTGACCGATAAACATCACTGTTTGTCCATCTAACTGACCGAAACCACCTACCATTGCTTTGTCGTCCTTCACGTTTCTATCACCGTGCAATTCCTGGAAAGTTCCATCTGTCATTGCATCTATGTAGGCCAATGTATATGGTCTATCTGGGTGACGTGAAAGTTGTACACGTTGCCAAGGAGTTAAGTTAGTGAAGATCTCTTTGGTCTTCTTTTCTAACTTGTTCTCTAATTCTTCTATCTTATCGCCCATGTCCATGTCAGACTCTTCACCAAGTGTTTTGGCTTTTTCAATCTGCTCTTCGAGGGCTTTTATTGGTTCTTCAAAATCTAAATAAGTCGCCATATGCTTCTAATTTGGGTGGCGAAAGTTACAAAAAAATAAAAGCTATTTATACATTTGGAGCATGATATGTTTCCCAGGATGTAAGATTAACCTCGGTTTGAATGTTTTAGCTAAGCGAGAAGATGGCTATCACACCATACAGTCAGTACTTTACCCCATTGCGTGGCAAGATATTTTAGAAGTAATAAAAAGCGATATTTTTCAATTTTCTTCTTCAGGATTAGCCATTCCTGGTTCCGAAAAGAGCAATTTATGTGTGCAAGCATATGAACTGCTGCGTGCGGACTATGATCTCTCTCCTGTAAAGATACATTTACATAAAATTATCCCTATGGGTGGCGGCCTCGGTGGAGGGAGTAGTGATGGAGCTTACACCTTAATTCTTTTGAATGATTTATTTGAATTGAATTTGAGTGAAGATGAATTATGCAAGTATGCTGCGCAACTAGGAAGTGATTGTCCTTTCTTTATTCGTAACCATGCACAATACGCTACCGATACAGGGACAACATTGAGCAATATTGATCTTGATCTTAAAGGGTACTATATTAAATTGTTGAATATTGGTGTGCATGTAAGCACTGCCGAAGCTTATGGAAATATTCAATTTTTAGAAGGATTGAAAGATCCGCAAAAAGTTGTTACTACTCCTATAGAACAATGGAAAGGAACTTTGACCAATTCTTTTGAAGCCAGTGTCTTTCCAAATCATCCTGAATTGGCTGAAATAAAAGAACAACTCTACAAAGAAGGTGCTGTTTATGCCGCTATGACGGGAAGTGGTTCAACGATGTTTGGTATTTACAAGGAGGAACCAGAACTAAGTTTCGATCATGTAAGTTTTGAAAAAGTTTTAACCCTTTAGTGAATCAAGACTTTGTTTCTATACACGCGGCCGGTATCGTTATCGCGTAAAATGAGATGATACATTCCTTTTTCAAGATGATTTACGTCAATTACCGATTGCGCATTGATATTATTAACTTCTAGACTTAATCTTCCTTGTGTATCGTATACTAGAAGCGTGTTTTGTGCACTAAAATTTCCTTCAATTTGAACAGAACCCTTGCTTGGGTTCGGGTAAATAAATAAGGTAGGTACTTCTTTTTCTACTATACCATAAGTGATATTAGGATCAGCCTCAAATAACCAAGCTCCACCTAAATCATGACCATAAAGCATGTCTAAAAAGAGATTGTTGTTCAATTGAGCGATTGCCACCGAAGAATAGGCCTTGGCGTCAATGGACAAATAATCGTCACTGATTAAATTGAAAACATCTCCTGGATTTAAATTGTCGGCGATATCGTCGTAGACCCAAAGTTTCCCACTTCTACTCCCCGAGAAAAGATAAAGCGTGTCATTTTTATTGATAAAGTGAGGAGTTGCAAAACCATCAGAAGTTCCTATGCTTACGTCAACATTACCAAGCATGGTGTTGCTCAACGTGAATTCATAATTGGAGGAAGTTCCGGTATTTTCATAATAAGCAATGGTTCCGTCTTTTCTTCCTATGATAAGGTCAAGAAGTTGGTCCTTGTTAAGATCAAACAATTGTGGACTCACATATGCGTCCTCATCGATTACAATGCCGGTTGCATCAGTAATGTTTAATAGAGGTGAATTGAAGTTAGGATTGGTACTCGAGCCTGTGTTTTCGAAATAGTGAATATTTCCCAATTCAGAACCTATAAACATATCCAAATCTCCATCATTATCTATATCTCCAAAAGTGGGGTGTATTCTAAGTCCGAAATTAGAATTGGCAAAATTATTCCAGTCTTCCGTTATTAAAGTAAATTCGGGTTGAGCAGCAGTTCCTGTATTTTGGTAATATTGAATGGCGCTTTCTTTATCTAATAAATCTTTGTAGCGATAGAAGTTGGCCAAGATGAGATCTAAAAGTCCATCGCCGTTTAAATCTACCAAAATGGGGTGAGCACCTACACCATTATCTAACATGTCTCTTTGTAAAAACTGGTCGGTTCGATAAATAAAATTAGGCTG
>NZ_JAWWCF010000237.1:0-3687 GCF_033720595.1 Lishizhenia sp. | reverse complement strand
GGAGCAAGGCTTCATCGCAAGTTTGCAGAGCTTTAGTATATGCCCCGTTATTAAAGTGAAGTCGGGCAATGTTCTCGAGCACAGTTACCATAGATCTATGGTTCCCTTGGTCACGCCAAATATCCAGAGCTTTCTGAAAATAGCTTAATGCCTCGGGGTTTTGTATGTTTAAATACACAAAACCAATTTCATTGAAGGATATAGCCTGTAATTCCTTATCCTGCATTTCGTTTGCTAAGTCCAAGGCTTTGCGAGAAAATGCTATTACTTCTTTCACGTCGGCGTGGGCTTCCATGGCTAGGGCTGCCCTACGGTTGTAATAATGTGCCAAGACTTGTGGAGATAGGTTGTGCTTTTGTTGTAAGTCCTCGAATAAGGCGATGTATTTTTCAGCCTTTTCATACTTGGCAAGGGAACGGTAAAATTCAACAAAATACACGTAAACCTTTGCTAATTCCTCAATTTTATAAAGTGTTTTATTGTGCGTCTCGGCCTTGTTTAAATAGAAAAGGGCATATTTATACTCTTCCATTAACTTGTTGGTTTGCGCCATTTTTAAATAAACCTCTCCAAGTTGCTGATCGGTTATCTTTGGGTGTTGTTTAACCTTTTCAAAATATACAAGGGCAGAATCAAACTGCGAATCGTTTAAAAAGTTATTGGCCTTAGCGCTTAGCTCAATTATACTTTGATGTGCATGTGTTTGGGGTACTAGAATCAAAAATACTAGACACATCAATAATCTGCGTAGCATGCAATATGTCTTACTTTTTTTGTTCATGAGTAGTAATACAGTAGATCTTGTTTTAATCGCGCACTAAAATATTTGTTTTCCTCTGGCCCACCATGAGATCCTGCATATATTTTTAAGGAGAACTCCGTAATAGCTCTGTACATGATGTTTTCTCATTTGCTTTTCCCCAAGCCCCTTGGGGTCGGGCTTTTCGCTGTAGTCCTTAATTGGAGAGACTTTTCATTGTAGCGTGTAGTGTGGCTTCTTGGTCGCCCCAAAGCACGCAACATTCAAGAGCCTCTCCAACACGGCGCTGCCGCTACTATCCCTAAAGTGAAAAAAATAGGTAGATGATTAGACGTCATCATTTGGAAACCAAAATTTAGTTTTCGAACTTATCACTTATCCCATAACTACCTAATTCTTAACTACTCAAAATAACTGTGTGATTATTTGGTTTTTGAGTTGCTTAATTTAGCTTTTTAGGCTTCATTTTTCGGGGAGTTTTACTTACTTTGTTGCCGCATGTTTGTAAAGGATAATCATATCAAATCGGTAGAGCTTTATTTTGAAGAAAAGCTGCGAGATAATTTTAGTGGTAATGAGATAAAAACCATTAGCAAAAGCTTGATTGCCCAACGTTTAGGGTTTGCTTTTGACGATTACCTTTTACACAAAGATGGAACAGTAAGTGAATCTGATTTGCTCTTTTTTAGAGCTGCTGTAAAACGTCTACTTTCGGGTGAACCTTTTCAATACATTTTAGGAGAAACTTATTTCTACAATTTGGAGCTAAAAGTAAAACCTGGTGTACTTATTCCACGACCAGAAACCGAAGAGTTAGTACATTGGATAGTGGAAGATGCTGCTCAGAAAGAAAAGGAGTTAACACTAGAAGATTGGTGTACAGGTTCAGGGTGTATTGCACTGGCGCTTAAAAAGGCTTTGCCCCAAGCCCAGGTAAAAGCTATAGATTACGATGATGCAGCTTTAGCGGTAGCGAAAGAAAATGTTGCTTTTACCGGACTGGATGTTAGCGTTGAAAAACAAGACGCCCTTAACATCGCACAGAGTGCTCCTAAGAATTTAGATGTAATCGTATCTAATCCGCCCTATATTCCGAATGCCGATAAAAGCTTTATGGCAGATCATGTTCTAGACCATGAGCCGGGGATTGCACTTTTTGTGGATGATAATGATCCTTTGGTTTTTTACAGAAACCTTGGAATGTATGGTATGGTTCATTTAAAAGAGGGAGGAAGCATTTACTTTGAATTGCATGAAAATTATGCCGCTGCAACCCAGAACATGTTGCAAAGTATGGGCTATTTCATGGTAGAATTAAAGCAAGACATGCAGGGGAAAGACCGCATGTTAAAGGCTACAAAATTTTAAACAATGAACGTTCGCGATAGAATAAAAGAATTAACCGCAAAGTTGCATGCGCTAAATCATGCTTACTACGTGGAAAATAAATCGGAGGTGAGTGATTATGATTTTGATCAAATGCTCAAGGAACTGGAAGATTTGGAAAAGAAACATCCAGACTTGGCAGATCCGAATAGTCCGACCAAAAGAGTAGGGGGAGACATCACCAAAAAGTTTGCAACGGTGGTGCACCAATACCCGATGTTGTCTTTGTCGAACTCCTATTCCAAAGAAGAAATTCAGGAGTGGGAAGCGCGTGTACGTAAGAATGTAGAGGGCGATATAGAATACGTTTGTGAGTTAAAGTACGATGGAGTTGCCATAGGAATTCGTTATGAGAATGGTCGATTTGTACAAGCCGTAACGCGTGGAGATGGAACACAGGGAGAGGATGTTTCGGCCAATGTGCGTACCATCAAAACGGTTCCTTTACAATTGAAAGGAGATTATCCAGAAGATTTTGAAATAAGAGGGGAGATCTTCTTTCCATTAGAAAACTTTCACCAGCTTAACGCTATGCGCGAGGAGTTGGGAGAACAACAATTTGCCAACCCAAGAAATACGGCTTCTGGAACCTTGAAAATGCAAGATTCAAAAGTTGTTGCAGATAGAGGATTGGATTGTTTGCTGTACGGAGTTTACGGTGGTGATTTGCCGGGTACCGGACATTTTGAAACGGTAGCAACTGCAGCGAATTGGGGATTTCAAGTTCCTAAAGAAGAAAAGAAATACATTGTAAAAACCAATTCTATCGATGGTATCATGGACTTTATACATCACTGGGATGTGGAGAGAGCTAATTTGCCTTTTGAGATAGATGGAGTTGTTATAAAAGTAAATGATTATGGTCAGCAACAAGAGCTTGGTTTTACCGCCAAATCTCCGCGTTGGGCCATTGCTTATAAATTTAAAGCAGAACGGGTTTCTTCTATTTTGGAAGAGGTAACCTACCAAGTTGGTAGAACAGGAGCCATCACTCCTGTAGCAAATCTGCAACCTGTACAATTGGGGGGGACTACGGTAAAACGCGCTTCTTTGCACAATGCCGACCAAATCGCCAAATTGAATTTACATGAACACGATGAAGTTTATGTAGAAAAAGGTGGAGAAATCATTCCCAAAATTGTTGGGGTGAACTTGGAAGCTAGAGCAGAAGACGCTCAACCTATTGTTTTTATTGAGGAGTGTCCGGAATGTGGAACAGAACTCAAAAGAACAGAGGGAGAAGCACAGCACTATTGTCCAAACGATTTAGGGTGTAGACCTCAAATCATAGGAAAGATAGATCACTTTATTTCGCGCAAGGCATTGAACATAGACGGACTCGGAACCGAAACCGTGAGTTTAATGGTGAATAAAGGTTTGATTTCAAATTATGCAGATCTCTATACTTTAACTTTCGACGACATTATAGCCTTGGATAGAATGGCAGATAAATCGGCCAATAATATGTTACAAGGTATAGAAGCAAGTAAGCAAGTTCCTTTTGAGAAGGTATTGTTTGGTTTAGGTATTCGTTTCGTAGG
>NZ_JAWWCF010000236.1:0-3753 GCF_033720595.1 Lishizhenia sp. | reverse complement strand
CTATAGCTCCCGTCTGTTGAATTCCAATATCCATAATATTCCATTCATACCTGTTCGGAGAAACCAAAGCGATTTTATCACCTGGCTGTATTCCAAGAGCAATTAACCCTTTGGAAACTTCGTTGGCTTGCTCGAGAAATTCCTTGGTAGAAATAGCCGTCCACTTGTTGTCCACTTTTGTAGAAAACATTACCTCTTGAGGGTACTGTTCCATTTGTAAGTAGGGGATGTCAAATAATCTTTCCGGTGTCTTCATAGTGTATAGTTTACCCAATAAACTTAACTAAAAATATCTTCATTTCATATATAAATTCATAGAATTTTAACGTAGAATTTCGTTTGTTTTCTGGATTATAGTTGCTAGGAGTGCATAATGAGTTAGCAAGAGTGTGTGCTTAAAATGTTAAAAGACAAAGTGTTCGTTAAAAATTTATTACTTTTATACATAGCGTCCTAATAGTAGAAAACCACTTTTCAAAAATCTTTTTTTTAAGGGTGTAACTTTAGGACCGGTTAAATTGTTTTAATTGTTAAAGCGGACATTCTTTTGACGAGAACGGAGTACAATGAAGTTGTTAATGAACACGCCGGTCGTTTATACGGCTATGTGTTAAAGTACCTCAGAGTTGAGGCTGACAGCAATGATATTGTACAAGATGTTTTTGAAAAGCTTTGGAAAAACAGGAAAAAGATAGAGCGCGAGAAGGCGAAATCTTGGATGTTTACCACCGCACACAATACGTTGATCAACTTCGTGAAAAAGAAAAAGAGAACGGTGTATAATTCAGAAACGCTTCCTGAGCGTGGATTTGAAAATCACAGTTTTGAAGCGAAGGAAATCATTGAAAAGGTTTTGGAGTTGCTTCCGCCTATTCAAAAGAGTATTGTGTTACTGCGAGATTTAGAGGGATATAACTACCAAGAAATTGGAGAAATGTTATCACTTTCTGATTCTCAAGTTAAGGTGTACTTGTACAGAGCAAGAAAGAAAATGCAAAAACAATTAAAGGATTTAACTATATTTCAATGAGCGAACCTTCTATCCAAAACATAGATAAGTGGATGTTTGAATTGCACGAGGGAAACCTTTCTCCGGCGCAAGAGAAGATGTTGATGGATTTTATTGCCGTGCATCCCGAATTGTCGGCAGATTTAGACGCTTGGAAGATGGCTTCAGTAGAAGCTGACCCCGTTGCTTTTGATACACAGGCATTACTCAAAGACAAAAGAAAGATTGCTCCTGTTTATTGGGGAGTACTGAGTGCTTTTGTACTCGGTTTGGGTGCAAGCGCTTGGTTATTTTTATCAGATGAATCAAAAGCGACCTATGCTTCTAAAGATCTAGATCTTACAATTCAAAATGATGCGTTCAGAACTGGTTTACTTTCTCAAGTGCAAACAGAAGATGTTACTCCGTCTATTTCCTTGAACAAGGGTGAAAATAGTGCACAAGAAATTCAGTCAAATTTATCATATACTAATCCTCAAAGGACAATTAATCGTTCATTTTTAGAGGATCAGTTTCATTTTGTAAATAGAGAGGAAGTAGTTTTAGATGCGTCAACTTCAAGTGAACTACAGACTACAAATCAACAACAATTTGAAGAACGTTTGTCTCAGATTGTTGCAACATTAGATGATGAAGAAAGAAAAGTTACTTCATCGAATGATAGAGCTGCAAATGATTTTGAAAGCAGTAGCAATACGCCTAATAGCAAAGTGAATCACAATGCGCAACATTCAAGCTCGAATAAAAGAGCTTTTACACTGAAGCGAGCATTGTATGAGTTTTCAAGAGATGTAAAACGCACCATGAACAATCCTGTAGCATTGAAAAATTACAGAGATCAATATTACAGTTTACCATCAGCAACCGGATTTGCTGTAAACCCGGGAATGGTGGGTACGCAGGTAGCGCCAAAAATTCAATGGGCTACAAGAGGGCAATACCTAGGTACTTCATCTAGCCAAATTTCAAATAGATTATCCTTTGATACATATGTGTACGAATTAAAAGGAGGAATAGGTGTTGATTTAAACCATAGTACAATAGATAATGGGGCTGTTCAAACAATGGAGGGAGCCTTTACCTACTCACCAAAAATTAGTTTGGGAGAAAAATTTTCATTAGAACCTGCATTGCGTTTTAGGTTTGGAAATAAACAAATTGATGCAGATAAATTAGTAATGGGTTCAGTGATAGAGCTGGATAGAGGAAGGCCGCTACAGTTTTTCGAGGAAGGTCAAACACCTACTGGACAATCTTTATGGTATAGAGATGTTCAAGCAGGGTTCTTATTAAATACACCATGGTTTTACGCAGGGGCAAGTATCGATAATGTTGGAAGACATTTTAACAATATTTACTCCAATGATTTAAGTTCAGACTTTAAAGCTAGTCCCTTCTATCAGGCACAAATAGGAACAGATTACAAATCGCTTTCTAAAAAAACTGTGTTATCTACTTATGCCATTTACCAACAGCAAGGAAGTTGGAATGAGCTATGGGTCGGAGCTAATATTAAATTCAAAGGTGCTCATTTTGGAGGGGCCATAAGTAATGATTTTGACCCAGCTCTTTCGTTAGGGGTAGACGCGAAAAGAGTGAGGTTCATCTATAATGCAGATTACTCCCGAAGTCAAATTGACAGCAAGAAGTATCTGTGTCATCAATTAACCCTTCGCTATAAATTAAAACCAAACCGAAATGCACGCCGCATTTTAAACATGTAAGGAAATGAGAAAAGTTATTGTATTCATCGCAACAATTGTTAGCAGCTTGGTAGTAGCCCAAGATTTGGAATTTTCGCAATTCTATGCTAACCCCCTGTATTTAAATCCTGCTTTTGCAGGGTCTAATGGTTGTCCTCGGATAGCTACCAATTACAGGAACCAATGGCCCTCACTAACAGGAAACTTTGTGAGTTATGCAGCTTCGTATGATCAATATTTTGATAATATAAATGGAGGATTTGGTGTAACCGCCGTTCACGATAGAATGGCTGGAAATACCTTGAATCATTCGCACCTATCACTTATTTACTCATATCACTTAAAAATCAATAGAAAGTGGTCTGCACTGTTGGGTGCACAGGCTACATGGAATCAAAAATTCTTGGATTGGTCTAAATTGTCGTTCGCCGATCAAATAGATTCTAGAAGAGGGTTTATCTATGCT
Source organism: Lishizhenia sp. (assembly GCF_033720595.1). Classification (GTDB taxonomy): domain Bacteria; phylum Bacteroidota; class Bacteroidia; order Flavobacteriales_D; family Crocinitomicaceae; genus Lishizhenia. The sequence continues at coordinate 575 of NZ_JAWWCF010000236.1, read as the reverse complement.
ACACAAGATGTTGTTAGAGGTGGAAGTAGAGGTTTCTTTGATGCGTCAGCAGGTGTGATTTTGTTTAATGAAAACTTTAACGTGGGTGTGGCGGCTAAACATTTAAACCGTCCAAATGAATCCGTGATTGTTGGAGAAAGTAAAATGCCTATTCGACTAACAGCGCATACTTCAGCAACTATTCCTTTAGGGTCTAAATCACAATATCAAAATGTAACGACTATTATGCCGACCATTTTGTACTCTTACCAGCAAGGTTTTCAGCAGTTGAATTTAGGTACATACGTTAAATATTCGGCTTTTACGGCAGGTGCTTTTTTAAGAAATAGAGATGCATTTATTCTTTTGGTTGGTATAGAATTAGACAATTTTAAAGTGGGGTATAGTTACGATATAACCGTATCTCAGTTAAACAATGGGGTTTCTGGTGGAGCGCATGAAGTTTCTCTAGGATTAACAATTCCTTGTAAAAAACCATCTCCGAAATTCAGGATGATTAGTTGTCCTTCTTTTTAATAAATAGTTTTCTTGTTTTTACAAGATTATTGTTGTTTTGTTTGATGAAATAGCAGGTG
>NZ_JAWWCF010000235.1:0-3768 GCF_033720595.1 Lishizhenia sp. | reverse complement strand
GCCGAAAGTCTGTTGATCAATTGTGTGGATAAAGCAATTTCTGGAAGAAAGAATAGAACTTGTTTACCTGCATCCAAGTGCTCTTGTATAATTTCTACGAAAATTTCTGTTTTACCAGAACCTGTTACACCGTGTAGTAAACATACATCCTTCTCTTCAAAAGATGTTCTTACTTCGTCTAACGCATGTTGCTGATCTTCAGAAAGTGCTTTGCGTTGCTTGGTTTCGTCATCAGCTTCTCCCAAACGAGATATTTCCAAGCGGTCACTAAAAAGTACACCGTTTTTTTCTAAAGTATTTAAAGATGAAACAGATGCTCCCTCGCTTTCCAAACGTTTACGTAAAATAAACTCAGATTTATTTCCTTTTAATCCACCCAGCTTTAAATAAGTCAGCATGGCTTGGAGCTGTTTCTCTTTTCCTTTGCTATCGGATAATTTTTGGAGAAAGTCTTCCAACTTTTCTTGTTGAGAATATTCATCCGTGAGTCGAATAAACAAAGCTGTTTTAGGAGTGAATTTATGACGTAACTCTTCCTTGGTTAATAAAACTTTATATCCAATTAATTTATTAATAATGGGTTGTATCGTTTTTATACCTACGATTTCAGAAATCTCTTTTAAGTCAAGTTCTTCCTGAATTTCAAGTGCTTCGTAAATTTGATATTCTCTATCGTCTAAGCGATCAAGTATGTTCTTGTTGAATTCTGGGTGTAGAATGATCTTTGTTTCACTGGCCAACTTAAAGTTAGAAGGTAATGCTGCGTTCATTACATCGCCTAAAGGAGCCATGTAATAATCAGAAATCCAGTTCCAAAGTTTAAATTGATTCCCCGTTATGATAGGGTTTTCATCCAATACATGCTCAATGTACTTTGCCTGATAACTGGGTACATCTTCGTGTACTTTAGTAATTAAACCTGTGAATAATTTAGCTTTTCCAAAAGGAACAACTACGCGAATCCCTGGTTTTACATGTTCGTTCAGCTCAAAGGGAACCCTGTAAGTAAACGACTTGTTTAGGGCCAAGGGAAGTAAAACTTCTACAAAAAATGTCTTTCTTTCTGCCACCCGATAAAGATAGAAAAAAGGAAAGTTCTACAATTCTTGTTCAGCTTTAATTACAGTAGAAACTATAGTTTTGGTCATTAATGAAATCACTACAGAAAAGTAGAGGAGAGGTAATTGCTCCTTGACACAATTCACGCGTAGAGTTTACAGATAAAATTCTTGAATTTGGAGAAAATCCACCAAAAGCAGTACGCGTTATTGAATTGGTCATTCTAGAAGTAAATATTCCTAGCGCACCTTCTAAATTTGTATATGTAGGTTGGTTTTGCGCCAACTGAGTGGTGGGTTGATTTACTAAGATATAATTGTATAAATCCTCTGATCCTCCGATTACCTGAAAACGCATAGAGTGAAGTGTTCTTTTGGTAACATCACTATCTGCAGCAATACTATTTTTAAGGAATTCGTAGAAGCTAATACCATTTACATTGAAGTTACCGATGGTTGGACTTTCTGGGTTGGCTTCACCAATTTTCCATTCTAAAGTATGTTGTGTACTACCAGCAGCGGTAAATTCGTTGTAGGTAATGTAAACTCTGTAATCATACATTACTGCATTTTGTCCTTGCGAGTATTTGAAAGCTTCATTTTTATAATCACCATTGTCTTCAACATTTGCTTCCGCGAAGTTTAATTGAGAAGTGATTTTTGGATCAAGAACTTCTATTTCTGATACCAATTCTGTAGAAGCTGTAACAATATGATCACCGTTGTTTAGATTTAAGTCTAAATCTATTCTTGCACTTGGGTTAAGTTTATTATTGGCAGGTGTTTTAAAGTAGTATAACTTCTGATTCGGGGCATAAAATATACCTTCTTCTTTGTTGGTGATAACAGTGTCCTTTAAGGTAAACTCTCGCACTAAATTTCCGTTTACAAATTCACCAACGGTTCCTTCAACAGATTCAAAATAGGTTGAATCAGGTACTTGGGCAAACTCTAAAGCGTTACCATCACCCAAAAAGGTCTTGTTTATTTTAACAAAGTGTATGGTGTCATTTGCATCTATAATAGCATGAATAATTGGAGTTTCTACGTATTCTCCGTTTACGCAAAATTCTGTACTACATGAAAAAAGCAGGAGTCCACTTAAAAGTGAGAAAAAGAAAGAAAATTGTTTCATGTTTTATAGTTTGGGGGTAAAGTTAAATGAAAATTGACCAAATGGTGAACCATTCAGTCAATTCTCAGTACTTGTCAATCAATGTATTATTTAACGCGGTTCAATCCCATGGCTTTTAACATCCATTTAGGAAGGTGTTTTTCCGGGTTTCTATTTTTTAGGTTTATGTACCAACCTAATTTTTGCGCTACAGGAACTTTATGTGTTTCTACAAATTCAATTAAGGTACCATCTTGATCTTCGATGTAAGAGAATCTACCTCCAGCTTCTCCCATATCAAAAGTTTCACCAGTATCTATGGTAAATGGGAAACCTGCTTGGGCACATTCTTCTTTTAATTTTTCCATGCGTTGAACATCGAAACAAAGGTGAATGAATCCCCAATCTCCCCAATATCTGTTCTCAAATATTTTTCTACAGTCTGTTCTTTCTATAGCTTGTACCAATTCAATTTTGGTTGGTCCTAGAAGTTGAGCGAAGGGCCCTTTTCTCATTTGAGGGTGAGAAAGTAAAACACGTCTTACTTTTTTATCACCTTGTGGAAGTTCTGAAAAACAGTCGGCTACTTCGGTAACGTCATATTCAACTTTAGAATACCCTAAGACGTCTGCGTATAATTTAAGTGCTTTGTCGATATCACTAACACCTATCATAGATCCAGCTACACCACCGGTTTTACCCGCAAACTTAGTTTTAGAGAAAACTACATTTTCTTGTACTACGTTAAAGATATTTCCGTTAGGATCTTCTACAAAGAAATGTGGCTCACCGTGAGGAGTTGTTTTAAGGTCACCCAAAACTTTCGCACCTTCTTTTTTCATGTAGTCGTAAGATGCTTTTACATCTCTTGATTTTATTCTACAGATGTACAATCCGTAATCACCAAGTTGAATAGGGAAGTCTGATTTTTCTGTGTTACGAGAAGTGAATTGCCAGATTTCGAATCCTCCACCACCTTCCATAGAAAGTGCCAGTGTAGCTGTTCTTTTTTGAACTACGCCTCCTGTATAAGGTGTCATTAAAGGAGCTTCTGCCGCTTCTTCAAATACTTTTACATCTACACCGAAAAATTTTCGATACCATTTCCAAATCTCTTCAACATTAGGTACTCCTATACCCATTTGCTGAATACCACTTATAATCTTTCCCATACCTTAAATTTGATGGGTAAAATTAATATTCTAATTAAAATATACAGGTATTTTCTTCAATTAACGAATGGCTCTATCGTTGAATATTACATATCCAAAACTCAATTGCACACTCCAAGGCTTTTCTTGAACAGGAAAGTAATTGGTGGTGAACCTTACAGGACCAATGGGACTGTTGTAAATGATAGATCCGGCAGCCATGATTTTTGTCTCTCCCCAGTTTTTATAGAAAAAGCTTCCATCATCCAATCTATTTATTTCCTTGATGGGTTGGAAAATGTACGGATCTATACGTACGTCCAAGGCATTATTTAAGGTCCATATTAAATTCATACCTCCTCCCACAAACTGGGCGGCACGATAATCAGTAAAAAAGTAAGTTTTTGAGTCAGGTAGAGGAGAGTAACTCGGTGTACTTAATATG
>NZ_JAWWCF010000234.1:0-3789 GCF_033720595.1 Lishizhenia sp. | reverse complement strand
TTAAAGAATATAGGTCCTTCAGAAGAGGTCTTTACCAATATCGCCAGCGTAATGTAAACAGGAGTTAAAAGAATAAGAGCGATACTTGCACAAATAACGTCAATTCCCCTTTTTAAAACTCGTTGCCAAATAGGAAGTATTTCTGAATTCAATTCTATAAGTGGTGCTCCGAAAATGTTGTTCATTTTTACAGATCCAGAAAGTATGTCGTACATGTCTGGAATTACCTTGATTTTAAGGTCTCTACCAGAAACTTTGGCAATGATTTTACGCAGCTTTTCGTGTTCTGTAGAGTCGAGAGCAATGATGATTTCCTCGATGTCGAGATCAGTAATAATCTTATCAAAATCATTAAAATGTCCTAAATAAGGGAGTCTATCTTCAAGGTTTTTGTCTATCCCATTTAAGTTAACAAAACCGATAAACTTATTTCCTGAGTTTTGATGATTGAATTTGATTTCGTCGTAAATATCAACTGCTTTCTGGCTACCACCAATAAGCAAAGTGTTGAAGCCGATTTTTCCTGCATGTACCTTTTGCACCAAATTATTAACGATAATGAATCGAGGTAGGAGGGTGTAGCAGAATTGTAAAATAAAAACAGCACTTAATGACTTGTAATAGAGGTGATGTCCATCAATTTCATCATCCAAAAGAAAGACAAAGAAGATGACTACTGTTCCGATGATAGAGCTTAATGTTGTTAAACTCAATATTTTCATCCTATACAAACGGAGGGGGTTGATGTAGGTACCCAAAAGGGCGTGAAGCGTAACCCAAAACGCTGGTATTAAAATTACTCCTAAAATGAATTCAGTATTAATTACAAAGGGTGCGACTTCGATAACTGTTTTTCTAAAGTAAAAGAAACTAGCCCAGGCTAAAGCAGCCATTAGGAAATCTGTTACTATTAATAGAGAAGTAAATTTTTTTTGCATGTAGAACTAGTATATCACCTTGATGTTATCGATGTAAATGTCTTGCGGACCTACCTTGTTTTTGATAGCTCTTAAGGCAATTCCATAAAAATCAGCTTGGTTATAAACGGCAAGTAGTTCGTTGAGGTTAAAATATATTTTCGTCCATTTAGGGCTTTCTTGGGCTCTCATCGTTGCAATGGCATCGTCGCTAGTTACACCATTTGTTGAGTTGATAAAACGCGCACTTAAGTCATGTGAAGTCCTAAAATCTACTTCCAAATAAACAACTCTACCATTGGTAGGAAGCAATAAAGGAGCTGATGAATAAGCGTAGAAAAGGGAGTCGTCATCGGTTAATTCTATGTGTCCACAATAGTTCCCGTATTCAACAATGTTGGGATCGTTGGTTGTTCCTAAACTCGCTAAAGAGGCATTAGATTCTTCTAACTTTAAGTTGTTGATGTTCTCGAAATCTTCTATCCAAAATGTTAAGTCGTCGTAGTATTGTGTTTCAGGAGCAATTGAAGCTGTGTCTCCTTTGGTAAGCGTTAGATCTACCGAGTAAGGCTCCATTAAGGTATAACGTGATTTCGTAGAGCTTATACCGTTGTTCTTAATTCCAGGAATAATTACAAAACTATGTTCTCCTTCGTCTGCAATGATTGGAATTTTTATCGGTAAGGAAAAAACTCCCAAAATCTCACCATCCATATTTACCCAAGCATCCGTTATGTTTTCGGTTAACTCACCTTGGTCTGATGCAAAAGGATTTTCATTCAGTTGAAATTTGTCCACCTTTAACCATAAAGGAGCGTCAACCTTTTTTGCACAACCATTGATTACAAATGCCAGTAAACAGAGATAGAATAAGTGTTTCATTGTATATTTTTTAAGAATTCAATCAATTTTCATCAAAGAAAAGCGAATGCACAAGCATTGACTATTGATTTATTCTTTTTTAACAGACTGCAAAAGTGTTAAATATTAGAAAAAGAACGATGTAGAATACTAAATATTGTTGTTGACCAGGTTTCCCGTCATTTTTAATTTCTCCAATATTTCTGTGGCAACTACCAAAGCGTTGTATCCATCTTCTATCGGAACTTTTGGAGTTGTATTATTGACAATGGATTCTGCGAATGTTCTTAACTCTTCTTTTATCGCGTTTACTTCACCAACTTCCGGCTTGTCAAACATTATCTTTTTGTCTGGTTTACCATTTCCTAATTCCAACACCATGTCGAAAGGTCCGGGTTCTCCTTCTACATTTTCCATCTTTACGACTTCTAACTCTTTTTCTAAGAAATCTACACTGATGTAAGCATCTTTTTGGAAGAAGCGAGATTTACGCATATTCTTCATAGAGATGCGAGAAGAGGTGAGGTTCGCCACACATCCGTTTTCGAATTCTAAACGAGCATTGGCAATATCCGGTGTGTCAGAAACTACAGCAACACCTGAAGCAGATACACGCTTAACAGGAGAATTTACGACACTTAAAATGATATCTAAATCGTGTATCATTAAATCCAAGATTACAGGAACGTCTGTCCCCCTTGGATTAAACTGCGCCAAACGGTGAGTCTCAATAAACATAGGGTTATTGAAGTGAGGCAAAGCTTTTTGGAAAGCAGGGTTGAACCTTTCTACGTGCCCCACCTGAACCTTAACATCTGCCTCGTGCGCTAGGGAAATCAAAGATTTTGCTTCGTCTACCGTTTCTGTAATAGGCTTTTCAATAAAAACATGTTTAGAGTTACGCAAAGCATAAGCAGCACAGTCGTAATGAGAAATGGTTGGTGTTACTATATCTACACAGTCAACTTCGGCGATTAACTCCTCAATACTTCCAAAACGCTTCAATCCATAGGTGTCTATAACCGTTTGAGCATTTTCGTCTGAAGGATCGTAAAAACCAACACATTGGTATTCTTCCTTCAATTCTAATATAAGTTTGATGTGAATTTTACCGAGGTGACCAGCACCCAAAACTCCTATCTTTAGCATATCTAATTCTGTTTCCTACAAAATTAGCGCTTAAGAGCTATGGAACAAGTGTATGTTTTGATTGTTATTAACAAGAAGTGTTTATAACCCCAGCTGATCGTAATAACCGGTTTGCTTATTGGTAATGATTTTAGTGAGTGTTGTGATTTGCCCTGTATGGTAAGAAAAGTGTTCGAGTACATGCACCAAAACAGAAAAAACATTTTCTTCCAAGCCTTGTATGTTTTTCGGTTGGTGAAGATCTTCATCTTTTATGGTGTGCAAAACCTCTGTAATTTGAATTTTTAAATTTTCCATCACAAACACGAGCTCGCTTTTTTTTATGTTGAGGTGTTTTTCAAATTCTTTTTCTCTTTGTCTATGGTCTGGAGCGGATCCTAATCCACAAACTATCCATTGTTTACCATTTCCACATAAATGTAAGACCAAAGAACCTATGCTCGGAGTGTTTTTATTGGGGGTAAACCATAATTCTTCATCCGAAATCATAGAAAGGCACTTAAATATTCTCGAATACGATTCTGTGAAAACACGCCTTTTGAATTCATTTACAATGAGTTCTGAGCTAGTCATAAAATTTGAATTTTCTTTTTATCTAATTTAATGAAAAAAAAGGTGAATTTTGTTGTTTATGTAAATCTAAATTTAATATATTTGCACCCGCTAACGGAAGCAAGAGAGTATACTTGAAAGCTTTGAGATTAGTTTTTTACATGGTGGTTGTAGCTCAGTTGGTTAGAGCGCCGGATTGTGGTTCCGGAGGCCGTGGGTTCGAATCCCATCGTCCACCCAGAAAAATCCCGATAAGAAATTGTCGGGATTTTTTTATGCCTAAAATTTACGGAAGTTTACTTTGAGAAAG
>NZ_JAWWCF010000233.1:0-3795 GCF_033720595.1 Lishizhenia sp. | reverse complement strand
GAAGGTAAATGGATGTGTTTCAATTACCGAATATAATATATTTTAAGTTGAAGGATAAGTGATTGTTGTCTGTTATTCATCTTGAAAGGTTTCTAGCATCCTTAAATCTTTCCTAAGTTCTAACCCTCAAACCCTCAAACCCTCAAACCATCAAACACTCGAACGCTCGAACTTCAACCCCTCAAACAAAAAAAGGAGCAAGCTAAAAAAAACTCACTCCTTTCAATATATTTTCATTGCTTACTTCACCACTTCGGTACCGTCCGCGAACTTGGCAAATCGTCCTTTGTTTTTGTCCCATACTTGTTCGCGCATGGGCCAAGGCCAGCCTCCAAATTCGGTTTGACGGTAAAGGGCCATGGTTTCATGTAGTTCTTGTTCAGTATTGGCAACAAAAGGTCCGTATTGTACCACAGGTTCTCCTATAGGTTTACCTTGTAGTAAAAGGATGGAAGCTTCTTCATCTCCATTTTCGATCGTTGTAGTTTGCGTTGCGTCTAATTTTAAACGTGCATGAGAATTAAGCAATTGACCATCTATAGTAAGCTCAGTACCTTCATGGAAATAGATGTTTCTATTCACAGCCTTGCTAGCGCTTGGTAGGGTAAATGTTGCTCCTGCTTCTAATTTAATGGTCCAAATGGCTATCTCGTTTTCGGGATCTGCTGCCCAAGAGTTTGGGTTGGGATCCAAAGCTTTGGTTCCGTTTAAAGTACCGGCAACTACTTTTACTTTCGCAAGCTTTCCTTTTTCATCTTTAAGTTCGACAACTGGAATATCCTCACTCCAAAGCATTTTGTAATGCGCATCTACTTTTTTACTCTTACTCGGTAGATTTAACCATATCTGAAAGAGCTCAAAAGGATTGTCTTTATCTGTATGCAATAAAGGGAACATTTCAGAGTGTTGAACCCCTTTACCTGCGGTTAACCATTGCACATCTCCATTCATAAATCTTCCTGCACCACCCAAAGAATCACTGTGGTCTACAGCTCCTTCTACAGCTATGGTTACAGTTTCAAAACCACTGTGTGGGTGATAGGGAAAACCGGGTACATTGCTCCCGTGGTACATTCTAAAATCAAGCTGTGGGTCAAAATCACTACCCATACTATGACCTGCTAACCTATCTTTATTTACTCCTAAACTTTCATTTCCCTTGGGGTAAGCGTCTTTGTGGTAAGCACAAAACATAAATGGATCTTCTGTTTTGAAGGGTGCTGCTAATGGCTCTGCACCTAATATTGAGTGTGTTTTCATCTTTCGTATTTATTTGCTTGGTCGCTATTGAATTCAATCCTTAGCGCTTATAGAGACCAAAATAGAGAATATTTGGGTTCCATAGAATTTAAAGCCCTTAGACTTTTAGTTTGTTAGTAGGGGTGACAAAATTTAAATATTTAAGCAGGCACCTTGAAGAAATCATATAAAAATTTAAGTCTAAACTTCGTTTTAGTATTTAAAGATTTAAAGAAAAAAGAGCTTCTTTTTAAATCTTTTGGTCTAATTTCAATTTAGAAGTATGTATCAAAAAGAAAGTCCCACCCAATTGGCAGGACTCTTTGTTTGAAAAACCTATGCGCTTCTTAGTTCTTGGCCATCATTGCTTCGAAAGCCTTGAATTTTGCATCCAACTTTGTATATTCTTTTTGCTTATCTTCTTCTGTTAAGAAAGAGTGGGTAATACTGTTGTAAACATATTGTTTAATTTCAGCATAAGTAGGTGAGTATCTACTTGCTAGCAACATGTATTGATTGCTTAAATTATTTCTCGAAACACCTGAATCATCCGTAGAAATGATCATAGGTACATCGTATTTCTTGTAAATTAAGTAGGGGTGTTCTTGCCCTTTAACACCTAAAATAAACTCGTTGCTTGTTAAGTTAATTTCAACCACAACAGCGCTGTCTTTCATGTATTCAATCAATTCTAGTGAACCACTTTCGTAAGGAATATCTACACCGTGACCTATACGTTGAGCATGTGCAATGTGTATAGCTTCATTGATATGGAAAGTTAAATTCTTCGGTCTAACCATACCTAAAGTTAATTCACCTGCATGTAAAGCTCTGTGCACAGTTGGGTACTTTCTGTTCAAATAATTGAACATCATCATGTGTAGGGTGTAATCCTCTAGTGCCGTTACGTTGTTCTCTGGAGCAACAATATTTACCCCTACGATTAAAGGAGTTTTAGAGCTCGCTATAAAAGCGGCAGACAAATCTGTATAAACTTCTAAAGGGTTCATTACACGGGCTGTATAGCTTTGGTAGCGTAGCGTGAAATCTTCGTCTTCCACTAAGGCATGTAAGCTATCTACTTCTGCAACAAAGGTTGTGATTCGGTTGTTGTAAGCAGCGTCTGTTTGGTAATAGGTATCTATTTGTGTTAATACAGCATCAACTTCTGCTTGTGTTTTAGCTTTCCTTAATTGAGCGACCATCGTGTCTGCATTTGGGTAGTTTTTACTACTCACACCAACAGAACTTAACATGGTTTCTAAATACTGGATGTTTTCTGCCTTTGCTCTTTCTTTCAATAAAGTCAAACCATCCAACATATATTCATCAGAAACAGTTCCGAAATATCCAAAAGTGTTAAAGAAGTTTTGATCTGGCGCAACTTGTTGGTGGTAGTGGTTGTCGTAGTCTTTGTCTGACCATAAAGTCAACAATTCTCTGTACAAAGCATCATTTGAGCGCAATTCAGCTACACTTATTAAATCTGTACCACTCGAAGCAGGAGATTTACTGATTTTTAAAGTAGTTTGATTTATACTCCAATTCTTCTTTTCTACCCAATCCAAGAAGGTTTCTGCGTATACACTACCAGTGTAATGGTGGTGTAAGTCGGCCCCTTTGGGCATATTGGTGAAGAAAAGGTTAAGTAAGGAAATCTGTGCATCACCTTCAATAACCTTATTGTAATAGGCAGCGGTAGCTTTAAAGTTTTTACTTTTTAAATCAATGTCTTGCGCTTGTAAACCAAAGGCCCCAAGAAGGGTCAAGACCATTAAACTGAGCTTTTTCATTTTTTAAGAATAGTGTGTTTGGGAGCTAAAGAAATAGAATTATTTCCATAGTTGAAACGAATTCATAGAGAAATCGATTTGACCATTGATTTATTAGTGTTTTACCCAGTAATTAAAGGGGAGAACAGGGAAGTGTATGCAATCAAAATTCTTAATGCAAAAAAAATCCCAAGCCAATTGGCCTGGGGTAATGATTATAGGGCGTTTAAAGCCTCTTCGTAATCGGGTTCATGAGAAACCTCAGGAACTTGTTGTGTATATTGAATTTTACCTTCTTTGTTTATAATAATGATATTGCGAGAGGGTAGACCTTGAAGTGGTCCGTCTACCATTTCTAAACCATAATTTTTGGCAAAAGACCCATTTTTGAAATCGGAAAGCATGACAACATTATCTATACCTTCTGCACCACAAAATCTTTGCTGCGTAAAGGGTAAATCTCTTGAAACACAGAGTACTTTTGTGTTTTCAAGGGCTGTAGCTCTTTTATTGAATTCACGCAATTCGGAGGAACAGGTGGAGGTGTCTACACTTAAAAAAGTGATTACGATCAATTGATAACCTTTAAAATCGGCCAAAGTCTTCGTACTCATGTCTGTTGCTGTGAGTTGAAAGTCTTTTGCCATTTCTCCTACTTTGGGAAGTTCTCCAGAGGTTTGTACCTCGTTTCCCTCTAATAATACTGCCATAACACGGGATATTAATTCAGTATCAATTTACAGCTTTTACGCCTGAATAAAAAAAATCCCCAAGTCAAAACTCG
>NZ_JAWWCF010000232.1:0-3831 GCF_033720595.1 Lishizhenia sp. | reverse complement strand
GGAAGATTTGCTCAAGGATTCATAGTAGTCTCTGGCTCCTTCATATTTGTTGAATTCAAGGTTTAATTTTTCCGGAACTATAAGTGCTTCTACACTGTCTAGCAAGGTCCAAGATCCATTTTTCTTAGCCCTTTCAATTACGGCTAATCCGGCTTTTTGCATGCGGTTTTCTACTTTGAGTTGTTCCACTTTGTCCTTGTTTACTTTAGACCAAGTACTGTTGGGTTTGCGTTTGCAAAAGTATTGGTGATAAGTGTCCTGATCAATTTTAACCTTTTTACTATCTATCCAACCAAAGCATAAGGCTTCGTCTACAGCTTCGCTCCAAGTTAAACTTGGTTTTCCCGATTTAACGGTATGAAAAACGAGCCAAACAGCTTCCTCTTCTTTGTGGTTTTTAGCCAACCATTCTCTCCAAGCTTTTGGTGAATTAGGCTGAAAAATGTCTATTGTTTGTGGCATACTATTTAATCCTTGTGTTCGGTTATCTTTATTCTTTCCCAATATACTTCAAAAGTAGGAGCCACTTCATAACTATAATTCCACGGATGCTCCCCCTTCTCAATATTTAACGTTTTATCACGATGAATTTTGTTAAAGTCTTGGTTGTAGAGTTCGATGATGTTTTCTGAGAGATAGTCATCCTTATAGCTAGAACTGAGATAGGTGATGTACCTTTCAAAAGCAAAGGTTTTACCCTCTGAATCAAAGTAATGCGTATAACTTATTAATCCATCTCCACTTTGGATATAGGGTACTTCTCTTGCACATAGAACTTTTCCTGAATTATCTCTAAAAAGTATAAATGTGGTGTTCGTACATGTGTCGAGTAAATCCTGACGCTGAAGACGAATGATTTGTTTTGTGCCTTCCGCTATAAGCCATAATTCTTTTTGCAATTTATCATTTGCCAGAAGTGTATCTATCCTTCTCTTTTGAAATTTCAAGCGTTCCAAAATATCAGGTTCGGGTAGTCGTGCTGACGAAGGATAAAGGGTATCCTTTTCAATGTCTAATGCTAAATCACCCGTAAAGGTTTTAGATGTTGGACTTTGCTCACATGCCAAAAGCGTAAAAAGCAGTAAGAAAAATACAAATCCATCGATGTAGCTTTTCATTATAACTTAATTAATCTTTTTAGCATGTTTAAACATGTAGGTTGAATAAGGATCACCAATTCTCACAAAGGTAATGTCATCATATTTTGAACTAACAGGCTTAAAGTCGAATTCACCATGTGCGTTAAAGTAGTTAATATGGACCTTTTTTTTTACCGATTTTATTTACAGATCCAATTTGGAATTTGGTCTCCTTTTCATATAATCGTTCTAGAATTAAAGGCAGTTTCTGGGTCTTGACTTGTTCTATCATTCCCTTAAAATCATTAAGGTGTAGACCGAGTTTATTTGCTTTTTTCAAGGCTTTATCTTTAAACCCTTCTTGCGCTAACACAGTGTTAAAGAAGATTTCATTTTTACTATGTTTAATTTCAGAAACATCTGCTTTTCTAAACACAACTACACCGTCATAAGTTAAATCCGTAAAATCCACCATGAGTATATAGTCATCATTTTGATCGCGTATAATTCCGTCGAAACGATAAAGTTCAAATCCATCTTGGTCGGCCAAGTATATTTTTACAAAATCTTTAGCTTGGATATGCTTTTTGAGACGTTTTTTCATGGTTAATAAGGGGATTAAGTAATTCTTGATTTCTTTTTTAACTTTAATGTTTCACTATAAAGTGTAATTCCTAATCTTCAGAATTCAAACCTAAGTTGAGTACTTTTTCCACCAAATCAAAATCATCATTGCAATGATGGTAGGTGAAAGTCAGTACTTTCTTGTTGAATTCTGCTTGATACAAGCGTCTTTTTTCTAAGTCCTCCGCACATAAATCGTAAACCATTTGATACAATGGGTGCTTTTGACTTTTGCGTTTGAATACAGATTTACATATTTTAAAATTTCCGCATGTACTTGAAGGGATTTTTGTTTTAAAGGTAAGTATTTCTTGAAGGTTTTGATACTTAGATGAAAGGAGTAAGTTTCCACTAGAATAAGTCGCTTTTTTTACTTGAATCTCCCACAACGAGGAGGTCTCAATCTTTGCTAATAGATGAAAAGAGGAGGCGTTGAAAATGCCTTTAACTGTTCCGTTTTTATGGCTTGCATAACTTTCCCATTGTTTGCATAATTGTTCATTCTTCATGTAAAATGGAGATGAAGTTTCTTTGGGAGAAGCGTTGGATTTAAGTGTCATTTCGACGTTCAATTAAATAAATTGTTAATCACCCGATCAATCAATTAAGGTGTGTTCTTTTTTACGCCCTCTTTTTGTAGTGAAAACTTTCATGGTAAACCCAAAGAAAAATCCAGATATGGGCCATATCACAGCACCTTTTGCTAAGCTTTCCCAAGTGATCCCTGTTCCATCCAACAAGGGCCAAATCACTTGCATTGTTAGAAACATAAATCCTGCCCATTTTAGGCCTGATATCCACCAATTTTTTCCATCAAAGGGATTTGGAATTTTGGTGGTATCCAAATTTTCAAAACGTTGTGCTTGTTTCGATAACCAGTTTTCTTTGAGTGATTTTCTAAACCATCCCCAAATAGGAAAGGTAAGGGCAAGAATTAGTAGACTGAATAGGTTGTGAACACAAGGAATGATTTTGCCACAGCTTTTACAATAAAGTCCAAACCAATTTTTAAATGCTGTTCCATTTTGGGTAGACCAAGTTCGTTGGTCGTGTAGGGCGTTACAATGCGGACAAGGAACAAAGCTACGCTCAATAAATGGTAGATCAGAAGTTTTGTCCACCAAACTCACTTTGGGAACTTTTTGACCGAAAATTAATTCATTTATGGCCAAACCAGGATTGATAATCCAGTGTAACACTAAAGGGGTTTTCCAGGTGTAGATTTTATATTTATCTGTATTGTAATTCATTGTTTTCAATGGTTGTTTATGGTCTGTCAATATTGCTGAAATATAAGAATTGAAATGAACTACATGGATGCTAGACATGGAAAAACAAAGTCCAAGCCTTATTTAGCAATAGCTAGGCTTGGACGTAGAAATTATATCAAAGTAATTTCCATCTTAAGATCTCCCGGCTTTTTAAATTCAGAGTAATTAACTTCTACTTTTCTTCCTTTTATGGTTAGCGTTAATTTACCGGCTTCTTGACCAGATCTTTTCATGGCTCTGACTGATTTTTTCAGGGCTTTGTTGAAAATTTCGTATTTCTCTTGGTCTTCATCTTCCACGAGAGATTTTGGGAATTTAAGATCAGCACTGACGAGGCCTTGTCCTTTACAAATAAGGGTATCACAGTTACCTTGTTGCCCAGAATAATACGAGGAGTAAAACCCTACTTTTCCGAGTTTTAAAACACTTCTTTTTCCTCCATGTTGTTCCACGTAAAGTTTATTTTGACCGTAGAGTTGAGTTCCCATAAAAAGAGAAAGGGAAAGAATTAGGATAGCTTTCATGATGTTAAGTTTTTTTGATTATAAGACCTAAAATAAGAAAACGTTACGCATTTTTAATCAATCTCTAATTTTTTGTTCTAAGAATTTGATAAATGAACAAATTATGATTTGTGGATCATCTTTGTGAAGGTCTTGGATTTAACATTATAAAAGTAAATTAGTGACCAAGAAAGAATTAGAATAACAAGGATTCTTAGCATTAAGTTGTTGTTTTTAATGACTTAACTTAGTATGAAAAATTAATAAACTTCTCAACCAAAATAAGTGTACTACAATGTACAGTCCGACCTAACTTTTAGGAGGGAAACCCCCATATTATAAGGGGCAGAATCG
>NZ_JAWWCF010000231.1:0-3850 GCF_033720595.1 Lishizhenia sp. | reverse complement strand
GGTCTGTAATTCCTCTATTCATGAACCAAATTTTAGCTGGGGAAGATATAACAGTAACAGATCCTAATATGACGCGTTTTTTGATGTCATTGAATGAAGCTGTGGAATTGGTACTGTTTGCATTTGAGCACGGAAACCCTGGTGATCTATTTGTTAATAAAGCTCCCGCTGGTACTATAGGTGATCTTGCACAAGCAATGAAAGAAATTTTCAAAAGTAAAGCGGAGATTAAAATTATTGGAACCAGACATGGTGAAAAGTTGTATGAAACACTTTGTACCCGAGAAGAAATGATTAAAGCTGAAGATATGGGGGATTTTTATAGAATTCCTGCCGATAACAGAGATTTGAATTACAGTCAGTATTTCTCAGAAGGAGATGATAATATTTCAAAAATTGAAGATTATAATTCACACAATACCGAACAGCAGGATGTTGAAGGTATGAAAAAGTTAATATCTGGCTTAGATATTATTCAGGAAAATTTGAAATAATTATGTGTCCTAGAATTATCAAAGGAGGAAGTTTTAAAGATCAAAGAGGTGAAATTATCTTCAATAACTCGTTTGATGCTTTAGGAATAAAGAGACTGTATATAATTCAGAATAATCCTTCGGCACCTGAGAGAGGATGGCAAGGTCACAAAATTGAACAAAGGTGGTTTACTTGCATACAAGGAACTTTTGAAGTGGTGTTGAAAAAGGTTTTAGACTGGGAAGCTAATGGTGTTTTTGGAAAGGAAGAACGATATGAGTTATCCATTGAAACGATGGATGTCTTGCACGTTCCCCCAGGTTATGTGTCGAAATTGATAGCGAAAACGGCTGGAGCAAAGATATTGGCAATGTCAGACTATTTAATAGAAGAGATTGAAGATGAATTTCGATTTAGTCTTGATATATAAGTATAAAAAAGTATGAAAAGAATAGGTGTTACGGGTGGAAATGGATTTGTAGGAAGTCATTTGATTAATACGCTAAGCCAGTTTGAGGATGAGTTTACGTTAGTAGAATTTGAAAGGTCTTATTTTGAAAATCAGGATAAACTTGAAAGTTTTGTGAAAGAATGTGATGTGATTGTGCATCTCGCGGCTTTAAATAGACATGAAAGTCAAGAGTTTATTTATGAGAAAAACTTAGCGCTGACGCGTTCTCTTTGCAAGGCATTGGAAAATACTGGTGCTAGACCTCACGTAATTATATCTTCCTCTTCTCAAGAAAAGAAGGATAATTTATATGGTAGATCAAAAAAGGAGTCTCGTGAACTATTAGAGACTTGGGCAAGTGAAAATAATGCAATTTTTACAGGTGCTGTTGTGCCAAATGTATTTGGAGCTTTTTGTAAACCGAATTATAATTCTTTCATAGCAACGTTTTGTTCTAGGTTAATTCAAGGAGAAAAACCAGAGATACAAGTGGATGCTGAAGTTCAATTGATATATGTACAGGAACTGGTAAATACTTTTATTTCGGAAATAAGAAAAGAAGAGACGAAGGGAGAGTTGCTTATTCCTTACACTACAGCAATTAAGGTTTCTGATGTACTGGCTAAACTTCAAAAGTATCATCAAGTGTATTTTCAACAGGGAAATATTCCTGAGTTAATATCGGATTTTGAGGTAAATCTCTTTAATACATTTAGGTCGTACATAGAATTGAATTCGTTTTTTCCGAGAAAATTTGTTCAACACACCGATGATAGAGGTAGTTTTGTAGAATTGATACGCCTCGGAATTGGAGGCCAAGTCTCATTCTCAACGACTGTTCCAGGGGTTACTAGAGGAAATCATTATCATACACGAAAAATTGAAAGGTTTGCAGTAATTAAAGGGAAGGCTTTGATCGAAATGAGAAAGATTGGAACTGAAGAAGTGTTGAGTTTTGAGTTGAATGGCGACGAACCTGCATACGTGGATATGCCTATTTGGTACACACACAATATTAAAAACATAGGAGACGAAATACTGTATACAAATTTCTGGATTAATGAAGCCTATGATTCTGAGAATCCGGATACTTATTTTGTGACAGTTTAAAATATAGAAATGAAAAAATTAAAAGTAATGACGGTCGTAGGAACGCGACCTGAAATAATAAGATTATCAGCTGTGATTAAAGCCCTGGATAAATCTTCATCTATCGATCACATTTTGGTGCATACTGGACAGAATTATGACTATGAACTAAATGAGGTGTTTTTCGAGGATTTAGGTTTGCGTAAGCCAGATCATTTCCTGAATGCAGCAGGTGGTAATGCTACAGTTACTGCAGGAAAAATATTAATAGCGATAGATCCTTTATTGGATGAAGTACAACCTCATTCATTCTTAGTATTAGGAGACACAAATTCTTGTTTGTGTGCAATAGCTGCCAAAAAACGAAAAATTCCAATTTTCCACATGGAGGCCGGGAATAGATGTTTTGACCAAAGAGTGCCGGAAGAAACAAATAGAAAAATAGTAGACCACGTCTCTGATATCAATTTGACCTATAGTAGTATAGCTCGTGAATATCTTTTAAAAGAAGGTTTGCCCGCAGATAGAGTGATAAAAACAGGATCCCCAATGTTTGAGGTTTTGCATCAAAATATGGACCAGATTCATTCGTCTAAAGTATTGGAAAAACTAGATCTTGAGAAAGATGGTTATTTTGTGGTTTCTGCGCACAGGGAGGAAAATATCAGTTCAGAAAAGAATTTTAATAATTTGATGGATAGCTTAAATCAAATTGCTGAAATCTACAATAAGCCAATAATTGTTTCTACGCATCCCAGAACGAGAAATATGATAGAATCAAAAGAGGTAAAACTTGATGGTAGAATTCAGCTTTTAAAACCTTTAGGTTTTCATGATTACAATGCTTTACAGATACATTCATATGCGACACTCAGCGATTCTGGAACAATTTCAGAGGAATCCTCAATTTTAAATTTCAGAGCCTTAAATATCAGAGACGCGCACGAAAGACCAGAAGCGATGGAAGAAGCATCGGTTATGATGGTAGGGATGAATACGGAAAGGATACTGCAAGGATTAAATATTCTTCTAGATCAGAAGGTTGGCGAAGATAGAAATTTTAGACCCGTTTATGATTATTCTATGCCAAATGTTGCAAGTAAAGTGGTTAGAATAATATTAAGTTATACAGATTATATAAGGAGAGTAGTATGGAATGCTAATTAATTATGATAAAAAAAAATGTTTTATATATAGGAAATTTTATTTTTCCAAATGGAAATGCATCAGGTTTGCGTGTATTAGGTAATGGTTATTTGTTAAGGTCAATTGGTCATGAGGTATATTTTGTAGGCATGAAGGAAGGTGGGGACTTTTCGTTGTCAACGGAAAAGAAGACCTACGATAAATTTAATTATTATGAGATAGGAAGGCCTAATGGAATTAAAGATTGGTTGTCATATGGCCACGTCTTGGATTCAGT
Organism: Lishizhenia sp.; assembly: GCF_033720595.1. Classification (GTDB taxonomy): domain Bacteria; phylum Bacteroidota; class Bacteroidia; order Flavobacteriales_D; family Crocinitomicaceae; genus Lishizhenia. The sequence goes on along the minus strand of NZ_JAWWCF010000231.1, from coordinate 413 downwards.
TAAAGACCTAATTGAACAATTGGATATAGATGTAATTATTACATATGGAAGTCCTACTTTAACAACTTTCGTACGTTCACTTCAAAAATGGGCGAAGAAGAATTCTATAATCTTATACACAGATTGTGTTGATTGGTTACCTTCAAATAATGGAAATTTAATTCATAGAGCAATAAAATGGGTTGATGATTCTTATCAGAAACGAGTTGTGAATTTAAAAGGAAATGGTGTAATAGTGATAAGTAGTTACCTCAGAAAATATTACGAGGAAAGAGGTTGTAGGATTGTTACAATACCACCATTGGTTAATAGTAAATCTTTAAAATTGAGATTAAACGATACTAAGAATAACAAACTTGAAAAAACGAAGTTGGTGTATGTAGGAATACCATTTGCTTTAGATGGAAGAATAG
>NZ_JAWWCF010000230.1:0-3878 GCF_033720595.1 Lishizhenia sp. | reverse complement strand
GAATTGGTGAAATGGATTTGACGGATAGATTTAGATGGTTGGCTGCATCTCGAAGCTCCATCATCCAAACCTCAATGATGCATACAGGTAAAACTGAAAACCCAGAAGAAACACTACAATTACTTTTTGAAGAAACGGTTTTATAAATACGAAGAAACACACCCTTTCCAAGATTCATACTGTACGATTTTGATCACGAAGTGCACGAAAACGGACAACGAGCGTAAATCGTAAGGACTCAAAAAACCCATTTTTACTGGGTTCCTGTTTTATGGCACGACTCTTATATCCTTGTTAGCAAACACAAAAACAAGAGTCATGAAAAAATTAGTCGTACTCCCACTGATGTTTACACTCATCAGTTTTAGCGCTATAAGTGCCGGAGATCCAACAGCAGAAACATGTGTAAATACTACAGAGGTCATTAAATCTTGGGTTCAAGAAATTTTGGAATACCCACCCATGGCCGTAGAACGTCGTCAAGAAGGAACGGTTACAATATCTTTTACCATACACGATGGAAAAATCAATGCTTGGGTAAGCGATGGAGTTTGTAAACTTTTAGACAATGCTGCTCTAGAGGCGGTGAATAAAACCCCATTAAACCAGTTATTGTTGTGCTCAGATCAGGAAGGTGAACAATTTACTTTACCCGTGAAGTTCAGGTTAATATAGAGAACTATGAAAATTCAGATATAAAGGCAATTGACCGTTGGGTTGGTTGTCTTTTTTTATTCGAAATAACTTTGCAAAAAATCTAGAAGATAATCACAAGGCGCTTCCCCGCCGAAAACCTCGTCGGGTCGGGCAATCCGCTAAAGTCCTCTTTATTTACTGCCTTTAACATCGAACTTCTAAAGGCTTCTGAAGTCGCCTTTTCACTTGGTGTTGCAGGGCAGCCAATAAATCCGGGCTATCGCTCCTATCCCTAAGCAATTCGTCACCACCTCACCTCTGGCCTAGAAATTTCGCAAACATGCGAGTGATTAAAAAATCATTTGAAGTTTCTACTTTTCTCCTTAATTTAACATCCACAAAACCAATCACTAAAACACACCTTATGAAATCCTATTTATCCTTAATGTTAAGTGTAATAACCTTTTTAGGTTTTAGTCAAGGACTTAACTACGAATACGGACTCAACGACAATTATGACCAAAGGGCAACGGGTGTTGTAACCCTTGGAAAGTATACTTATTCTGTACATCAAGATTATATTTCCAACTACTATTTCTCCCCCTCTTATCTCACCAAAACCGACACCTTAGGTCAAGTCTTTTGGACACAAGAAATTGCCTACGACAGCAATGAATATTTGTACATTCATGAAATAATCCCTGCAGAAAATGATGGTGTCTATTTACTAATTGAATCTATTTACCATTGTGACATAGCCAATTTCGCCTCTTGGCTCATTCAAAAATTTGATGCCTCAGGAAATCATTTATGGACAAAACCGTGGCCAGGAATAGATATTTTCAACGATAAATGTACTGGACTTACCCTAAATAATTCCAACGACCTTTACTTGAACTTTTCTAACAATTCTAGTTCAAAAATCTATACCTTGAATACCAACGGAATTCTAATGGACAGCATAGCCGTTCCACATTTTAACTTAACTAAAATAACACAGAATAGTAATAATACTTTCCTTGCATCCGAACAAAACAACCTTTACAAGTACTCCGCAACAGGTACTCCGATAAATACAATTTCTTTCAACAGTACTATTACAGATTTCACAACTGTAAGTGATACAATCTACCTCCTCACTACGGACAGTATTTTCTCAATAAATAATAACTTTCAAGTAATTACACAGAACACTGTACAAAATCTATCGAATTACTCACATCTTAAACACAAGGACAACAAACTATCTTTTTTGAGTCATTCAGCCACAGCTCAAAACATCATAACATTTGATCACAACCTGCAATTGGTGAATAACTTTCAAATCCTTACAGCTGTAAATATTGATGACCCTAAAGATTTCAATGAACACCATTTAAGTATTCACTCAAATTTCGAAATAACGAATAGTAATAAAGTCATTAGACAATTAGATTATTCCTTAAATTCTACTCAAAATAATTCAGTGAATAGAACAGATATAGGTGTGAGCAACCTAAACATCACACAAATAGACATCTCGGACATACCAACTGTCAACGGGTTATATTCAGTTAAAATATATGCTCAAGCTTTATTAAAAAATTACGGAAATTACCCCCTCAACACATGCAGACTAAACCATCACCAAGGACCTCACGTAGCCTGTGGAGAAATCTATTACACACAAGAATTTAACAACCTAAACATATTACCTGGAGACTCTGCCTGGATTGATTTAGGAGTAATTTTCAATCATCAAAGTTATTATCAACCCAGTATAGACTCAATCTTCAGAAACACATGTGTATACTCAAGTCACCCAAACAACCTTACGGATTTAAACATCACCAATGATGAATATTGCCGAGAAATCACCCTAGGCTATATCGGTATTAAGGAACCACAAATCAACAAGAAAAAAGAACTCGTTAAAGTTGTAGACATCCTAGGTAGAGAAACAACCATCAAACCCAATGAGCTCTTGATTTACATGTACAGTGACGGAAGCACGGAGAAAGTTTATTTTTCTGAATAGAAGGATTCACCTCCCTATATAGTAATTCAATAAAATCCGTTAAGAGATAAAATTTGGCGCATTCCCTACAAATCAATAACTTACCTACAAAAAACAACTCACTATGCGCCAATATTTGCCATACGCTATTGTAGGAGCTCTCGTAGTAGGACTGTTCTTTTTATTGAGCTCTGGAACAAATACTAAAGTTACCCCAGATAAGGAAGGGAATTACAACTTAAAAATGAACAAAGTTTACCTCCTCGGTGGAGCTTTTGCTCTTTTGGTATTCATTGGTATTAATATTTTATTGCTTTCAAAAATGACCTTTGATCACTTCTCGGAAGATCATGTCATTTTCATAGTAGATCTTTTTATCATTCCAGCAGCAATTTACGCGATGATGAGTTATTACCGTCATAAACTCACCTTTAACTCAGACGAATTCACGATTTATAAAACCAATGGGCATAGCTACACCCTAAACTGGGAAGATTTACAGGACGTAACCTACAACGCGTTTAGTGCGAAAATCTTTGTCACCACCAAAAAACATGGAAAAATAGGCATCAATCAATATCTGATAGGGTTCAAAAGTTTTATTGAAATGCTAGACAGTAGAACGGACATTCAAAATGTAACACTACTCAAAACAAAATTAAGAATGGATTAGCTATCCCCTTCCTTTTGGAATTCTAATACTAAAGGTGGTGAATGGTGCTTTTTCTCTCACCCAATTAATTTGTCCTTTATGCTTAGCTAATATTTGACGCGCCACACTCAAACCTATACCACTCCCCTCCTCTTGGGTGGTGTAAAAAGGCAAGAAGATGTAAGGCAGTGCTTCCTCTGGAATTCCTCCACCATTATCTTTAAACAAAATCAGGAACTCGGATTTCATTTCACTCAACTCCACGCGCAACTTGGGATAACGAACTTTATTTCTATCAAAGGCCTGTAAACTATTGAACAGTAAATTTTCAAACACATGCATCAATTGCTTTTCATCTCCAAAAAGAACAAAGTCTTCAAAATCACCTTCCCTTCTGTAATCCACCCCTTCCAATTGTTTCGCATTTAGTCGTTCTAACTTCTCAAACAAGGAAGCAAGCGAGAAATAATCTTTTTGAGGAGTAGTAATACGAACCAGTTTCCTGTATTTATCGGTAAATTCTAGCAAACTATCACACCTATTCTCTATGACACTTAAAGCCGATTTAAAATCATTCCTAACCTCATCATTTGG
>NZ_JAWWCF010000229.1:0-3885 GCF_033720595.1 Lishizhenia sp. | reverse complement strand
TACAAGTATTTCTATTATTTCCATGGAATTGGTAATGGAGAGCGCAGTCTAGAGTCGTATAATTTAAACTTTGGCCGACTCAGGGCTACACTAGAACGAAGAATATTACCTGCCACTTACTTAGGAGTAAAGTATGTTTTTGATCAAATGAATTTTACTCGCCTAGATACTTTGGGGTTGATTTATACCCAGAATTTATTGGGTAAATCGGGTGGTATTATTTCGGGACTAGGATTTTCAGGGAGATATGATACCAGAAACAGTACTTTTTATCCAACAGAAGGCTATCAAATTAGGGCGAATTCAACCTTTTATTCATCGATTTTTGGAAGTGACTATACCTACAATGTAAGTGAAATAGATGCCATTAAATATTTTGATTTTAAAAAAAATAGGGTATTGGCCACTTATGTATACGGAAGATTTATTGCCGGAGAAGCACCTTTTTTCCACCTATCTATGCTCGGGGGAAACAAGAAAATGCGCGGGTATTATCAAGGGTATTATAGAGATAGACAACTCATTGGATGGCAAACAGAATATAGAACACCCCTTTGGTGGCGTTTTGGGGCTGTTGTATTTGTAGGAAATGCCGTGGTGGCACCCGAACTATCTCAACTTGCATTGAAACATTTTAAAACCACTGCAGGTGTGGGATTACGGTTCTTACTAGACAAAGAAAGAAGGATAAATTTGCGCATAGATTATGGTGTATCTAAAGAGAGCTCAGGGTTTTACCTAACTATAGGTGAGGCCTTTTAAGAACTAAGTTCTTAGGAAAAACCTCTGTTAATTTTTCGTATTTAACGAAATTATTTACAATTTTAGGCCAAACACACTAAAACTATGACACAACTTATTATTAACCGTTCCTCAGCATGGGCGAACAAGCTACGCGATATAAAGATCTTTTTAGACGACGTAGAAGTTACTCAAATAGCGGACGGATGTTCTCAAACATTAAATTTACCTCCGGGAGATTATGAAATTCATGCGAAAATTGACTGGTGTTCCTCTAAGCGCATAGAGGTTACTCTTCAAGAAGATGAGCAGAAAGAAATTCAATTATCCGGATTTAAGTTTTCCAACTATTTATACATTGCTTTTGCATTAACAGTAATGGGTATGTATTTCTATCAAGGCCCCTATGTGTATGGCTATAATCCGTTCACATTAGGTGTTGTTTCTTTAACGTTGGTATTCGCGTATTACCTAACGTTAGGAAGAAATCAATACCTGCAACTTAACCCACAATCCTAAGGAACTCTCGAATCATTCCTTAATTTTAAATACCATTGCGGTAAATTAAAGTGCCATTTGATTTACTTGCGTGGTATTTTTTTTATGTCTTATTTTACTTTTTTAATGAAATGCAAATAGACTTAACCCTGTTTTTTGGAGCTTCCATCTTTATTTTCTGTGCTTTTATTTTTCAGAAAAAGCAACAGTATACTATTGGATTAGGTTTACTCTTGTTGGGTGGTTTGTTTTTACGTATTTATATAGGTTTAGATAATTATCCTCACCCTTGGGATGAAAGGTATCACGCACTTGTTGCTAAAAATTTATTAAAAAATCCTTGGGTGCCGAAATTGTATGCAAATCCATTGTTAGCATACGATTATACACAGTGGACCCATAATGAAGTTTGGCTGCATAAACCACCGCTAACTTTGTGGTCCATCGCTGTAAGTTTTAAAATATTTGGAGTCAGTCCCTTCGCTATTCGTATTCCATCTATAATTCTCTCTACATTGAGTATTTATCTGTTATATATGTTGGGGCGAGATTTTTGGAACAGGAAGATTGCATTTTTAGCTGCGTTCTTTTTGACTATAAATGGACTTATACTTGAGTTAGTAGCAGGTCGGGTAACTACAGATCACATAGATGTTCACTTTTTATTTTTTATACTACTAGCCATAGTTTTAGCTAGAAAAGCCATTAAATTAAAATCGCTATTGATCTTGTTCTTTATGTCACTTGTACTATCGTGTGCATTGCTAACCAAATGGCTTCCCGCACTTGTTGTTTTACCCATTTACGGTGTAATGTTTATGTCCGAGTATAAAGGACAATGGAGATTATTGGTAATGAACATGCTGTTAATATCGACGATTGTGTTTGTAATTGTATTTCCTTGGCATTATTACATACATACGGTTTTTCCATTAGAAGCGAAATGGGAGGCAGAATATAATTTCAAACACCTCAATCATGTGGTAGAAACACATCAGGGGTCCCTTTTCTTTTACCTTCATAAAATAAGAATTAATTATGGAGAATTAGTCTATTTACCCATAATCTATTTTGCTTTAAAAGTTAGGAAGTTCTTTTCACTGAAAACGGCAATACTATTATGGTTTCTAATTCCTTTTTTGGTGTTTTCTTCAGTATCCACTAAAATGCAAGGATATTTGATCATCAGTTCACCAGCACTTTTTTTAATGACAGCGTGGACCTTTTATGAAATAAAAACCAAGGGATTTAAGTATAGGGCACTGGCAATTATACTTATGGTTTTACTTATATTTTTACCTGTACGCTATTCAGTTGAAAGACTTAAACCTTGGATGGGAGAAGATAGAAATCAATCTTGGGTTGGCGAAATAGAAGCGTTTGGAAGGGATTGTCCGAAAAACACTGTTTTATTCAACTATCCCTACGCGATAGAAGCCATGTTTTTAACGGATATTGTTGCATATTACCAATTACCTTCAACTGAAATCCTTCAAGAATTACAGAATAAAAACTACAACATCGTTATTTTTAAGCATGGTATATATCCAGTAAGTGAAAAAATGGAAGCACTCTTTGAAAGAGTAGACTTTGAGCTACACTAAATAAAATCAAAGGCACAACTGTAAACTTCTTCTTCGAAAGAAGAAGAATCGTTTGTAGGGCTAATTTCTACAAATTTCACTTCGTGTACGCCATTGATTTTATGTAGAAGCCCCCAATTGACCTTTCTTTTAACAGTGCGGTATAATGTGCTTTTTTCATCTATCCACCATAAGATGAGGTTACGGTACTCAGCTTGTAATACACTTTCAAAGAAATCGCTCATATATTGAGCATTATTCTCTTTTACCCAAACAGCTTCAGGAGCTAAAAAGCTATGCGCTTTTGGTTTGATAATTTTGCGTAAACCAGGAATAAATGGGATAGCTTTCGTAAGTACACCTCCCATTTTACCGGGCATGCGTTCGAATTCCCAATTGGCATGGTGAAATTTACCAAAAGCGACAATTTCACCCTCTTTTTTAGCTACATAAAAAGGATCTGTATTGGAGTAAATGTGAAAATCGAAAAAATATCTTTGATGTCCGAATTGCTTTCTTACCAAAGCTTTAATTTTCGCCGGATCTTTCCAAATCTCTATCTTCATTTTTGCACGAGGGTGAACACGAGAAAAAGTTTGCGTAGCAATGTTGGCCTTTTCTACAAAGTTAAATTGCTCACTCATCCAAAGTGATTTTACATTCTTGGGATCTATATAAGCATAAAAGCTTTCGGCCGCTCCAGACTGTAGTTTATCCAAAAAGAAAGCGTTTAGATTCGTTTTTAAGGTTGAATTTTTCTTTTTGGAAGGAGTTTTGCCGGCACCTTGCACGAGCGTATCGAAGGCAAAATAACGTACATACCATTGTTTTTCGCGTCGACAAAAAGTAACGTTTCCTAAACATTTTTCATTACGCTCTAGGCTTAAAAATAATGGATTGTACAAGAGTTTCATTCTTCTTGCTGTATCCAAATGCTTGTATTTCGCACCATTCGTACCTAAGGTGTTTTTCTCTAATAATTCCATCAAGGAAGAAGAAGCCTCGGCGCGAAGTGTAAAGATGTTATTAAAGGTCTCCATTTAGGGCAAATTTAAGAAAGCTT
>NZ_JAWWCF010000228.1:0-4001 GCF_033720595.1 Lishizhenia sp. | reverse complement strand
CAATTCCGCCTGAAATTTGAAGAGTTGTTGTTTCTACAACTTGAATTACTCATGCGTAAGAAGATCATCGCTTCCAAATCTCAAGGTTTTACCTTTGAACAAGTGGGAGATGTCTTTAATGATTTTTACGCTAATTATTTACCCTTTGAACTAACGGGTGCCCAAAAGCGGGTGTTAAAAGAAATTCGTTTGGATCTTAAAAAGGGAGAACAAATGAATCGTTTGTTACAGGGAGATGTAGGTTCAGGTAAAACCTTAGTGGCATTATTAACTATGTTGTTTGCAGTAGGAAATGGTTTTCAGGCTGCGATAATGGCTCCAACCGAAATTCTTGCCAAGCAGCATTTTGAGTCTATTAGTGAATTGGTAGCCAAAATGGATTTAAAGGTTGCCATATTGACGGGGTCTTCTAGAACCAAGGAAAGACGAATTCTACATGAAGCATTAGAGGCTGGAGAGATAGATATATTGATTGGAACTCATGCCTTAATCGAACCTAAAGTAAAGTTTAAGAACTTAGGTTTGGTTGTGATAGATGAGCAGCACAGGTTTGGTGTTGCGCAAAGGGCTAAGTTGCAAAAGAAAAATACACGTCCGCCACATGTGTTGGTGATGACGGCAACACCTATACCGCGTACCTTAGCCATGACAGCCTATGGAGATTTGGATGTGAGTGTTATCGACGAATTGCCACCGGGCAGAAAACCGGTAGAAACCCAACATCGTTACGAAAAGGCAAGACCTCAAATATTTTCCTTTCTTAAAAGAGAAATAGAAAAGGGACGCCAAGTATATATTGTTTACCCTTTGATTGAGGAATCTGAAAGTATGGATTACCTGAATTTAATGGATGGGTATGAATCTATTCAACGAAGCTTTCCTCGTCCCGAATATCAAATAAGTATGGTTCATGGTAAAATGAAACCAGAAGATAAGGAATTTGAAATGCAAATGTTTGCTGCCGGAAAAACTCAGATTATGGTGGCAACAACCGTAATTGAAGTAGGTGTAAATGTTCCGAATGCAAGTGTAATGATTATCGAAAGTTCTGAACGATTTGGACTTTCACAATTGCACCAGTTAAGAGGTAGAGTAGGGCGTGGTGCCGAAAAATCTTATTGTTTCCTAATGTCAGGTGATAAAATCTCCAAAGAAGGAAAAAGAAGACTCGAAACCATGGTAGAGACCAATGATGGGTTTAGAATTTCTGAAGTTGATTTGGAGTTAAGAGGTCCTGGTGATATTATGGGTACGCAACAGAGTGGTTTACTGAACCTTAAAATTGCTGATTTAGTTACGGACGGACCAATAGTTACCATTGCAAGAGAAACGGCTAGAAACATACTTAAAGTTGATCCTAAATTACAAGAAACTAAACATGGTTTTATACGTACAAAATTAAAAACCATAATGCGCTCCAAACCGAATTGGAGTAAAATAGCTTAAAACATGAAAATATTCTTTGCGCTAATATTTACGGCGTTCACTTTATTGGCTTCTGCACAAGTGAGTGGCGATCTTAAAACAGACAATAGGTCTTTGTTGACTTCTACCAACTTTAAATTAAAGGGAAAATCGGCAGGTGTGATGTATTTTAACATTGCCGTAGATAGTGAAGGAGCGGTAAGTTCGGTTGTATTAGACAGGTCTAAGAGTACAATAAAAAGTACGCCAAGTATGATTCAAGCAAAGAATACAATTCTTAAATACAAATTTGAAAAAGGTACCCATTACCCGAAGTATCATCAAGGTGTGGTGAAAATCACTTTTGTAACTGAAAATTAACCTATTGTACAGTTTCTACTTCAATGTAGTACTCAAATTGATGGTATAATTCGCAAACAAAACCTTCTGGTTTACATGCTTCATCCACTCGGGTGTAAGTTATAGTAACTACTTGTTCGTCTTCGTACTCGTTGAGTAATTCTTCATTGCATACTTTAAAGTCCTTATCATTTTTTCTAAGGTAAGTTCCCGTACAATCTTTAATAACGATCATGTCGGCCTGTTTTGTGCACGACAGCAGGATCATCATGGAAAATAGAAATGTTAGGAATTTCATTTTAGGTGTGATTTGATTAAAAAAGTAAAGGGAAGTTGCACAAAACAACTTCCCGAGATATGATTAATTATAAATTGCGTCGACTTTGTCTTTATGCATTTCTAGAATGATTTTTCGCTTGAATTTAAGGGTAGGAGTTAGTTCACCACCTTCGATACTCATTTCTTTATTGAGTAGTTCGAACTTTTTAATTTGTTCGAATTTACCGTAGTTTTCATTGTAGTCATTAACCTCTCTTTTGATGCGTTCAATCACTTTTGGGTGAGCGATTAATTCATCGTTACTCGCATTTGGAGAAAGACCAATGTTTTTACGTTTAGCCCATTCTCTCAAGAATTCGAATTGAGGAACGATGAGTGCAGCAGGGTGTTTTTGACCTTCACCAATCACCATAATCTGTTCAATAAATCTACTTTCTTTGAACTTGTTTTCCATCATTTGAGGGATGATATATTTTCCTCCTGATGTTTTAAAAATTTCTTTTTTCCTGTCCGTAATTCTTAGGAATTTACCATCTTCAATTTGACCGATATCACCTGTATGGAACCAACCATCAGCATCTATTGCTTCTGCAGTTTTCTCAGGTTGATTGTAATACCCCATCATAACATTAGGTCCTTTGGCTAAAATCTCTCCATCTTCTGCAATTTTAACAGTAACACCATCCAGTGTAGTACCAACAGATCCAATCTTAATTCCTGCTTTGAAACAGTTTACTGATATTACTGGAGAGGTTTCTGTAAGTCCATATCCTTCTAAGATAGGTACACCCGCTGCTAAGAATATTCTTGCTAATCTTGGTTGCAATGCTGCACTTCCAGAGGCAATCGCTTTAACATTTCCACCTAATGCTTCTTGCCATTTAGAAAAGATGAGTTTTCTGGCAATACCGAGTTTGAAATTATAGAAAGCACTTTTACCTTGTACATCATATTCTTCTGCTAATCCAACCGCCCAAAAGAACAACTTGCGTTTAATTCCGGTTAATTCATCTCCTTTGGCCATTATCTTTTCGTAAACTTTTTCTAACAATCGAGGCACCGCTGTAAACACATGAGGTTTCACTTCTCTAATGTTATCTCCAATTGTTTCCATAGACTCTGCGAAGTAAATAGAACAACCCAAATACATGTATAAGTAATGTAACATGCGTTCATACACGTGACAAACAGGAAGGAAGGATAATACGCGAGAATGGTTATCTGCAGGTATTCTTGGTTTACAACCTAGTACATTTGATATTAAGTTGTTATGAGATAACATTACACCTTTAGGATTACCTGTTGTACCAGAGGTATATATCATAGTAGCAAGCATGTCATTTTTGATAACAGCTTTTCGATCTTCAACTTCTTGGTCATCAGTTTTACCTGCTTCGTTTTTTATAAGACTCCAGTGATTTCCACCTTCAATTTCATCGAAACAATATATTTTTTCTAAACTTGGAATCTCTGATTGAATATCAGATATTTTGTGAAATAATTCTTCTGTACCGGTAACACAGAATTTAATTCCTGCATCATTAAAGATGTATTTCCCGGTGTTCTCGCCGTACGGCCACTTCATAATGCGCGTTAACAACGTGATTGGGCAATCACCGGGTTTAGAATTCTTTACTGATCAAATACGTAGTGTAGCCAATGTATGAAAAGAGCAACAGCGCGGCCTCCCATCTGTCCAGTTTTTTTCTTTTACCTGTAAACATGGCAATGAAAAGAAACACAGTGCCACCGGCCACGAGGTAAAGGTCTGTATTGAACATCTGGTCGTATACCTTGGGCTTGATCAGGCTGCTGATCGCGAGTACCATGAGAATATTGAAGATGTTAGACCCGATCACGTTCGCGAGTGCCACGTCGCCGCGCCCGCGAAGCGCCGCCACGGCCGAAGTCGCAAGCTCGGGCAGCGACGTGCCGACGGCGACCAGGGTCAGGCCGAT
>NZ_JAWWCF010000227.1:0-4033 GCF_033720595.1 Lishizhenia sp. | reverse complement strand
GAGGTCTAGCTTGTCAGACCACTCTCTAAATGTGTTGGAAAATTCATTTTCACTTGTTATATAAAACGTCTCTATTTTCATCTCCGTAAATTTGTTAATTGCAACCAATTAGCTATTAAGCGGGGCGCAAAAATACTGAGAATACTCAATATTCTTCTATTATTTGGGGATTATTTTTAATAAACTTTTAAGATTCTATTTTTGATAACCTAATATCTCTAAATAATCAGAGGCATTTTGTTGCTCAGAGAAAACTTCTGTTTGTACTGCTCCCATTTTGTCTCTACTGATCAAAATATGTTTCGGTTCTGGTATCAAACAGTGCTTTAAACCTCCAAAACCACCAATGGTTTCTTGGTAAGCACCCGTGTTAAAGAATCCTATATATAAATCTTTGTCTTTTGTAAATTTTGGTAAGTAAATCGCGTTAACGTGTTGCTCAGAATTGTAGTAATCATCACTGTCGCACGTTAATCCACCTAAAAGTACACGTTCGTATTTTTCATTCCACCCATTTATAGGTAGCATTACGAAACGCTGATTAATAGCCCATGTATCAGGTAAGTTCGTCATGAACGAACTGTCAATCATGTTCCACTTCTCTCTATCGTTTTGTTGTTTTTGCGCAATTATTTTAAAAATAGCTCCTCCGCTTTCTCCAACGGTAAAAGATCCAAATTCAGTGAAAATGTTTGGTTCTGGGATATCGTATTCTTTACAAACACTTTGTATCTGTAAAAGAATTTCTTTCACCATGTAAGGGTAGTCGTAATCGAAACCGAGAGATTTCTTGATAGGGAAACCACCTCCGATATTTAAGCTGTCTAGGGAAGGACATACTTTTTTCAACTCACAGTATACGCGTAAACTCTTTGTTAATTCGTTCCAGTAGTAAGCGTTGTCGTCTATTCCTGTATTAATAAAGAAGTGAAGCATTTTCAAGTTCACCTTTTCATTGTCTTTAATCTTGTCTAAGTAATACGGTAAGATGTCGCGGTAACGCATACCCAAACGCGAGGTATAGAACTCAAATTTTGGATCTTCCTCAGAGGCAATACGAATTCCTATATCTATGGTACGGTTTACTTTCTCGGTTAACCTGTCCAACTCATCGGCATTGTCCATCACGGGCAAAACCTTAATGCGGTTGTCATTGATTAAACCTGCAATGTTATCAATGTATTTATCGGGCTTGTAACCATTACAAATTACTTGTGGATCATTGGTGATTTTTCCTTTATCCAACAAGTGATTAATGATGTCAATATCGTATGAACTAGACGTTTCTAAATGCACATCATTCTTCAATACTTCATCCAGTACAAAAGAAAAATGTGAGCTTTTCGTACAATAAGAATAATTGTAAGACCCCGTGTAGCGGATGGTGTTCATGGTTTCACTAAACCAACCTTTACATCTCTGGATGTTATTAGAGATTTGGGGTAGATAATTGAACTTTAGGGGAGTGCCATATTTAGCAATAAGTCCCATTAAGTCAATTCCATGGAACTGTAAAACATCGTCTTCCAAAGCAAATTCATCCTGTGGAAAATCGAAAGTTTGTTCAATTAAATCTATGTATTTCGTTCTCATTCTCGTTGTTAAAAGAGGTGGAGTTTATCCATTACTAAGAATCCACCAACAAGTAAAATTAATACACCGAAGCCCTTTTTAAGTACACTTCCATCTATTTTTTTAGAAAAAATTCCTCCAATTATAACTCCGCCTACCGTAAGCCCCGTTAATACAAGGAGTAAGCTCCAGTCTAATCCACCTTCGCCCATGATTTTTGGGTTGTTAAAATCACCTAAAAAGGCCACACAAGATTGTATAGTTACCACCAACATCGAGGTGCTGATGGCTTTTTTTATAGGAAGTCCCATAAAAATAAGTGCGGGTACAATTAAAAATCCTCCTCCTGCACCAACAAAACCAGCAAGAACCCCTACAGCAATTCCCAATGCGATAACTAGTGAGAGCGGTGTTTTTTTATTGTTTTCATTGGTGTCTTTACCAATCAGCATTTTTAAGGAAGTAAACATCATTAATACACCGAGCAGTATTACGATAACCGTATCTTTTTCTACTGTTGTATCAAAGAAGTGTAATGCTTCAGGAATATTCGGCATGATTAAACTACGCATGAAAAATGCTGTAATTGTGCTTGGAATTGCGAAAATAAGTCCTTCCCTTACTGCGAGTAAATTGAATTTAAGTCGTTGTAAAACGCCAATTAGAGAAGACATTCCAACAATGAAAAGAGAGTAGGAAGTAGAAACTTCTTCATTCACACTAAAGAGGTAAATCAATACCGGCATACTTAAGATACTTCCACCACCACCTACGAGGCCTAATACTATCCCGATTAAAATGGAGCAGAGATAACCTACAATTACAATTAAATCCATTAATTAAAATTAGAAATATTTGTGCGAGGGAACAAACTTCTGGTAAGGGCAATAAACAAAATTCCAAAAATGATGGTTGCAAATAGTAAATGGGCTACTTGTACCAACCCTGGCATGTTGAAATGCGCCAATAAAACTCCAGAGATAAGTTCAATGGCTAAGATGATAAATGCACTGTATAAGAGTTTTGATTTGGCAGATTTGAAATTTAAATACGCCAAAACTGCAAGCATAATTAAAACCAACCAACTAAAGCTTCTGTGTATATAAAACGTCATTCCCATTTCATCACTCCAGTCTTCTCTTCCTATACCTTGTTTGGTTAATTCATCAATAAATTCTCTCACTTGTGTACCTAAAAACATTTGTGTAAAAGTGATGGCAAAACTTAAAATGATAATGCCTTTAATGGATTTTGATACGCGTAATGCTCTTCCTGTTGGCTCACTTATTTTTCGGATAATTAGCAATTGTAAACAGATGATAACAAGGGCTAAAAACATGTGGACGGTGATGGTCCATGGAACTAAATTCGTGGCAACCACTATAGATCCAAACCATGCCTGAACTGCTAAGATGATTAGGTTGGCGAAGCTTAAAAAGAACAGTTTTTCTTTTCTGTATTTCAAGATGATCCAAAGGAAAACAACGAGAACACCGTTCCCTGCTAAAAATCCAAAAAGTCTATTTACATATTCCGTCCAGGTTTTTCTTCCGTTAAAATCTTGCTCAATTAAGAGTGATTTGTCGTTTCTCAATTTGTCTGCCGTTTCTCCCATTCCAAGCGTTTCGAGGAAGTTGGAAAATTTCACAACCTTCTTTGCTCTTTTTTCGGAGTAAATGTCTTTGTAATTGTCGGGCAAATTTTCATCGGTTGTTGGTGGTACCCATTGGCCGAAACATTTGGGCCAGTCCGGACACCCCATTCCACTTCCGGTAATTCTCACAAAACTACCTGCAATTACTACCAAATAAATTAAAACTAGGGTTAACCAATTGAAGCGAATAAATGCTTTGCTGAAGGGATTTTTCATGCTACAAAAATAAGTGACAAAGTTGATTTTTGTGATTTTTTTCACCGTAATAACATGAAATTCTTTGTGATAATGATCAATATTCTGAAAGGGATCTTATTTTTATCGGTAGAGCAAGTAATGAAGTGATGCAGAGTATTGGAATTATTGGATTTGGATGGTTGGGAAAACCCACAGGAGTGCGCCTTAGAATTATGAATGAAAAGGTGTCAGCTATTACTTCTTCAGCCAGTCGTTTAGAGGAAATTGAAGCCATGGGTATAGCGGCGACGCATATAGATTTGAATGCGGATTATTCTGCAGATTTATTTGACTGGATAGAAGGGAAGGATGTAGTAGTTTTCGCGATTTCTCCCTCTAAATTGGAAAACTACGTAGATGTAGTTGCCAATATTGCAGCCATGCTCAACGAAGAACAGAAAATGGTTTTCATCAGTTCAACCTCTGTGTACGATGATAATTTGAAAGTGGTTGATGAAACCAGTCCAACGAGTCCTTCTAAAAGGTCAGGTACAACACTTATAGATGCGGAAAAAGTTTTGTATCAAAAACTGGGTAAGCGTTTAAGTATCATTCGTATGGGGGGATTAG
>NZ_JAWWCF010000226.1:0-4055 GCF_033720595.1 Lishizhenia sp. | reverse complement strand
AGTTGTAAGTAAATACTCCTCCTAAGAATTTTTTCTTAGGCTCTTCTCCCATGAAACCTTTAATTAATAGTTTATTTCCAATAATATTAAATCTGTAATCAGAAATGTTTTGATTCAAAGCTTTGTAATCAATGTCAAAGCGAGTTTCTTGGTCTGTATTTAAGTCATATTTGAAAAATTCAGAGCGAATTAATTCATCATCGTCATTCGTTTCTACACCAATAAATGCTAATTGATTATCGACAACTTTTAAATCATTTAAATTGAAATTGTTTCCAGAGGCTTTATCAATTTTAACCTTTTCAACAAGTTGTAAATCTAAATTTGCGTCAATTTTAGAAATGTTCATTTCAAAGCCAGTTGTTGAATACGCTGTTTCTTCAATGACAATTAAATTTTCTGAACCTTCTGTAAAACGAACTTTTCCAGTAGTAGTAAGAAGTAATGTGGGTCTGCTCGCTTTTAAGTTACTATCGTAACTAACGATATAATAATTTTTATCATCCTTATCTCTGTTCATCACCACTTCAAAAATGTGATCATCAGCTAAAAAGAAAAAGTCTCTTCCCCTAAAAGCATTTCGTTTGAATTTAGAAGTTTTCTTTTCTAACTCCAGCGATTTTACTTCTTTCCCATTTTTGTATTTCGCGAGAAATTTTGATTTACCGTCATAATAGTAATCGAAAACGGCGTCATCAATTTCTCCTAAAGTAGAGGTGAAGTTGAAATTTGGATCTTCATTGACTTTAAAGGTGGCGTCAAGAACTTGGTTAGTTTGAGCATTTGTTTGAAAACTTAGTGCAGAAATTAAACCTACACTGAAGAGTAATTTCTTCATGATTTAAATTGTTAGTTATTAAGTTGGTGAAAATAAGCTAAAGGTGAACTTTTGTCAAGTTTTTGAGATGAAAAAAGCCAATTCAAAAGTTTGAATTGGCTTTGGTTATTTTATGTTAGAAGAACTAAAATGTAATATGTATGGATTGTTCTTTAGATAACTTAACTCCCTGTACAATGATTTCATTCTCTTTTGTATAAATTGAAGTGTAGTTATATCCACTGAATTTTTTATATGCCAATAAAGGTGCAGTTTCAGATTCTAATGTTTTTAAATCAATGGTTCTCGCTCTTAAACCTTCTCTATCCATGTAGCAAAGTTTAAGCTCGCTTCCATCCCTATAACTTTTTATTCCAAATGCTGCTTGTCCCGCATATTGTCTAAGTGGAAAGGAAGTCTTTTTAATAAGTTCTCCGTTTTCATTAAGGAGGAATACAAAAATTTGTTGCATTGTATTGTACCCATAATTTGTAGCAATATGGAGTATGTTTCCATTATCTAAAAATCTAGTTTGAACGATGTTGAGGGTACGTGCACTTTTATATTCTTCATTGTCTATTGCTTTCTGATACGTTTTTTTATACGCATCAATTTCATTTTCAATGATAAATTCAGGATCAAGCTCATGGGTAGAATACGCTATACGTTTTTTGGTTTCAAGGTCGTAAATTTGCGTAAAGTACTCATCCAATATTTGTTTACCCTTTTCTACTTTACTAAATCCGAATACGTATAACTTGTTATCGCGAACCCTTGAGGAAATGTGACTTTTTTTCTCTTCAAGTTCAGAAAAGTCTAATTCTAAATCTGTGTCACGTCCATTTTTTAGGTCTATTTGGTAACATATTCCTCCCAGCTCGTCATCCTTTTGATTCGTTGATATTGCGTATCTAAAATCTTCCTTGTCAGATGAAATATGAGAGGTAGAACCCGTGAAAGTTCCATCTTCCTCGGTGTTTACTTCAATAATCTCTTCAGTTTCCAAGTCTTGATCTACCAATAAACATGTAATAGAAACTAACTCTTTGTTTTGGTACTTTGAGATTTTTATCAATAGTTTCTCATCGTATTGGTCGTAGGATAGTCCAAATCTTGTGTCTTCTCTGAATTTGGTTGCATAAATTTCACCGAGTTCTACACTCTTCAAACTTTGGTTAAAAGCTTCCGCATAAATAGTGTATCTTGAAGCGTTCTCATCATATCTCGGTACAATTTCTACGATGTTTTCACCAATGGTGAAAAATTTAGTTACCTCAAACTTTTTCCTCTTGAAATACTGGTTTTTATCTTCAAGTTTCACGGACTTTAGTACCTGTCCATTTTCCTTTTTATTAAGAAGTGTGTGCATGGCAATAGGGAAGAAGTATAATACAAATCCCGATTTACCTTGGGCGTATTGTTTTCCATCTATACTTCCAAAGTTGGTAGTTGCTCTACCTGTTTTGTATTCCTTTACTTCAACGTCAATTCCTAAAGCGGCTCCTTTTTCTTGTCCAAGGGATGCAGTGGTGGTGAATAGTGCGGTTAATCCTAGTAATAGTACTTTTTTCATTTTTATAATTTAGGTTCGGCGTGAAATTAAAAAAAAAAGCACAACTCAAGGGGTTGTGCTTTTTAGTATAAGGAAGCCTGTCTTTATTTCAATTCAACTTCTAATTGCTTCGTTTTATTCATTTTTGAAATGCTAATGGATCCTTTTCCATTGACAAATTCGTTGTAATCATAAATTCTTTGAAATGAAAATTCGGAATTTGGCACTCTATGAATCAATTCAACTTGTTTTGTTGATAAATCACACGCTGCAATCTCAATACATTTTTTACCAAAAGAAATACTTGTTGGAGTCTCAAGGTTATAACCAACAAAGAAGATTTGATTATTATGAATGGTGATTAATGGTGTTCTGTACCCACTATAATGTGTAGAATTATATAAGTCATAAATGGAGATTAAATTTAATGATTGGTCAGAATTTACCTTGTATATGAAATAATCACCTCGTAAATCGTAGTATACCAGTCTACTATCTGTAGAGTATCGAATTTTATAAGGATCACTGAATTCTCCGATTAAATACATATTTCCTTTTTCATCAAACAAGGTTTCGCATAACGTTAAATTGAACGGGTTTGAATTGATTTCTTCATCCCCATAGTTAAAACGTTTGTCGAGGTATGACTTTTCTTCTTTATTCATGTAAGTTTCCTTTGTTAAACCTGGAACTTCAACTTCATATTCTGTAGTTTCTTTTGTTTGTGTATTATATGTTTTAGAGAAATAATAGACTGTTGACTCTCCATCTTCTGTCACTCTACAAAAACCATGATACCTGATTTCTTTATCTTTAAAAAGAAAATGCTGAGAGCCGTTTATTAATTTTTCAAATTTTTCAAATTTCAAATTCTCAAATAAAGTAGTTTGAGTTATTTTTTTTGATTTTGATTTGAAAGAATAATACTGTAAAACCTTTTCATCATCAGAATTATATTCAATTACAGGAAAACTGAATTCATCGTTATTTATTGAAAGTGAATTACTAGGGATGTATAGTTCCTTTTTTTTCTTTTTACTTTCAAAATTTGCTTCAATTTTAATAAATTTATCACCATCAATTTTACAAAAAGCAGTGGTACCACCTTCTCTAAAATAACAATAGATTATTAACAGGTGTAATTTATCATTTTGGGAATCTTGTTCGATTTGAAAACTGAATTCCGTATAACGTGAACGGTTGAAGTTTTTAATATCTGTTTTGGTTTCAAACAATAATTCGGGTTTTGATGCTTCTAATGTTTCAAGGTTAATTCTTTCAACCCACAATCTTCTTGTATAGGCATCTTTATCCTCATCAGGAATAAAGTGATATAATTTATCGTTTATTATCTTATAGCTATCTCTATTTAATTCTCTTCCAAAACCATCATCTCCAGTTTGATCCCAAGATTGTTCGCATCTTTTATAAAAGCCTTTCACCTTTCCATCAACTTTTACTTTCGCCACTTTCTTTCCGTCCAACGTATGTTTTGATAGTTTAATTGATTTTTTATCAACTGGACTTCCCTTGGTATAGGTGTAATAAAACTCTCCAATTTTCCCTATATAGTATCCGTAAAGGTCCGTTTTACGGCTTTTTTGAGTAATTATTAATTGGTCATTATTTAATAGTTCCTGAGCTATAATTGACGTAGAAAGTACGGTGATTAGGAGTAGTGTAATT
>NZ_JAWWCF010000225.1:0-4101 GCF_033720595.1 Lishizhenia sp. | reverse complement strand
CGTAGGAGAAAGTAAAATGCCGATTCGTTACAATGCACACGTTGGAGCTAAAATTCCTTTAGGATCTAAATCACAATACAGAAATGTAACGACGATTATGCCTAACGTTATTTTCCAGTACCAACAAGGTTTTGTTGAATTGAACATAGGTACCTACGTTAAGTACGGTGTGTTTACGGCAGGAGCATGGTTAAGAAATAGAGATGCATTTATTTTAAGTGTAGGTCTAGAATCAGACAACTTTAAAGTGGGGTACAGTTACGATGTTACTGTTTCTCAGTTAAATAATGGTACTTCCGGAGGAGCACACGAAGTTTCTCTTGGATTGAACATTAACTGTACGAAAAAACCACAAAGATTCAGAACAATTAGTTGTCCTTCATTTTAATAAAAAAAAGATTGTAACGTTTATTTGATTAATCGTTATTGAAAGTAAATTTGCAAGAATTAAATTAGAAACTATAGATATGAGAATTCTAAAATATATGTTCGGAGCAGCAGCCTTAGTTGCTTTGGTAGTTTCATGTAAGGTGAATGATTCCTCAAGTTCTACGGGATGGGAATACAACAACCCAGAAATGGGAGGTTTCGAAAAAGCACCTTTCGAAGAACAAGAACAAGGTCCAGGTTTAGTACTAGTAGAAGGTGGTACTTTTACGATGGGTAGAGTGGAAGATGATGTAATGAAGGATTGGAATAACCGTCCGAGAAGAGTTACTGTTTCTTCATTTTACATGGATCAAACAGAGGTTACTAACTTCCACTGGTTAGAATATCTTTATTGGACAAAGCGTGCGTACGAAACGTACCCAATGATTTACAAAAATGCTTTGCCTGATACGCTAGTATGGAGATCTCCATTAGCATTTAACGAGAAATATGTTGAGTACTATTTACGTCACCCAGCTTACAGAGACTACCCAGTAGTTGGTGTTTCTTGGTTACAAGCTAACGAATACTGTAAGTGGAGAACGGACCGTGTAAACGAATGGATTTTAATCCGTGAAGGTTTATTGGAATTCGTTCCAGATCAAGCAGACGGTGAAACATTTAATACAGAGTCTTACTTAGCAGATCAGTACGATGAAGGTGTTATAATGGAAGATCAATTAGATGACTACAATCCAAATAACCTAACAGGTAGAAAAGGAAATAAGCCAGGAAAGCGTAAAGTGAGAATGGAAGATGGTATTTTATTACCACGTTACAGGCTCCCAACTGAAGCTGAATGGGAATTTGCTTACTACGGTTTAATCGGAAACTTGCAAAATGAAAATGCAGAGTTAATTACAGAAAGAAAACAATATCCTTGGAACGGACACTGGGTTCGTCAGGATAACGAAGAGTTTACAGGAGCAATTAGAGCGAACTTCGTAAGAGGTAGAGGTGACTACATGGGAGTTGCTGGTAACTTAAACGATGCTGCTGATGTAACAGCACCAGTTACGGCATACTGGCCAAATGATTACGGTTTATACAACATGGCTGGTAACGTTGCGGAATGGGTATTAGACGTATACAGACCATTGTCTTCTGAAGATTTTGATGAATTCAGACCATTTAGAGGTAATGTTTTCAAAACAAAATTATTGAACAACGAAGGTATTGTTGACGCGAAGAATCAGCAAGTAATGTATGATGTTCACGGTATGAAAGAATACTTGAACGAATTTGAAAGAGTACGTTACCAAAGAATTTCAGCGGACTTACACAATCCAGAGGATACAGTTATTCCAGTTGGAATTAACAAAACAAATGAGTCTGAGTTCCCTGTGAAAAGTGGTTATGCTCCAGATCCATTCTAC
Source organism: Lishizhenia sp. (assembly GCF_033720595.1). Classification (GTDB taxonomy): domain Bacteria; phylum Bacteroidota; class Bacteroidia; order Flavobacteriales_D; family Crocinitomicaceae; genus Lishizhenia. The sequence goes on along the minus strand of NZ_JAWWCF010000225.1, from coordinate 2,296 downwards.
GTATCTCAAGGATTTGTAAAAGATTCAATTGAATTATCTATCATCCGTCAAATTAACGAAGTATTAGATATTGCTGTTGACAGAAAGAACAGAAAGTATGATATCGAAGCTTCAATGATTGTTCAAGAGAGAATTTTTGATGAGATTTTTGCAGATGAGTTAAGAGAAGGACCAGACGGAGAAGTTTATGCCTTTGAAATTATCTCAATCTTAAGAGATGGATTTAGAGAGTTTATTGAAGATGTACCTGGAAGATTAAGATACAGAAATGTAACGGAGGAGGAGAACATCGGTAGATTGAACTACAGAAGAGATGACTACATTGATTACTTAGATGGTGACATTGAGAGTTCTATTTTCTATGATAACGAAGAACGTAAGAACGATATCAATCAGGCGAAGAGAAACCCAGATTTGATTATGTACCAGAATACTTACGAAGAGTACAACTTGTCTGGACAGAAAGTGAAAGCGGGTGGAGCAAATACTGCTGCTTGGCCAACAACTTTGATATCTGATAAGTCAAGAGTATACAAAGGTGGTTCTTGGAGAGATAGAGCTTACTGGTTAGTAGGTGGTAACAGAAGATTCTTAGACGAGGGACAAGCAACAGATTACATTGGATTTAGATGTGCAATGGATAGAGTTGGTTCTCCAGTTGGATTAGGTTACCAAGATCAGAAGTAATTTAAAATAAAATTAATAAGCCCTGGCATTAGAGTGTCGGGGCTTTTTTATGCTATGGAAAAATTGTTTGAACTATTCTATACGTGCAAAGGAGTAAGTATAGACACAAGAAAGTTAGAGGAAGGAGTGATGTATATTGCTCTAAAAGGTGAAAATTTTAATGGTAATAATTATGCCGTTCAAGCAATAGAAAACGGTGCCAAATATGCGATTGTAGACGAAGTTGAATTTGCCAATGGAGAGGATATTCTATGGGTAGAGGATGGACTTCAATTTTTACAAGCTTTGGCCAATTACCATAGAAAGAAAATGGGAATACCTGTGCTTGGGATTACTGGGTCTAATGGTAAAACTACTACCAAAGAATTGATCAATACTACCTTGTCTCAAAAATACAATACACTTGCAACAGAGGGGAATTTGAATAATCATATTGGTGTACCCTTAACACTTTTAAAACTGCGAGAACATCATGAGTTTGCAGTGATAGAAATGGGGGCCAATAAACCCGGTGATATTCAAGAATTGTGCAGTATTGCAGCGCCAGATTTTGGAATTATAAGCAATGTGGGTAGAGCGCATTTAGAAGGCTTTGGTTCTCTAGAAGGAGTGATTAGAACAAAGACAGAGATGTACAGGTATATTGCGGATAATGCTTCAGCTGAAAGTGTTTTGTTCTGTGATTACGAGAATGAAGTATTGAAGGAAAACCTGCCCAAAGATTTGAAATGTATTTTTTACAATGGAGGAGATGTTAAGGGTGAATTACTTGCGCTCACACCTTTTGTAGAAATGAAATACAGTTATGACGCGTACACATCACCGTTAATAAAAACAAGGATTATTGGTGAGTACAATTACCTTAATCTTTTGTGTGCGGCAGCAGTGGGACATTACTTTGGTGTTTCAGACAGCGGCATACAGTCTGCGTTGATGAATTACATCCCAAGTAATAACAGATCCCAAGTAGTTCAAACAGACAAACAAAATACATTGATACTTGATGCCTATAATGCTAACCCGAGCAGTGTAAGTTCTGCGTTGTTGAGTTTTGCCAAAATGCAGGCTAAGGACAAAGAAAAACTAGTTGTATTAGGGGATATGCTAGAACTAGGAGACGAAAGTATTGATGAGCATCAAAAGATTGTTGACTTAGTAAATGAGCTTGAACTTAAAGCTTATTTTGTTGGACCGATTTATGCTTCTTTAGAAAAGAACTTAGTGGCCTTTGCTACCAAAGAAGAAGCGAGTGAATATTTACAGAGTCAGGCAGTGGAGAACAGACTAATATTATTAAAAGGGTCAAGAGGTATTGGTCTTGAAACATTAAAGGAAATTGTATAACATGAAGAAATTACTAGCAATAGGAGTGGGGATATTCGTAAGTATCCAAGTAATGGCTTGTAGCTGTATGAAACTAGGTAAGTTAACAGAGGAAGCTTATAGTCAGTCAACAGATATATTTATTGGAAAAGCCGTTGAAGTAGATACTCTTCTAGAGAAGAATTTAATTTCAATTCGTTTTAAGGTAAAGGAGTCCATTAAAGGGGCAAAAGTGAAATATATCGAGGTGACAACTCCTATGAGTTCGGCAGCTTGTGGCTTGTAT
>NZ_JAWWCF010000224.1:0-4121 GCF_033720595.1 Lishizhenia sp. | reverse complement strand
TTTCCCGAAACCGCTTTTTGAATTTTACACCCTGGTTTTTGAATAAATATTGAGTTATACGTTTGCTGAATATCTTTTAACAAAGAGAAGTTTTAAAAGGTTCTCGAGCGAAGTGGAGAAATGATTTTTGAATTCATTAGGCCAAATTCCACCACCCTACGGGATGGTAAAACCAGGCTATTCGCTGTACAAACTGCCCTACTCGGCTATTACACTAAGGGCTTTTGTGGCTCTCGCTGTCGCCCCAACACCTCAAGTTCATCACGCCAGAAGCTCAGCCCGTGCCGCTGCTATCCTTTTTGGAAAGATTAAAACGCTAAGTCAACTCGACTATTCACCCTAAAGGGCTCAACCTCTCCAGCATCACTACCGTGCATCCCCCTCCAAGTACCTCTAGGAAACTGATTAGAAGTAGCAGGAGTCCAATCCGAAAACTCATCCATTATATAATTCGTCAACAAAACTTCACTCTTCTTCGCTAACTTTCTTCCATCGAAAATCACTTTATATAATGTTCCGTTAGACAACACGATTAACGCAACATTTACCCCTTTCAAATCAATACCATTCTTAAGCGCTCTTTTCTCTATTCTTTGTTTTAACAACACCTCATTTGGCAAGCCCTCTTCTTCCTTACTAATTTCTGAATAAATAACTGTTGCTTTCGTTATTGGCTTTCTATAGATTTGATGCGACCAATATTCTTTGTTCTTGTATTCGTGATCCCATGAATCTATCATGTAATGCAAATTACGTCTTTCAAACCTATCATTACCAGTAACACACCAAGTTATCACGGGCTCTAACGCCATATTATGATGTTGATAAACCAATAAAAAACCACCAATTATTTTTTTGATTGACTTCTTGTTATTGAACCTATCTTCCCATTCTATTTCTACTGTCGAACTCCCCATGGGTATATCATCTATGGTTAAATCAGACCCTAAATAATCACGATTCTTCATGTAAGGGTTTTCTACGAGCGTATCTATTACACGAGAATCATCACCATTCCTTCGATAAATACTCTTCTCTATAAAAGGAAATAGTTTTAGCACCCATCCAGAGATGTACAAGTTCATATACACTTCTTCAGTTTTATACATTTCTCTCCAAAACTCTCGACGAGCATTTCCTTTTTTAGCTGCAATCACCTCTTTCACTATTGGTTTTAAAACTTCAGCCCATTCTTGTAATCCATACTCTTTCAGTTTGTCTAAATTCTTTTGAATCCAATACCAATCTTCGAGACTTCCTCTGAGGTAAATTTTAGGAATTCCACATCCCGAAATTAATTGGTAATTATAAACGTGACTCACCCCTTCCATTTGAGTGATTACGAAAACATTATGTTCGTCCGCTGAAGTATTGGAAAATTGAGGGATATAAAAATCAAGTTCTGTCGAGGTCAATTCCTTCTTCAAAGAAGTTTCAAACCCCTTGAGTACCGAACTCCAACTCGCATCATCATCCAATGCCACATCATCGTATCTCACCAACATATCCTTCTTGTTCGGAGCATCATCAGTAGTAGATGATCGTTTATGATTTACCCCCTGCAACACACAGAGCCAAAAAGACTCTGGAGTTAAAACAAAGGGCCTATGTTCTGCATAAGACACGTGTAAGGCACCGATAAAAGAATTCTGGATTCCTATCCTTACATAATCCTTACCTTTTACATCCTTCGAAATATAAACGATATCTCTTCCTAATTTTTTAGACAAACAAGAGTCAACAGGTTCAGTGGGTAACAAAATTGTAGCTGTCTCAACTTCATCTACTTCAAACACTGTTGCATTTGATAATCCTAGCTGAGAAAAACTAAAAAATGTATAGAAACTAAAAATGATAAGCAATATTGATTTCATAGTTCATTTATAAAGGTAAAACATTGACTCTTTGATTCTTTACAGTGGAAACTTGAAAAGGTACAAAGCACAGCAAAACAAACAAATCAGAATTTTATCGCTGCAATTCATGGCTTTGTACCTTTGGTTTATACTTTAAATGCAGACCCAAAAAAAAGTAACACGCTTCCGCGCGATTCTATCCCGTGGAGAGTGCTACTTTTACATTTACCTTTATAGAAAGCTCCTATAACTGCAGATTTTCAGAAAGAAAACATCTTAAAAAATTTTCAATCCTAAAAAATAAACTATCTTTGCCCCACGCAATTAGGCGTATACATAAAAATCATTAAACAATATTGGAATGTATTTAGCACCAGAAAAAAAACAAGAGATTTTCGCAAAACACGGAAAATCAGGAGCAGACACAGGTTCTGCAGAGGGACAAATCGCTTTGTTCACTTACAGAATTAGTCACTTAACTGGACACTTGAAAAAGAACCGTAAAGATTACGCTACACAACGTGCTCTTCAGTTATTAGTTGGTAAAAGAAGAAGTCTTTTAGATTACTTAAAGAAGAAAGACATCGCTCGTTACCGTGCTATTGTTAAGGAATTAGGATTAAGAAGATAATTCTACAAAGTTTTCTTATTTTAGAAGACGAAACGTATTAAAGAGGGGGCAATCGATTCAGTTCGACTGCCCTTTTTTTATAAAAAACCTAGCATTATAAAACGTGCTAGTCGCAGTGTAACTGTGTGAATATGTAATACATAGATATGAATATAGGAATAAAAAAGACCATCACTACAGGTGGAAAAGAGATTTCCATCGAAACAGGAAAGTTGGCAAAACAGGCCGATGGATCAGTAGTGTTACGAATGGGAGATACAATGTTGTTAGCAACAGTTGTATCAGCAAAAGAAGCTAAAGAAGGAGTTGACTTCCTTCCTTTAACTGTTGATTACAGAGAAAAATTTGCAGCTGCAGGTAAAATTCCTGGAGGATTCTTAAGACGTGAAGCACGTCCTACAGATAGCGAAGTATTGGTTATGCGTTTAGTTGACCGTGCATTGCGTCCGTTGTTCCCAGAAGATTACCACGCAGATACACAATTGATGATTCAATTGATTTCTTACGATGGTGTTAACCAACCAGATGCATTGGCTGGATTCGCAGCTTCAGCTTGTTTAGCAGTTTCTGACATTCCTTTCAACGGTCCAATGTCTGAGGTAAGAGTTGCACGTGTTGAAGGTGAATACATCATCAACCCTACGAAAGAGGAAATGGAGAAAGCTGACATGGATATTATGTTAGCAGGTACTGAGAAAGATATCGTAATGTTAGAGGGTGAAATGCAAGAAGCCTCTGAAGAAGATATGATCGAAGTAATCAAATTAGGTCACGAAGCAATTAAAGAACAATGTGCATTCCAATTGGAATTAGCTGCAGAAGTTCCTACTTCTTCTCCTAAAAGAGAGTACTCTCACGAAACGCACGATGAAGCATTAGAGAAGCGTATCCACGAAATGGCGTACGACAAATGTGCGGATGTTGCAAGACAAGGATTGGCTGACAAAGCGAAAAGAGCTGAGTTATTCGGTGCTATTAAAGAAGAAATCACTGCTCAATTCACAGAAGAAGAGCAAGAAGAATACGGAGCTTTAATTGGAGTTTACTTCAAGAAAGCAATGAAAGAAGCAGTTCGTTACGTTATCTTAAAAGAGCGTATCCGTTTAGATGGACGTAAGTTTGAAGAAATCAGACCTATCTGGTGTGAGGTTGATTACTTACCAATGACACACGGTTCTGCTATCTTTACAAGAGGTGAAACACAATCGTTAACTACTTTAACTTTAGGTGGTAAGTTAGATGAGCAAATGTTAGATGGAGCAACATTCAGAGGAACTGAAAACTTCATGTTGCACTACAACTTCCCTCCATTCTCAACTGGAGAAGCACGTCCTATTAGAGGTGTATCTCGTAGAGAGATTGGTCACGGTAACTTAGCATGGAGAGCGATTAAGCCTATGCTACCAGAAGACAACCCTTACACAATTCGTTTGGTATCTGAGATTTTGGAATCTAACGGTTCTTCATCTATGGCTACAGTTTGTGCTTCAACATTAGCGTTGATGGACGGTGGTATCCAAATGAAGTCGCCAGTATCAGGTATCGCAATGGGATTGATCATCAACAAAGAGGGAGATTTCGCAGTATTATCTGATATCTTAGGAGACGAAGATCACTTAGGTGATATGGACTTT
>NZ_JAWWCF010000223.1:0-4173 GCF_033720595.1 Lishizhenia sp. | reverse complement strand
TATCCGCTTTCTTTCCGAAGCTTTATCATATTGAAACTTACAACCACGTTCCTTCGGTATTAAATGTACTGAAAACTTAATATTAATGCCGCTTTGTGACAGCGAATTAAAATGAGTAAAGAATTCAAAAGTTTATTTTTTCAATTTCGGAAGAATAGCGGATACTCAAGCAGAAGTTGAAAAAATTGCCCCAAACCAACCCCAATTTTCAAAAAATCTCTACTTTTACTTCATGATTTCTAAGAAAACCAAATACGGCTTAAAAGCACTGAGCTACTTGTCTCAACAAGAAAAAGGCAAACCCGTTTTGATTTCAGAAATCGCCAGTACCCAAAATATTTCCCTCAAATTTTTAGAGTCTATTTTGCTCGACCTTAAAAAACAAGGAATCCTTTCGTCTAAAAAAGGAAAAGGGGGAGGATATTATCTCATGAAACCAGCCAACGAAATCTCTTTGGCCAAAGTGTATAGAGCCTTGGAAGGACCAATTGCTTGGCTTCCCTGCGTGAGTTTGAATTATTACGAAAAGTGCGACGATTGCGATTCGGAGGAAACCTGTAAACTCAACAAAGCCATGGTCGAAGTAAGAGATAGCATCCTCAACGTAGTGGAGAACAAGACGATTGCAGATTTATAAGTAGGATAGAAGTGGCAAACGGCCGGGCTATCCTTCCAAATCCTCGGTACTATTTGCATTTCAACTACATAGTCTCAGAAGCTTCCAAGGTCGCTTCTTTTCCAATAAGTTTCAAGCACAAAAGCCCCTGCGGGTTTTCCATCCTATCCCTGTTTGATTGGTTTTGGGTAAGTATTCATATTCTTTCTTCATGTCATTAGTTTTTTGTTACTGTTCTGACCTTGCCCCACAGGCTTTAGTTTCCCTCAAATTTGTCGGCCTTCGAGACGGTTCGTACCTCACCCCTCAGGCCTCGGTATGTTCAGTACATTCAAATTTTAACCGTTACACTGCGTCCTGAGTTTCGGCAACATCAAAGCGAAGATGGAGCAAATCACACCAAAAAACGACTTCCAGTAAAACTCCAGTATTTCGAATATTATCCTCATGTCTATCTTGCATACAACCGAGAAAAACAAATCCAAAAATGGTCCCGTAAAAAGAAGGAAGCGCTTGTAAATGGAAAGCATAAGGACTTACCGGAATTAGCGAAAGCATACAGAGATCTTTGAACTATCTATCGGCCTTCGAGACGGCTAATTCTTCTAGTTTACGGCCTTCGAGACAACTCGTACCTCGGACCTCAGGCCTCGGTATAACCTTTTTTTGAATTTTAAATTTTAATTTGTGAATTAATAGGCGGCCTGAGGTTCCACGTAGTGGAAGTCTCGAAGGCCAACCCACCGAAGATCCTTCTAAAAATCTAAAAGTCTAACGGTCTAACCGTCTAAAAATCTAACCGTCTAAGCGTCTAAATCTCTAAAAGTCCTATCTTAGTCGGCATGAACATTTTTCTGACCCTCGACTATGAACTTTTCTTTGGAAACCCTACAGGTAGTGTGGAGAAATGTATCTTGGAACCAACACAGCGTTTGCTAGAGATTAGTAAGAAGTATGGGGTTGGTATGACCTACTTTGTGGATGTGGGCTACCTCTTAGCGTGCGATCGGTATAGAAATGATTATCCCTCCTTACAAAAGGATTATCAAAAAGTGGTAGATCAATTGCGACAAATTATAGCAGAGGGGAGTGATGTTCAATTACATATTCATCCACATTGGGAAGATTGTTCTTACACTACAGAAGGGTGGAATATGGTAACGAACTTGCACTATAAATTAGATGATTTTGAAGAAGAGGAGATCTATCCTTTGGTGAAGCGTTACAAAGAAAAATTAGAGGAACTTATCGGTAGAAAAGTGAATAGCTTTAGAGCAGGAGGTTGGTGTTTGCAACCTTTCTCCAAAGTTGAAAAAGCTTTTCAGGAGTTAGGTATTAAGTATGATACTACTGTTTTTCAAGGTGGTGAATTTCATTCAGAGCACTATGCTTTTGATTTCACGACTGCACCCAATAAAGGACGCTATAATTTTCAAAGTGTATTAACGCACGAATATCCTGAAGGATACTTCACAGAGATTCCTATTGGGGGGATGAAATATCACCCTTTCTTTTATTGGCAGTTGTATGGATGGGGGAGAATTAGACCTTCGCGACACAAAATGCTGGGAGATGGAAATTTCATTGCTCAACCCGGTCGTAAACAAAAACACTTGACCAAATCATCCTGGAATCATATTAGCATGGATGGATACTTTGCTTCCAAACTGAAAAGTGCAACGCGCAAGTTTGCCAAATCAGGAAGAACAGATCTAGTGGTGATAGGACATCCAAAAAGTATGACCTTATTTTCATTTGAGCGATTAGAATCTTATATTCAAGCCATGCAAAACAAACACGCGTTTTTAACCTTTAAAGATTTGCCCGATGCTGATTAGTTCAGAGCGACTCGACAAGGTGGCTTGGGATGATTTTGTGGCGCTACACGGAGCAAGCATTTTTTCTACTTCTACATACTTGGATGCCACGGCAGAGAATTGGTTTGTCTATTGGAAAAAAGATGAAAACTGGGGGGTGGCTTTGCCCTATACCGTGCGTTTGGGATTGAAAACGCTGTATCAACCCTTCTTCAGCCGTTACCAAGAAGTGATTGGAGATGTTCCTGCTGGAAGACCTGAATTAGAGGAGGTAATAAAAAAGCATTTTAAGCGTTCTATGGTCAACTTTAGGCGCGAAATTCCAGAATGGATTCCCTCTGAAATCTATGTGTTTCAACAATTTGAGGAAGGCGCTAAAATATCTACCAATGCGAAACGACAATTTAAAAAGTTCGAGAAGTCGGGCCATAGCATAGTTGTAGAAGATTACAAAGCAGAACATTTGGAATTTATTACCAATACCTTGGCGGAGAAGTTAGATTTTTACAAAGGGGATGAGGTAGAAATTATTGCACGTTTGGCAGAGAACTTAACGGGTGCGCAACATTTAAAATGTTATGTCGTTCGCGTATCGGGTAAGATAGCTGCTTGTGTGCTCTTGATGGATTTTGGTAATCGTCGCATTTATTTAAAAGGTGCGAGTTCTGAAGATTTGAAAAAGTTAGGGGCCATGTATGCTTTGCTCAACAATGCAAGAGAAGAAGCGGTGGCAGAAAATAAAATATTTGATTTTGGTGGATCGCGTGTAGATAGCGTGAAATCCTTCAATTATAAATTAGGTGGAGTAGACCAAAAGTATTTTGCTTATCACTATGATAATTCTCCTTTTTGGTTTAAACTCGCACAAAGTTTAAAAGCATGGAAGAAAAAGTAGTATTAATAACAGGTGCCTCAGGTGCATTAGGAACGGCCTTAACGGAACATTTCAGAGCCCAAAGTCACATTAAATTAGTGCTGCATTTTAATGCTAATCCCATTTTAAATATTGAGAACGAAAACGTTCTATTAACGCAGGCAGACCTTACCCAAGAACATGAGGTGAAAAGAATGATGGCCAAGATTGAAGAAAAATTCGGTCGTTTAGATATGCTCATCAATAATGCTGGTATTTCTAAAAGTGCCATCTCTTGGAAAACATCTGTAGACGATTTTGATGCGACAATGAATGTTAACCTCAAAGCGCCTTTCCTTACGAGTAAATATGCCATTCCATTGATGCGTAAGCACAATTGGGGACGTATTGTTAACATTAGTAGTGTTGTGGCCCAAACGGGGTTTATCGGTACCACGGCCTATGCGGCTTCAAAGGCTGGACTCATTGGTATGACAAAAACCATGAGTAAAGAATTGGCAACCTTTAACATTACAGTGAATGCCTTGGCGTTAGGTTATTTTAATAGAGGGATGATAGATGATGTACCTGAAGAATTACGCGCTGAAATCCTTAAAAATGTTCCCATGAATCAATTAGGAGAACCTGCAACAATCGCGAAAACATTAGAACTACTTTTATCCGAAGAAGGTAGCTTCATTACAGGTCAAACCCTCAACCTTAATGGAGGACTGTACTAGTTAAGAATTCAGAATTAAGAAGTTAGATGCTAGAGAGTTAGATTTCTAGAAGGTTAAATTGTTTAAATAACCCCTCTAACCCCAGCAAATAAAGGAAAACGGGTTCTCGAGCGGAGCCGAGAGACAAATCCCTCAAATCATCAAATC
>NZ_JAWWCF010000222.1:0-4205 GCF_033720595.1 Lishizhenia sp. | reverse complement strand
CAATGTTAAATTCAGTGAAAACCTCTTCCCAAACCTTGTTCAACGGTTTTTTCCACTGTTTTGATGGTAATGCGATTTCGACGTTATCTTGAATTTGGCGTTCTCCTTTCAGAATATCTACCGCACAAATCTCAATAAGCTCCTTTTCAATTTCCTGTGTTCCAGCGAAAAAAGATTCAGAGTTTCCTAAGGTGTGACATCCAATATGGTTTGGATTTTTTACTAAAACAGACATGAAAGGAGCATCTTTCAGGAAGGAAGCATCTTGATTAAATATCTCATCATCTAAGTAGGATGCGGGTACACCCAGAACTCCAGTTTTGTCGTAATTGGTATTTTTTTCTAAAGCCGTAAAGACGATGTCTTTTATTTCCTCACTAGATTTTTTCTTCCAAAAATGCGTCATGCTTCTTTCTTGTTTTTACTTGCCACAATTTTAAAAAATGATTGCGGCTGTAAAAAGGATAAAAAGCTGTTGAAAGATTAACATTTGTCAATTTTGGAGAATCTAAGAATACACTGGGAAGGAAAGGCCATCTATCTCTTTGGGTTTACTATTTTTGGGAAACATAATTACGACACATCATGAATATAGATAAACCAAAAAGACATTTTGTTAAGGAAGATTTAATCATCAATACTTGGGAAGATGTGAAACCATATTTCGAAGATTTAACAGAACGAGATTTAGCAACCAAGGCAGATGTTGAGCAATGGCTCAAAGATAAGTCTGAGCTGGATGCTGTATTGGAAGAGGATGCTGCATGGCGTTACATAAGAATGACAATTGATACCCGTGATGAATCTTTAAGTGAAGCCTATAAGGTGTTTGTTACGCAAATTCAACCCAAGTTAGCACCTTTTGAAGATCAGTTGAATCGTAAGTTGATGGCATCTGAATTTGTAGATGATTTTAAAGGAGAGGATTACCATATTTACTTTCGCTCCGTAAGAACTGCATTGGAGTTATACAGGGAAGAAAATGTTGCCTTGCAAGCTGAAATTGCAGAGTTGAGTCAACAATTTGGGAGTATTTCTGCAGCACAAACGATAAGTTATAAAGGGGAGACTTTGACCATGCAAAAAGCTGCTACTTACTTAAAAGATAAAGATAGGACAGTACGCAAAGAAGTTTATGAATTAATGACGGAGCGTAGAGCTGAGGATATAGCAGCTTTAGATGAATTGTTCAGCAAGTTAGTTGCAAAACGTCATCAAGTTGCTTTGAATGCGGGCTTTGATAATTTTAGAGATTATAAGTTCCAAGCGATGGGGCGATTTGACTACACGAAAGAAGATTGTTTTGATTTTCACGCTTCAATAAAAAAGCACATTGTTCCATTAGTAAAAGAAATTCAAGCCAAACATAAAGCAGATTTAGGGGTAGATGTATACAGGCCTTATGATACAGAGGTAGACCCGAGTGGAAAGGAAGCGCTAAAACCTTTCGAAGGCGGAGAAGCATTACTGCAAAAATCCATTGCAGCAATGGGGAAGATAGATGCTTATTTTGCAGATTGTATAGCTACCATGGATAAAATGAAACATTTGGATTTAGAATCTAAAGAAGGAAAATCACCAGGAGGATATAATTATCCGTTGTACGAAATAGGTGTTCCTTTCATTTTTATGAACGCAGTGGGAGCCCAAAGAGATTTAGTAACTATGGTTCACGAAGGTGGACATGCAGTGCACTCTTTTTTAAGTAGAGATTTAGAATTAACAGGATTCAAAAGTCTACCCTCTGAGGTGGCTGAATTAGCTTCTATGTCTATGGAGTTATTGACTATGGATCATTGGGATGAATTCTACAAGGATGAAGAGGATTTAAAACGTGCTAAACGCGATCAGTTGGAAACCATTCTCAAGATTTTACCATGGATAGCAACCATAGATGAATACCAACATTGGATATACGAAAACCCAACACATACAACTCAAGATAGAGCAGAGGCTTGGCTGCGTATTAGCAAGGAGTATGGCACTGGTTTGGTAGAATGGGAAGGATATGAAACTGCAAAAGCGACAAGTTGGCAACGTCAATTGCATTTGTTTGAAGTACCTTTTTATTACATCGAATATGCATTTGCTCAATTAGGAGCATTAGGTGTTTGGAAAAATAGTAAGGCGGATTTGGCGAAGGCTGTTGCCAATTACAAAGAAGCGCTGAAATTAGGCTACACCAAGAGTATTCCTGAAATCTATGAAACAGCTGGTGTTAAATTTGATTTCTCGGATAACTACCTATCGGAGATTGCGAAATTTGTAGGAGAGGAATTGAAAGCCGTTTAAGAAGAAAAGAAATAAAAAAATCCCAGTCTAAACAGATTGGGATTTTTTATTGATATGAATTTTTTAATCTTCTATATTTCAAAAAAGAAGGAGAATCTATAGATCAATGGAAGTAATGCTTTGTTTCCAGAACCGTCTGTTTTCGATAAGAAATAAGAGCTTCTGAAAGGTGAATTATTGTGGTTGATTACATCGTACATTAATCCTGCATTGATACGGAAGAAATCCCATGATTTTGATAGTCCACCTCCAACAAAGGCTGTAGGTACCCACGAAGGAGAAGATACAAAGGTAAAGTTGATCGGTGTATGCAGAAACTCCACTTCAGCTCCAAGGTAAATGATGTTTTCTATACGGTAGTGTAAGAATGCTCCACCACCATAAATCGTGTAAGATGTGCTTTGACCCGTTTGAAAATTATTTGCCCAAACATGTTGAAAGCGCAAAGAAGGTCCCCAAGCAATAGAAGGGTTCATCGCTGCAAATTTATATTTTGGACCAATACCAAAGTTTCCGCCATTTTTAGAGAATCCCATGGCCAAGTCAAAACCAATTTCTGGACGACTGTCTTCTTGTGCAACAGTATAGTTCATTGAAAATAGAAGTGTTGCAATGAGGAGAATTCTATATATCATAGTTGTTTTTTTAATTCGTTCAAGGGAGAAGGGAAAATATTATGATCTCCTTCAAAGTGAATAAAAGTAAAGTTTAATAATTTATCCTCAAAATCACTTTTAACCGCTTCAATTTTTTCTACATCTAAAAATTCATCATTGTCTCCAACGAGGAAAAAGTTGTTTGAATTAGCGAACGATGAATCTTGTTCTAAACCTTTTAAGTCTGGAGGGAAAACACTAGCCCAAAGAACAAAGTTGTTAAACTTAACCTGTCCCATTTGGTGCCATCGTGCCGCTGTGGCCCCGCCTTGAGAAAAACCGAGTAATGTCAGTTTTTGATTGTGCGAAGCTTTTACATTGTTGTAAACATCATCTAAAAAAATGAGATTGTCAGCGATATCGTCTTCACGCGCTTCTTTGGTCATCCAACTCGCACCCACACGACCGCTACTTCCTTTTAAGTAAAAACGGTGCATCCCTTCGGGTGCTATTATAGCTGTGTCCTCATCAACCAATGTTTGAAATTTACGGATGAAAAATTTAGAAAGTTGTCCATAGCCATGCAAGATGAAAATCAAGTGTTTTGCGGTGGCAGGATTTCCTTCTACATAATACCTGTAACTTTTTTGAGCACGTAAAATATTTTCCATTAATCGATAATAAAATTATATATAGCAGTAATAACCTCTTGCTTTTGTTCCAAATGTGGATGGTGCCCACAGTCGTCTAACATCAGTTTTTCCTTCTTGCTACTTTGAATATGGTCTAAAATTAAATCAACTTGTTGTTCTGTTCCATATTGATCCATCTTTCCTTGAATAATTAATGCATCAACTACAACTTTGTCTATCTTCTTACATATATTCCAATCCTTAAAGAAAGGAGCATTCCAGGTATTGGCCCAGGCGTAAAAGAGATCATTCGTTTTATCTCCGTGGTATTTTTTTAAACCATCTAATTTACCTTTCTCGTAGGCTTCTACAGCAGGTTGTATTCCTGCTAAAGTTTCGGGCTCATTGATTACATGAGCAGCCATTGTTACCACGGCCTTTAAACGCTCATTGTATTTTTGCGCATATAACAGAGCAATGCTCCCACCATCTGAATGTCCTATTAAAATTGCTTTTTGCTTTTCTTCTAAAACAGCATCTAAAAACTTCGGGAGTTCGTCCAAAGCATAGCGCTCCAAGTAATCATCATTTCTCTTTTCTGTTAAAGGTGAAGAAGAAGCGTAACCTTGACGTTCATATACAATTCCAGAAAGTTTTAGGCGGTCGCATAGTTGTTGAGGGAAAT
>NZ_JAWWCF010000221.1:0-4219 GCF_033720595.1 Lishizhenia sp. | reverse complement strand
GTTCATTAGTAATTCAATTCCTTGATAACGGGGAAATTGTCACGGAAAAATGAAAAATAAAACTCTAAAATACACCCTCAAAAACAACAAAACCCTCTCAAAATGAGAGGGTTTTAGTAAAGTGTACCCGAAACGCAACATTTATCGAACTTTTCCATCACTGATGACCTTAAATTAATTGAGGAATTTGGACAAAATTTTCTGCTTTGCGTGGTATAGAGATGGTTAATTCCCACCAATACTTCAATAAATAAGATTCAAAACAAAACTGTAAACAAGTTAAATACACAAACTACTTAATTAAATGAATTACACCTACATTTTTCAAAGGACAACCTTCCCTTTCCTCTACAATATAATAGACCCCTGAACAGACAACTTTCTTATTTTCATCCTTACCATCCCAACTAAATCCATTCTCTTCAGATAATTTAACTACGGTATTCCCCCACCTGTTCAGAACATATATAGCTTCTAATTCTGATATATCACCATTTGGATTCCAAAAATCATTTTTACCATCGTTATTAGGAGTAAAAACATTGGGATAATCGGACTTAAATTCATCACATGTACTTAATAATGAAACATTAACATTGTCCAAAAAATAATAGGGAGCTGAAAAATAATTGTAATCTTTAATTTTCATCCAGTCCATAGAGATATCATTTGCAAAAACTCCTATGGTTAAAAATTTCTCGCCTCCTTGTGCCAAAAGTGTGTCTATCAATAATACCCACGAACTATCTTCAGAAATGATCGATTGTGAATTAAAATTAATTTGAGGTATAACATTTAAATTCAACCAATCAGATGAAGTAAGACTATCTACTGATAAATATGCCGCAAAATTATTACAAGCAAAATCACAACTATCGGCTAAAGAAATATTCAAACTCACGGTGTAAAATTCATCTTTTATCAATTGTTCGTTTAACTTTACTTGAATGTATTCTCTAACGTTCGTTCCGCTAAAATCACTTAAATGAAATCCAACATAAGCAGAACCATCAGATGCTTCTTGGTTCCCCAATATGTTGTAAGGAACCCCCATTTCCAGAGTGGAGCAATCATTAAAATAATCGGGTGACCCCAAAGTTGGGCTATACCAATCTTTCACAAAAAAATCACCCAAATATTGAGGACAACTATCATGTTCCTCAAAACTCGGATTAGGCACTAAATTTTGTCCAAAAGCTGAAAAGAATATTTGGGCAATCACTAAAAAGAAAAAAGATTTTTTCATTGTTAGGCATCACTTAGTTAATATGAAGTCAATTTAAGGGATTCCAAATAATTAGACAAAATTATTTTTAAGCTTTTTGAGATCGATAACAAACCCTCAAAAACAACAAAACCCTCTCAAAATGAGAGGGTTTTAGTAAAGTGTACCTAGGGTGGGAATCGAACCCACACTCCCGAAAGAACTGGATTTTGAATCCAGCGCGTCTACCAATTCCGCCACCTAGGCGTTTGCGAATTGCGATTGCAAAAATAGTAAATTCTTTTAATAGATTACTAATCTTTGAGATTTATTTTAAGATAAAATAAAGTCACCACCACAAGCCTTTTGTTTTCAAGCATTAAAAAAGGGTGAACCTAAGGTCCACCCTTCTTATGTAAACAAAAACCAGCTTATTTATTTAAAACCAATTTTAAATCGAATGCTACTTCTGATGACACGTGCCCGTTAGTTTTATCTTCTGGATTTGTGTATGGTAATGCATCTCCGAAATCAACTGCGAAAGAACTCTCTAATGTCATTGTTCCTTCAGCATCAGTTGTACTAACGTTGATGTCTTGTGTAAATTCTTGTCCTACTGCAGTGATAGTAATGTTCATTACATCTCCTGAGAAAGAGTTTACTTTTACGTCTGTTGCAGGGAATTCTGGGACGTTAAAGAACGTAGAGTCAGATAAGTGACCTACTAAGTTTCCATTCTTCTCTGCGTCCTCAACATCACTGTTAGAGATAGACGTCATATCTACTTTAAAAGATCCTGAAACAAACTCTTCACCTTTCATAGTTAAAGATCCTTCAGATACTTTAATTGCTCCATTGTGACTTCTTTGGATTTCACCTTCTTTTACCCATGAACCTGTCCAGTTCAAAGTTGTAGCTTCAGCGTCTAAGTTGTAAGTAACTTCTTCAACAACTGGAGTTTCAACAGCATCTGCAGCCGTTTCTTCTACTTTTTCTCCTTCACTTGTACAAGCTGTAGTAGCTAAAGCTGCAAAGGCAAATGCAGCAACATAAAACTTTTTCATAGTCTTCTTTGATTTTTTTATTTAGGCAAAAATAACATTATTTAGTTACCCGGGTAATATATGTAATGAAATATTTTAACCTTGGGTGAATTTTTATCGCTTAGAAGACAATTCAAAACGCACTCCTACATCGAAATCATTATATTTATCAGCTCATCCAATGTTTATGTTAGAACTCGATAGTATATACAAATCCTTTTACCGTAAAAGAGCGGTTTCCGATATCAGTCTGAAGGTGAAAGAAGGTGAAATTTACGGACTCCTCGGTCCTAACGGTGCAGGTAAATCTACCCTTATCCGTATCATCAATAAAATTATCCAACAAGACAAAGGTTTTATCAGTTTCAAAGGACAAATATTATCCACCAAACATTTGAATGAAATTGGGTATTTACCCGAAGAACGCGGTTTGTATAAAAGTATGACCGTGGAAGAGCATGCTGTATTTCTAGGTAGACTGCGAGGCTTGAGTAAAACAGATGCAAAAGAAAGTCTGCGCTACTGGTTAGAAAAGTTTGAGATTGAAGCTTGGAAACACAAAAGAATTGAAGAACTTTCGAAAGGAATGGCACAAAAAGTACAATTCATATGTACCGTGTTGCACAAACCTCATTTACTAATTTTGGATGAACCTTTTAGTGGATTTGATCCTATCAACATAGAGTTAATTCGTAAAGAATTGAAACAAATGCGTGCGGATGGGAAAAGCATTATTCTCTCAACGCACAACATGAAAAGTGTGGAGGAAATTTGTGACAGAGGTATGATCTTACATCAAGGAGAAAAGAAATTAGAAGGAAATATTACAACGCTTAGAGAAGACAAGAAAGAAGGAATTTTCTCTATTCAATTCCAAGGGAACATGATAGCTTTTGCCAATGCACTTTGGACAGGTTATGAAATTGTAGACAAAGAAGTACTTGCGGACAATAGATTTATTGTGCGTTTAAAAATGCGTGGAGAAAATGAATTCAACGATCTTCTAGCAACGCTCATTCCCCATGTTAAAATTGAAAAAGCCGAAGAAATTCTACCAAGTATGGAAGATGTATTTATAAAAGAAGTAAACGGACCTCAAAACACGTCAGATGAAGCATAGTTGGTTAATTGCAATGAGAGAATTGAAGGAACGTGTAAAATCTAGATCCTTCGTTTTAATGGCCTTGTTAGGTCCTATATTGGTATTAGGTCTCACCTACTTGTTATTCGCGTTGGGCGGAAGTGAAAAGAAAGTACTGAATGTTTTGATCATGGATCCCCAAGAAATTATGTCGGGAAAAATTATGCCCAAAGAAGATCCTAACATTAAATACAGTTTCACCAATACCTACGTAGATTTTGAAGAATTTGCAAAATACGAAGAATACAAACCCTTCGATATAGGTGTAGAATTAAATGAGAAGGTGCTTTCTAACAAACACATCAAAGTGATGTATAGGGAAACACCCTCAGAACGTGTAAAATCAAAAATTCAATATCAAGTAGAACGAAGGTTTGAAGAAATATTGGTAAAAGAATTCACACAGTTAAGTGTTCAGAAATTCAGGGAGATCAAACAACCCATGCAGTTTCATTTCTTTAACGTCTACGACCCAAAAAATACAGATTCTAAACTTTCTGCCTGGGCGGGTTACTTCTTCGGACTCATCATTATTTTGTTCATTTTCCTGTTTGGAATGACGATTTTACGAAGCGTATCCAAAGAAAAATCTAACCGCATCGTGGAAGTAATTTTAGCTTCAGCCAGTGCCCGACAATTACTCGTTGGTAAGGTTATAGGTATTGGAATTTCGGCACTGTTACAGTTCATTTTATGGAGCATTATTATTGGAACAGGGCTCTTTATCTTAAGAGAAACAGTTTTTATAGATTTACTCGACCCTAGTAATTTCAATGCCCAACAAATGACCGCAGAAATTGCTCAAGCCAGCATGCAAGAAAAACTGTTTGC